>CAYFHQ010000054.1:0-24628 GCA_964342805.1 uncultured Peptostreptococcaceae bacterium | reverse complement strand
CAAACCACTTGCAAAGGGGTTCAAAAAACGAAAAACAGCGGCAGGCTACCCCACCGCTGTAATTGCTTAAACGAGCTTTTCTGTATGATCCATAAAGAATGGTTTGTTTTGAATCTCATAAATGGTATAGCGTAAATGGTTCCGCTTGGTAACCAAAACTTCTTCGCCTTCTTTATCGAACAGATAACCGCGACCATACGCTGCAATGAACTTCCACCCCATTCGCTCCATTTTGCGAATGAACAAAGTATCATCTGTACCTTTGCGGACAATGTACATGAGTGTCTTTTGGTTTACCCGTGCTATGCGTTTCCCCTGACCCTCCAACTTGAATATCCCAATGACCAAGTCAATGAGTTTCAAATCGTAGTACACTTTCATGAGGATCGCCAGTGCTGCGAGTACAGCCATCCACTTTACTATTCGTCCTAGGGATCCTCGCTCTCGATTATTCAATGTCACACCTCCTATGATCGCATATTGCTACTTAACACATAAAATTCGACATGAACCTACAAACTCCTTCAATCCCAAGAAATTCTTAAGAAATATCCACCAACAAACTGGTCCCATCATCCTCAAGGTCGATGGCTGCACCTGACTTTGGTATGGCGTCAGCTCGATAATGATCAGGGTGATGGAGCGACAAGTCCTCAGCAGTGCCAAACCGCGTAATAAATGACTTCTTCTTCATCCGCATGGCTTGGACCCCACGGGTATTTTTCGTTGCTTTTTCTGGAATGAGGTCTGTGGAAATTAACAGCACACGCTTTTCGCTACCTGCAGTTCTTTCAAGGGCAATCTCCTGGTCTTCAGTAATAAACATCATCCCCACGAGTTTTGCGAAATCAGAATAGGCCTTGACCAGTTTCTTTCTATTGGTCTTGGTCTGGTAACTGGAAAGGGGTACCTTTGACACTTTTCCATTTTCATAGGCAAAGACCACATGACCTTCAAAGGTCTGGGTCACAACCGTATAAATCACCTCTTCGCCCTCTTCCATTTCCAAGGTATTGGGCAGGTAGACCCCAAGGCTGCTGGCCTTATGGTCTGGTAGTTCATGCATTTTCATCTTGTAGACATTATGCTTGTTGGAGAAGAACAAAATTTCATCATGGTTGGTCCCATCCATTTCAAGCATAATTTCATCGTCGTCCTTCAACTTATGATCATTGGCTGCCCTTAGGGAAACCAAAGGAATCTTCTTAAAGTAGTTGTGGACGGTGAAGAAGGCCTTCAAGTTATAATTCTCAATCATTTTTGTATCATCATGGCGAATAACATCGTCTGGATGAATAATCGTTGTCCGCCTTGGAGCACCAAAAGTTTTGGAAATCTGATTGAGTTCCTTCACAATTCGTTTCTGGATTTTCCGGTCGGAAGCCAACATGTTTTCTAACTTTTGCTTTTCCTTCTCAAGGGCATCAATTTCAGACGTACGCTTTAAGATGTACTCCTTATTGATATTTCTAAGTCGAATGTCTGCCACATACTCAGCCTGTTCCTCATCTAAATCAAAGGCTGACATCAAGTTTGGTATAACATCCTTTTCACTTTCAGTCTCACGAATGATCCGGATCACTTTATCAATATCCAGGAGTACCTTTTCAAGACCCCGTAGCAAGTGGAGTTTGTCGGCAAGCTTAGCAATATCGAACTCCAGCTGATTACGGATGCACCCCATACGAAAGCGCAACCACTCCTTGATAATTTCTTTTATCCCCATTACACGAGGACGGCCATCTACGAGGATGTTGAAGTTACAAGAAAAACTGTCCTCCAGGGGTGTAAAGCGGAATAACTTGGCCATGAGTTTTTCAACATCTGTGCCCCGCTTCAAATCAATGGCGATCTTCAAACCACCTAAGTCAGTTTCATCTCGAATATCATTGATTTCTTTGACCTTGCCATTTTTCACAAGATCAACAATCTTGTCTATGATCTGTTCAACTGTCGCCGTATAAGGGATCTCCAGGATTTCAATACAGTTGTCCGCCTTAATGTAGTCCCACTTACCGCGAACCTTAAAGCTTCCTACTCCGGTTGAGTAAATCTTGTCCATATCCGACTTCTTGAAAATGAGGTCGCCTCCTGTAGACAGGTCTGGGGCTAGGATATGGTCAAACAAGTCCACTTCTGGATTATCAATATAGGCAACCGTTGCGTCGCATACTTCTTTCAAGTTAAATGAACAAATGGAACTGGCCATACCCACAGCGATTCCCTTGTTGGCATTGACCAAAACATTTGGGAAGGTCGTTGGCAAGAGGGCAGGTTCCTTCATTTGCCCATCATAGTTGTCAACAAACTCAACCGTATTCTTGTCAATATCCTTAAAGAGTTCTGCACTGAACCTGTCGAGTTTGGCCTCGGTGTATCGGGCTGCTGCAAATCGCATGTCCCGGGAAGACACCTTACCAAAGTTACCCTTAGAGTCCACATAAGGATGGATCAGGGCATCGTGGCCTCGAGTTAATCGCACCATGGTCGCATAGATGGCCTGGTCCCCGTGGGGATTGAGCTTCATGGTTTGACCAACAATATTGGCTGATTTGGTACGGTTGGCCGTAAGCAATTTCATCTTATACATGGTATAAAGCAGTTTACGGTGTGATGGTTTAAAGCCATCTATTTCAGGGATGGCTCTGGAAACAATAACACTCATGGCATAGGGCATAAAGTTCTGTTCCAGGGCATCCGTTATTCCTTGTTTAATTGGTTCCATGTGACACCCCTTAACTTAAATCCAACATATCCAAGTATGCACTACCATGTTCATCGATAAAGGCCTTACGCCCTTGAATGTCGTCTCCCAAGAGAACATCAAACATGATCTTGGTATGTTCAACATCGTCTGGAAGGACCTGAATCAACCGACGACTCTCAGGATTCATGGTTGTTTGCCACATCATTTCAGGCTCATTCTCACCAAGACCCTTGGACCGTTGGATTGAGTAGTTGCCCTTGACCTTCTTCAGAATATCGTTCTTTTCCTTTTCATTATAGGCAAAGAAGGTTTCCTTCTTGCTTGTAATCTCATATAGAGGAGACTCAGCTATATAGACAAAGCCTTGGTCAATCAAGGTTGGGACCAAACGATACAACATGGTTAAAATCATGGCACGAATGTGGTAACCATCGTAATCGGCATCGGTACAGATGACGATTTTCTCCCAGTTGAGTCGTTCTATGTTGAAGGTGTCCAGGGTCTTATTGTGTTTGGTTTTGATCTCCACACCACAACCCAATACCTTGACCAAGTCCACAATGATATCACTGGCAAAGATCTTGGCATAGTCCGCCTTGAGGCAGTTCAATATCTTACCACGAACAGGCATGAGTGCCTGGAACTCTGCATCTCGGGCCATCTTCGTGGCACCAAGAGCAGAGTCACCTTCCAGGATATATAGTTCCCGGCGGGTAACATCCTTGGTCCGGCAATCTACAAACTTCTTCACACGGTTCTTGATATCGATCTTCTCACTCAGCGTTTTCTTTAGGTTGAGACGTGTCTTTTCCGCCTTTTCCCGACTTCGCTTATTGATCAGGATTTGGTCAACAACCTTCTCAATCACAGGTTCATGTTCAATAAAGTAAATTTCCAGCTGTTGTTTGACTAAATCAGAAATAAACTCCTGGACGAAGCGATTGGTAATGGCCTTTTTCGTTTGGTTTTCATAAGAGGTCATCGTGGAAAAAGAGTTAGAAACCAATACCAAGGAGTCTTGTATATCCGTAAAGGTGATTTTCTTTTCGTTTTTATTGTACTTATTCTGCTTTTTAATAAAGCGGTCAATTTCATAAATGAAGGCTTGCTTCACTGCCTTGTCTGGAGAACCCCCATGTTCAAGAAAACTGGAGTTGTGGTAGTATTCCAGAACATTCACCTCATTGTTAAATGAGAAAGCCAGTTCAGCCTTGACCCGGTACTCCGGTTTATCATCACGATCCTTACCACTTCCCTCACCCTTAATCAGGATTGGGGCAGTAAAGTTCTTCTGATCATTGACCTCTTCGATGTAGTCCATGATCCCATTTTCATACACGTACTCATGAACGGTATTGCTGAGTTCGTCTTTCAAGACAAACTTCAAGCCTGCGTTGACAATCGCTTGCTTTTTCAATACATCTTGAAAGAACTCAAGTGGGACGTTGATGTCCGTGAACACGTCTAAATCAGGCCGCCATTTCTGAGTCGTTCCGGTCTTTCGACCATTGTAGGCTTCCTTGACAAGACCACCCACATTTCGACCCTTTTCAAAATGTAGATCATAACGGTGGCCATCCCGGTAGACAGTCACATCAAAGTACTCTGAAGCATACTGGGTAGCACATGCCCCCAAGCCATTCAACCCCAGAGAATACTCATAGTTTTCACCATCGTTGGTGTTATATTTGCCGCCTGCATACAGTTCACAATAGATCAGTTCCCAATTGTAACGTTCCTCATTGGGGTTCCAATCCACCGGTATGCCTCGGCCATTATCCTTCACAGTAATTGAACGGTCGTTATGTCTGATCACTTCAATTTCAGAGCCATGACCTTCACGGGCCTCATCAATGGAGTTAGATAGGATTTCGAAGAAACTGTGCTGACAACCTTCCAGCCCATCTGAGCCAAAGATAACAGACGGTCTCTTCCGAACCCGCTCCTCTCCCTTTAATGAGGAGATACTGGTATTATCGTACGTATTGTTCCTCTGATTCGCCAAAAAAACTCACCTCTTTATTCATTATGTGGTGCTGAAACAAAAACACCACCAGTCCATTATATATGAAACCGGACAATTGGCAAAACCCTCAAGTAAAACCCTAGACAAGTCCTGCATATTCAGCATATACGAACAGGTGTTCGCATTCAATCACATTTCGTATATTTATTCAATTTATCTGTTGCATGGCTTGTTTTCCTATGCTATACTCTCCATAAGTTTTCGGTAGAAAGACATTTGTCTCTGGTAGAAAGACAGGAGCCAATCATGGATAAAAGCAATTATCTTGTGGTACACGCAGATGTACTCCCAGACGTATTTCAAAAAGTAGTCGAGGCCAAAGAACTACTCAAAAACGGTGACGCTAAAGGGGTCACTGAAGCCGTAAAAGCAGTGGGCATTAGTCGTAGCACCTACTACAAGTACAGCGACTTTGTATTTTCCCTTGCCGAAGGTGCTCTAGGGAAAAAAGTTACCCTCAACATGCAACTCTTTCACGAGTCTGGAGTCCTATCCAATGTCCTTGACTATATGGCTGAAAGAAACTGCAATATCCTCACCATCAGTCAAGACACCCCCATTAACGGTGTGGCCAATGTATCCCTAACCTTCGATATTTCCCAAGTAAGTGGTAGCTTTGAAGACCTGATGGAAGCCACCCGCAATATCGAAGGCGTCAAAAAACTCACACTCATCGCAATGGAATAGGAGGAAGTCGTGAAACGAATCGCATTGTTAGGCTTCGGCACCGTTGGATCTGGTGTCTATGAAGTGATCGAAAAAAGCAAAGAAATGGTCAAAGAGCGCTTTGGCATGGACATAGATGTGGTCTCCATTTTGGTGCGTAATACTGAAAAGTATGCCCACCATCCTTTTCACCATAAATTTACCGAATCTTTCGACGATTTACTGGCAAAGAAGCCCCACATCGCCATCGAAGTCATGGGCGGCCTTGAGCCAGGCTTCACTTACATTACACACCTGCTCAAGGAAGGGGTGGATGTAGTTACAGCCAACAAGGACCTCATAGCAGAACACGGACAGGTCCTTTTAACCCTGGCAAAGGACCAACAAAGAACCCTCCTATATGAGGCCAGCGTAGGTGGAGGCATCCCCATCCTCAAACCCCTCCAAGAGTGTTTGGGTGGCAACGAAATCAACTCTATTGCAGCAGTAATCAACGGAACGACCAACTTTATCCTGTCGAAGATGACTTCAGACAGCATGGCTTATGAAGAGGCCTTGGCCCTGGCTCAGAAAAAAGGATTTGCCGAGGCTGACCCCACCTCTGATGTCATGGGCCATGACGCCATCCGTAAATTGGCCATTCTCTCAAGACTGGCTTACGGGCAACAAATCGAATGGGACTCACTCCCTGCCATGGGGATCACCGACGTTCAGCCCGAGGACATCGCCTGTGCCAAGTCCATCGGGTCTACCATTAAGCTTGTGGCCTACTCCGAGTATAACGACAAACACTTATACGCTGGGGTTCGTCCTATGGTTGTCCACAAGGCCAATCCCATAGCGAGTATTGACAACGAATACAATGCTGTTGTCCTCACTGGCGACGCCGTCGGAGAACTCATGTTCACCGGTAAAGGGGCTGGGAAAATGCCCACTGCCAGTGCCGTCTTTGGTGACGTCATTGACATCATTCAAAACCGGAAAGAGCACCAGCAAAATGCCCTCCGACAAGATGCGGTCTTGCATACACAATGGTATAAGCCAGGAAAATGGCTCGTACGGGTGGTGGGTCGTAACAAAAGCGAGATCATCCATGCCCTTTTGAAGGCCTTTGCCGGCGAGGAAATACGCATTCAGGCCTCCCACCGAGACGACCAAGTCCACGGGCTTGTTCGAACACAAAATGAAGGAGAGTTGCTGGACAAACTCGCATCCATTAAGGACCTGGACACCATTTACAAGACAAAACACTACTTAGTCTACCAATAGGAGGCCATCATGTACAAGGGACTCATTGACCAATACAGGAAACACATGCCTGTGTCTGACCAAACACAGCTGATCACTCTATATGAGGGTAACACCCCCTTGATCCGCGCCAGCAACTTAGAAAAGCGTATGCCGGGTCTAGAAATCTACTTAAAATATGACGGTTTGAACCCCACTGGTTCCTTCAAGGACCGTGGGATGACCATGGCTGTGACCAAGGCGGTGGAGCAAGGTTCAAAGGCCATTATCTGCGCATCCACAGGAAACACATCCGCCTCTGCAGCTGCATATGCTGCCAAGGCAGGGATTGCCTGTTTTGTTGTCATACCCGATGGCAAGATCGCCATGGGTAAACTGGCCCAGGCCATCGCCTACGGCGCAACCATTCTACCTATAAAGGGAAATTTTGACGTTGCCCTAAACATTGTAAAAGAAATTAGCGAGCGCTACCCCATCACCCTGGTCAACTCCATCAACCCCTACCGGATTGAAGGGCAAAAATCTGCTGCCTTCGAAATATGCGATCAATTGGAGACGGCACCTGACTACCTCTGTATACCCGTTGGAAATGCTGGGAATATCACAGCCTACTGGAAGGGTTTCAAAGAGTACAAGGACCTGGGACAGGTGGACTGCCTCCCTAAAGTTTTTGGCTTTCAGGCCTCTGGAGCTGCCCCCATTGTTGAAGACCGAGTCTTTGACCAACCTGAGACCATCGCCACAGCCATTCGCATTGGCAATCCAGCCAGTTGGGACCAGGCTGTACAAGTCCTAAAAGAATCATGTGGCCAAATCCATGCAAGGACTGATGAACAGATCATGGAGGCCTACCAAATGACTGCCCGGGAAGAAGGGATTTTCGCAGAACCCGCATCCAACATTTCCGTGGCTGGTCTCCTACACGCCTACGACCAAGGGTGGATCACCGAGGGCAAGGTGGTTTGTGTCCTCACTGGTAATGGCTTAAAGGACCCTGACACAGCAGTAGGACTCGCCCAACAACAAGAGGTTTTGAGTGACGACTTTGAGGCCATTGCCTCTGTCATCCTAAAGGAAATCAAACATGATTAAAATACGTGTACCCGCAACTACAGCCAACTTGGGACCTGGCTTTGACACCATTGGAATGGCCCTATCCTTATATAATGAAGTAACCCTTGAAGTGAATTCTAATGGCGCCCAGGAAGTCCATTGGTTGGGACCTGAGTTGGTTCCAGACCGGGAGAACCTGGTCCTGACCTCCTTAAGGGCAACCTTGAGCAAACTGGGGCAAGGACAAACTGGATTCACCTTAACCATGGGCGAGTGTGAAGTCCCGCTTTCTAGAGGTTTGGGCAGTTCGGCCGCATCGATTGTTGCAGGGGTTTTAGGGGCCAATGCCCTTTGCGACAACCCCATGTCCAGCCAAGACTTGGTGGACTGGGTGACCGCTATCGAAGGCCACCCAGACAATGTGGTTCCCGCCCTCCTCGGTGGCCTGGTTATCTCCTTTTCTGACCAGGGGGCCGTTTTCTCCCAGGAGGTTTCCTGGCCTGAGGACCTGACCCCAGTGGCCCTGATCCCAGAATATCAATTGTCGACCAAGGAAGCCCGGGCAGCCCTGCCCAGCCACTACACAAGAGAGGATTGCATTTATAACATTTCCCGAATGGGTTATGTGATTGCAGCCCTTCAAAACCAGTCCTTCCATGGGCTTCAAAAGGCTTTTAAAGACCGCATCCACCAGCCCTACCGGATCGATCTCATACCAGACGGACAGGCAGTAATGGACACGGTCCAAGCCAGTGGGGCCTTGGCTACCATGATCAGTGGTGCAGGACCTACCCTGATCGCCCTCTTTCCTGCCCAGGGACTAAATCTGGGGCAGTTGGAAGAAGCCTTAGGCAAGTTTCGTGTTCACTGGTCAGTAAAACCCTTGAAGGTCTGTTCTGACGGCGCCCAAGTGGAGGTGATTTCAACATGAGCATAATCGTTCAAAAATATGGTGGAACCTCCATGGGTGATATTGAGAAAATCCAAAATGTTGCCCAGCGGATCGTCTCCTATAAGGACCAGGGTCACCCTGTTATAGTAGTGGTCTCTGCCATGGGCAAAACCACAGACCACCTGGTGGCCATGGCCCTCTCCATTGACAAACGCCCTGATCCCCGTGAAATGGATGTCCTCTTGTCCACAGGCGAACAGGTGTCCATCTCCCTTCTAGCCATGGCCATCCAGGCCCTGGGTCATGAAGCTATTTCTCTGACAGGCAGCCAATGTGGCATCCAGACAGACGCTGTCCATAAAAAGGCCCGGATCGCAGATATTTCTGCCGCCCGAATACTGGGAGAACTGGACCAGGGCAAGATTGTCATCGCTGCAGGTTTTCAGGGGGTCACTTCCCTAGGAGACATTACAACCCTCGGTCGGGGTGGGTCCGACACCACAGCCGTTGCCCTTGCCGCAGCTGTAGGCGCTGATCGCTGTGAAATTTATACGGACGTAAACGGGGTTTATACTGCTGATCCAAGACAGGTGGCTTCAGCAAAAAAACTAGCCGCTGTCAGCTATGACGAAATGTTGGAACTGGCCAAATTAGGAGCTGGTGTCTTACACCCACGGTCCGTTGAATTGGCCCGAAAATATAATATCGAACTCATGGTGCGGTCCAGTTTTAACAGGGAGGCCGGCACATCAATTGTGGAGGTGAATCAATTGGAAGGTGTTCAAATTAGAGGTGTTACTTCAGATAGTGGCATTGCCCGAGTTTCCGTGGCCAAGGTGCCTGACCAGCCGGGTATCGCCTTTCAACTTTTTGCGAAATTGGCCCAAGCCCATATCCCTGTGGACATGATCCTGCAGAACTTGAACCACGAGGACCATAATGACATTTCCTTCACCATACCTGAGGATGACCTGACAACCGCCATGGATCTGGCCTCATCCTTTGCCGATGACGTGGGTGGTGGGGAAATCATTGCCAAGAAAAACGTCGCCAAGGTTTCCATCGTTGGAACAGGCATAACTGGAAGTGCTGATGTCGCCTCAAGGCTCTTTGGAACCCTGTCCGACTTAGGCATCAACATTGAAATGATCTCCACATCGGAGATCAAAATATCTTGCATTATCGATTCAGACTCCTCTGGTTTGGCTGTCCAGTCACTCCATGAGGCCTTTATCGACTACCTTTAGGTTGTCGCATATCCCCATATGTAGACAAAAGGAGCTAGAGGAGTGGACCTTACCCCCACTCTCCTAGCTCCTTTTTTGTGTTTGTATCACTATACATATGAAAGCCCTGCTGAAGGTTCTTCATCGTTTTTCTAGAAGTGTTTTCGTTCCCCCGTGGTCATGTAGATCACTCGTTCACAAATATTGGTGGTGTGGTCTGCAATCCGCTCCAAGTAGCGACCGATGAAGAGGAGGTTGACCACTTGTTTGGTGTTGGCATCGTCTTTTCTAACAAACTCCAATAGGTCTACATACACCCGCTCGTAGAGGTCGTCCACCAGGTCGTCCCGCTTGGCCACTTGGATGGCCAGGTTAGCGTTGGCCTTTACATAACTATCCAATGAGTGCCTCACCATTCCCTTAACCAGCTTGGCCATCTCCGGAATGTCAATCAAGGGCTTAATAAAGGGTTCACTACCCATTTCGATTGTCACCTTAGAGATATTGACACAATGGTCGCCAATTCGTTCTAAGTCGGTAATGATTTTCAGGACAGAACTGATTTTCCTTAGGTCCCCTGCCAGGGGTTGTTGGAGGGCGATCAAATCCAGACACTTCTTTTCGATACTTAACTCCAAATTATCTGTTCGTTTATCAAGTCCAATGGTCCGGTTGGCCAGTTCCAGATCCTTTGTCATAAGGGCTTTTAGGCTCAGATCAATTTGCTCTTCAACCTGGGACCCCATTTTTAGCAGTAACTCTTCGATTTCCTGTAATCTTTCATCCAATACTGAACGCATACGCTTCCTCCTTAACCGAATCGACCTGTAATGTAGTCCTCTGTTTTTTGATGGGTTGGATTACTGAAAATCTGTGAGGTCTCACCGAGCTCAACCAATTCTCCCATAAGGAAGAAGGCCGTATTATCAGAAATTCGACCAGCCTGTTGCATGGAATGGGTTACGATAACAATGGTATAGTCTTCTTTTAGCTGAGTAGCCAACTCCTCGATTTTGAGGGTAGCAATGGGATCAAGGGCAGACGTGGGTTCATCCATGAGTAAGACTTCTGGCTCTACAGCGAGGGCCCTGGCAATACAAAGTCTCTGCTGTTGTCCACCAGACATACCCAGGGCATTGTTTTTTAGTCGGTCCTTAACCTCGTCCCAGATGGCAGCTTGTCGAAGGCTTTTCTCAACGATGTCATCCAGGTCTGACTTCCTTTTAATGCCGTGGGCACGGGGACCG
This sequence comes from uncultured Peptostreptococcaceae bacterium, assembly GCA_964342805.1. Taxonomy (GTDB): domain Bacteria; phylum Bacillota; class Clostridia; order Peptostreptococcales; family Acidaminobacteraceae; genus CAYFHQ01. Next base: position 13,563 of record CAYFHQ010000054.1, on the reverse strand, counting down.
TAAGCGATATTGTCATAGATACTCATTGGAAAGGGATTGGGCTTTTGGAAGACCATGCCCACACGACGGCGCAAATTAATCACGTCTACTTGATCATAGATGTCTACGCCATCCAATTTCACTTGCCCGTCAATACGAACACCCTCAATAAGGTCATTCATCCGGTTCAGTGTCTTTAGGAATGTGGACTTCCCACAGCCGGAGGGGCCAATCAGGGCAGTGATGCCATTGGATTCAATATCCATATTGATGTTCTTGAGTGCTTGAAAATGATCATAGTAAAAATCAAGCTCTTTAATACTAAACTTAGGCGGTTTACTCATTTTTTCACCTCTATCGTGATATCCAGCTTACCTTTGCTAGATTTGTTATCAACCTCAATGAAATGTTACACGGTATTGTTCACCATACTGGTCACTTTACAGTTCAAGTTGCTGATCGCCATACTGGTCAAGCACTGTTCCAGCAGTTATCAAAATGCTTAATATCGTCTCTGGAACTTGTTGCGGATGATGATGGCAGCTGAGTTTAAGATAAAGAGTATGGTTAACAATACAATAATTGTCGCAGCGGCCAAGTTAGCGTACTCTGCAGTGAGGACCGTGTCCAGGGTCCAATAGTAAATTTGAATAGGAAGTGCCGTAAAATCATCCATAAATGACTCTGGTGACTTCAAAATCAGGGTTGGAATACCCAAGACAACCAAGGGTGCTGTTTCACCAATTGCCCTGGACAAGGCAAGGATTGAACCCGTCATAATCCCTGGGATTGCAGTAGGCAAGACCACTTTACGAACGGTTGTCCACTTGGTCGCCCCCAGGCCATAGGACGCCTCCCTGAGGAAGTTGGGAACTGCCTTAATTGCTTCCTGGCTGGCAACAACTACATTGGGCAGGACCAAAAGAGAAAGAGTGAGTCCACCTGCAAGTATACTGGACCCCAGTCCAAACATACGTCCAAAGACTGTTAGGCCTAGAAGGCCAAATATGACCGATGGCACGCCTGCCAGGTTGGAAATATTGACACTGATCAATTGATGGAGTGGGCCATTTTTAGAGTATTCCTCCAAATAAACCGCTGTTGCAACACCAATGAACAGGGTCACAGGTGCTACAACCACCATAAGCATGCCGGTCCCCATGATGACGCTCTTTATACCCGCTCGGTTTGGGTTTATGGACAGGCGACCAATTAGGAAGTCCCAATCTAGCCATCCGATTGCCGATGCTACTGTTTCATACAAAAGCAGGCCCAATACAAGTAAAATAAAAACAATGATTCCTGCAAAGAAAACTTCAGCGATCCTGTTGTACAAGCGCCTTTTCTGAATACGTTTCTCTGCTGCAATAGGATCAATATTAGACTTTTGGGATCGGGGGACAGTCCCAATGGCTTGTTCTGTTGACTCGACCATCTTAGTACTCCCTTCTGTATTTCTTTATGATGTGTTTGGCAAACAAGTTGGTCAAAAGGGTAAAACCGAATAGAATCAAGCCTACTGCATATAGGCTGTAGTAACCCACAGTACCACTCCCTGCGTCACCACTGGTAAACTCAACGATATAGGCTGTCATGGTTTGCATGGGCTGGGTGACATCCAGGGTGAAATTCTTCATACTGCCACTGGCAATGGTAACGATCATTGTCTCGCCAATGGCCCGGGAAATTGCCAGGACAAAGGCAGCGACAATTCCTGAAACTGCTGCAGGAACAATCACCTTCATGGCCACTTCCAACTTAGTGGACCCCAGACCATAAGCCCCTTGGCGAATAGCATTGGGGACAGCACTCATGGCGTCTTCAGAAAGAGAGGTAACGATTGGAATAATCATGATTCCCATTACAATGCCCGGTGACAAGGCGTTTTTGGCCCCAAGTGATGGAATGAGGTTCATAAGCAAGGGGGTCACAACGTTGTAGGCAAAGAAACCATAAACAATAGTCGGAATACCCGCCAAAACCTCAATGATGGGTTTGATTACTCTTCGCTTGGCGGGAGAGACAAACTCACTCAAGTACATGGCTGCACTGAGGCCCAGAGGAGCCGCTACAAGCATTGCTATAATTGATGTCACCAGGGTACCCATGATCAGAGGAAGAAATCCAAAGGATGGATCTTTCGCTCGTAGGGGTTCAAGTTTGGTACTAAAAACCTCTGCCAGTGGCACTTCTGCAAAAAAGTGATATGCGTCTACCACCAAAGTGATCACAATCCCGACGGACGTCAAAATAGAAATCGATGCGATGATAAAAAGGATCACCGGAATCAGGCGCTCGATATCAAATTTTGGGGTCTTTTTTATGTTGATCTCAGTCATCCATAAACTCCATTCAACCTACTCGTAAATGTTATGCATATGTTTAGTTCACAAAGAGCTTGTTAACTTCATGTATATTTAGAAATTTTAAGCAATTTCCATTGAACAGAATATGAGACAGTAAGCCCACGCTTTCTGTCTCATACTTCTTGCTATCCAATTATGGGGCAGTTTTATTTTAGGCCTTCAAGCTGGGCTTGGTAGTCTTCGTACATGGCGTCTGGAAGCGGCGCGAATCCGTTCTCACCAGCTAGGCGCTTTGCACCTTCGAAAGAAACCACATACTTAGCGAAGTCCAGAACCTGGGGCTTATCCATGGCATAGTTCACATTCAGGTAGGTGAATACTGGACGGGTAAAACCTGCATAGTCAAGGTCTGTTCCGATGGTTTCAAGTTTTGGCTCAACTGGACCCTTGCCAAAGTCAACATGTACAGCTTGTAGCTTGTCTGTGTTGGATACATAGTAACCAAAGCCGAAAAATGCGATGGCATTTTTATCAGATGAAACCAGGTCGACCAGTGTAGAGTATTCCTGCTGCAGGTTGGCTGATGCCACCATGTCCTGCTCATCCAAAATCTTTTCATAGAAGAACTCGTAGGTACCATGGTTTTCGTTTGGACCATAGAACTTAATCTCTTCTGCTGGCCAGTCCGAACGGATGTCAGACCACTTGGAGACATTACCAGACTCAAGGTACATGTTAATGATTTCTTCCTTGGTCATTTCAGTCGCCCAATGGTTGTCCTTGTTGATCACCATGGTTAGACCATCATAGGCAAGAACGAACTCAAAGACGTCTTTGCCTAGTTCCATGCCTTTTTCTTCCAGCTGGGCAACTTCTTTATCCTTGATCTTGCGGGAGGCGTCAGAGAAATCAGTCTCACCAGGAATGAATTTTTTGAAGCCTGCAGAGGAACCTGCACGGCCTACCTGAACTGATACGCCTGGTTGCTCGTTGACCATGTATTCCTCAGCAATATGTGCCATTAGGGGATAGACTGTACCGGAACCATCAACGATTACAGCACCCTCAAGCTTCATTTCCTTTTCTTCAGCTTTTGCTTCCTTAGTTGCTTCATTGTTTACTGGTGTAGATGCTGCTGGCTCCTCTGCCTGAGAACCACAACCTACCATAACGCCCATGGCCATGACTAAGATCAGGCCGAAAATCATCATTTTTGAGAATGTATTCATTTGAACTCCCCTTCCAATTTCACATTAAATCTGTCGCTCACATTTGCTTGTCATGTGTTCCTAACAAGGTCATTATAGCAAGGGAAAAACCTGCATGTGTTTAGCCATAGTTAATGGTTGGTTAAGTGCGTGTTAACTAGGTAAACAGGACAATCACGGTGTTTCAAGGCACAAAAAAGGCCCGCTGTAACCAGCGAACCTATTTAATAGTCTTAATTGTAAAGAGGTATATGAACAATAAACTCCGTTCCTTGACCGAAGACAGACTGAACATCAATCCGACCCCCAAAGGACAAGACCACGTGTTTCACAATGGCCAAACCTAGACCCGTCCCGCCCACACTTCTACTCCGGGCCTTGTCTACCCGGTAAAACCGTTCAAACAAGCGCTCAATATGCTCTTCTTCTATGCCAATCCCGTTATCCTTCACGGCAATTCGAAGCTCATCGTTGATTTCGTCCAGAGACACCCAAACTTGGCCATCTTGAGGGGTGTACTTAACAGCGTTGTCCACAAGGTTGATCAACATCTGCTTGTACCAGCTCACATTGCCAAACAAGTCAGGAATTTCATCATGACCTGCAAAGTGAATCCGAATGTTCTTTTTGGAAGCAATGGCCCCCATCATCTGACAAACCTCGTCTGAAGCACGGACCACATCGATCTCAGATTTTTCGATCATGGTGTTTCGCTTTTCAATATCCGAGAGGACCAGAAGGTCCTCAATGAGAATAGACAGACGGCTGGTCTCCACATCAATAATGTCCAAAAACTTGTCCCTCACAGTTGGATTGTCAACCGCCCCATTCTTCAGGGTCTCAACAAAACCCTTGATGGATGTCAATGGAGTTTTCAGTTCATGGGAGACATTAGCTACAAAGTCTTTCCGCATGATCTCTAGCTTACGCATTTCCGTGACATCTGCAATAATGATCACGACCCCAATTCGTTCGTTGGCCCTCTTGGAACTCACAATAGGGTTTGAATGCAGATTCAAAATCCGATGTCTAGGTTCTTCGATTTCCACTTCAATGGTTGTCAGTATATGATCATTGATCAGGGTCTGGACCTGCTCATCCAGGGCGTTGTTGCGGAACATTTCCAGTATGTGCTTCCCCTTTACCGTCTCCTCTCTAATTTGGAAGAGTTCCTCGGCAGCAGGGTTTATAAACATGACCCGCTTGTGGTTGTCCACTGCTATAACACCATTTAACATACTGGTCAAAATAGCTGAGTTTTTGATGTTTTGGTCCTTGATCTCCATGATCTTCATTTCAAGTTCTTCACTCATTTTATTAAAGGTCTCAGCAAGTTCTCCCATTTCATCCTTGGACTCATAGTGAATATGTTTGCCAAAGCGGCCATTGGCGATCTCCTTGGAGGCTGTGATCATGTCCTGAATAGGATTTAGGATCACCTTTAAGAAGCGAAAGCCCAGTAAGATGGCCACGACCATGCCGAACATGGAGGCCATGACAATGGACCGAAGTAGCTGGTAGTTAAAATCCTTGATTTCTTGCAAGGGCACAGAAAGGCGGATCACCCGCATGGTGTCATTACCAAAAGAAATGGGGACTGCTACATAATACATGTCGATTTTCACACTATCAGAATACCGTTGGCTGACCCCCACCTGGCCAGCATAGGCTTGTATGACCTCAGGCCGTTGGGCATGATTGTCCAGACTGGTCGCTGTTGCGTCAGAGTCTGCCAAGACCACCCCATGTTCATCTATATAGGTGATCCTGGCCTTGGCCTCTTCAGAGAGGGTTTCTATGAAGGCTGCCACAGACGCGTCGTCCCGCTCTCCTTGGGCCAAGATAAACTCCCGTACCAAGTGGGCGTTGGTGACTAGCCTGCGTTCAATCCCTTCAATAAACTGCCCCTGCAACAAGGCATGGGCCAAGAGGCCAGTGGCTACTATCCCGATGATGGCCAGGGTAATCAAAAGGAGGTTGATTTTTCTTTGCATGGGCACCTACTTGATCTTGTAGCCGACACCGCGGACGGTTTCTATATACTTGGTGTCACTGCCTTCTTCAATCTTGCTACGAAGGTGGCGAATATGGACATCTACTGTTCGGGTTTCCCCGAAGTAGTCGTAACCCCATATTTCGTCCAAGAGGAAGTTTCGCGAAAGAACTTTGCCCCGATTTTCAGCAAGGATCCGCAAAAGTTCAAACTCCTTCAGGGTCAACTGGAAGGACTCCTGGTCCCGTACAACTTCATGTTTGTCTATATCAATGACCAGGTCATCCACAGTGATCTTTCCACTATCCTTAAAGGGCTTGGTATTTTGATACCGTCTCAAGATCACCTTAATCCGGGTAAGCAACTCCCGTATGCTAAAGGGCTTGGTCATATAATCATCGGCGCCGATTTCCAGCCCAATAATCTTGTCCGTTTCGCTCCCCTTTGCTGTCAGCATGATAATGGGTATATCTTTTATATCCCGGTTGGTCTTGATCCGATTACACACCTCGATCCCGTCTATTTCTGGGAGCATGAGGTCAAGGAGGACTAAATCTGGCTTTTCCATTTCCACCCGTTTCAGACCATCGCGCCCATTAAAGGCATAGGACACTTTATAGCCATTGCTCTCTAAATTAAACTTGATCAATTCAACAATATGCTCCTCGTCTTCTATGATCAGTATATGTTGCTGAGACATGTTACCCTCCTTTATGGTCACGCACCTCACGTGCGAAATGATTGGTTCCCACCGTCAGTATAGAGGTTGATTGTTATGATCATGTTAAGTATGTTAAACCTTTTCATAGATTTAACATAAGTGGCCCCCGTGACTCCAAGGGACCATCCAATCGCATTCTTTACTAGTTTCGCTCTTAGGGGTAGGTTTCCTGCATGAACCCATGGATCTCAGGGCAAAACAAAGCTCCCATTTGAAACAATGGGAGCTTTTATTATGAGCTTAGAAAATATCAATCGGTTTAGAACTTTACCTAAAACTTCAGTAGGGTTTCAACCCCCAGGCCAATCTGGTAGACTTTTTTGTCTTCACCCATAACCGCAAGAAACTTGAAGAGTTTACCGTCTTCAACCCGGTGTTTAATAGGCGTTGTAATATAAGGGTCGGTCCCCTTGATCAGCTTTTGGTAGGTCGGATCAATCTCAAAAAGATTCAGGCCAATGGCCTCCCGCTCATTACAGTGGGACACTGCCCCCTGGGTCGTGGTCACGTAGATCACGTCCGTGCCCAGTTCACGGGTCATTCGGTCAAGGTCCTCGTTGGTCACTGACTTGTTGTCTAGGCGACTACGAACAACCTCCACATCCTTGAGCATTTTGCCCTGCATGACCTTGTTGGCCACGAACTGCATGAGCTCGTCTGCGCTTTCCTTCAGTTGATCCATGGACGTTGACAGTCGGTCTGTTTGTTGACTCTGAACCATAACCTGGCTTGCAGCCTCTTCCATTCGAGACGTAATTTCTTCTGAGAAGTTGGTCACCGTCTGGATTTCACCAGCAATTTGTTCCCCTTCTAGACAGACCTTGTGGATGGACTTGTTTACACCCTCAATCAGGGCACGACTTTGCTCCAGGCTACTCTGAACCGCTTCAAAGTCCTCAATGGTTTCTTGGGCTTTCTCGTAGCCGGATTCCACAATAGCTAAATCCTGTTCAACGGAAGTGTGGATTTCTTGAAGACCCTTTTGCAGGTCCCCAATCACGCCGCTGATTTTCTCAGAAACCTTATTGGTTTCACTGGCCAACTTGGACACTTCCGTGGCGACAATGGCAAAGCCTCTACCATGTTCTCCCGCCCTGGCGGCTTCAATGGAAGCATTGAGGGCAAGCATATTGGTTTGCTCAGCGATGGATGTCACCAACTGGTTGAGTTCAGTGACCTCTTTGGACTTATTGGCCTGTTCTTCCACTTGGCCATTGATCTTAATGAAGAGGTCCCGGGTCTGGGACATGGTTTCATGGATGGCTGCCGTGTCCTCAATCCCCTTCTGTGTGGACGCAATGGTTTCATTGGCAAACTCATAGGTGTGACTCATGTCACCTTCCATGGTCTTAAGTGAAGTCACAACGCCCCCAAGGGCCTCCTTGGCCGACTGGAGCATTTCAAACTGTTTTTCTGAGTTCTGGGCTGTGATTTCCGTAGAAGACGAAATGTTCTCCATAGATTGGTGGATGAGATCGGAAATACTTTGTAGTTCCTCACTGATCCCGTCAATCTGGGCAGACACGCCAATTTGATTTTTGAAGTCTCCCCGTAGAACAGCTCCCATTTCATTCATGGAGCTAATCACGTCACCCATCAAGGCTTTTTCTTTTATGTCCTTTAAAGCCGTTAGATCATTACTGTTAATCCGGTCTACCACCGCATGGGTAGCTTCAATTGCCCGGCCCACATAACGGCTGATGACTAGGGCTAGCACGGCTGCTACCAGTAAGGCGCTCCCCGCACTGATCAATACGTTTCCTGTTATCACTTGTGCTGCGAGACCAACAATGTTGGTAATGGCGATCACACCAAACACTGCCCACAACACCTTCCACCTGTTCTGATTCATGTTTACCCCCTGGATCGTTTCCGTTCACTCACCCTATACTCTTACGACGACCCTGAATAGATTCCTTTGGATACTTTCTACAATTTATTATTGATTCATCTCTATTTTTATTGGTTCATCTCTATACTCTTTTTTACACATGCGTCAACGGCCTTGGTTACTGCGCCACGCAATCCTTCTTGATCAAGAACCGTAACCGCTTCAATGGTTGTCCCGCCTGGAGAGCAAACCATGTCCTTTAGGGCACCTGGATGTTGTCCCGTTTCCAAGACCATTTCCGCCGCCCCCTTCATGGCCTGGGCCGCAAAGGTATAGGCTTGTTGTCGTGGCATGCCTGCCTTTACAACAGCGTCTGCTATGGCTTCCAAAAACATAAACATATAAGCCGGCGATGACCCAGATGCTCCGATCACTGCGTCAAATAAGTGCTCGGGAACCTGCTCTGCCTTACCAAAACTTCTAAAAAGAGTCATGACCTCTTCCAACTCTACTTCTGACACCTTACCATTAGTGCAAACGGCCGTCATACCTTGACCCACAAGGGCTGGCGTATTGGGCATGGTCTTCACTATTTTCGTGTCCTCACCTAGGACAGCTTCCATTCGACCCAGGGGCATGCCTGCGGCAATGGAAATGACCACTTGGTCCTCCCTGAGCTTGCGACCAATCGTTTCCATGACTTGGTCGTAGATGTACGGCTTCACAGCCAAAATAATATAGTCCGCCAGGGCAACCACATCCAACATGTCTGATGTGGTCCGGATGCCAAACTCAGCTTCCAATTCCTTACGACGCTGACCATTGAGCTCAGAAGCGATAATCTGATCAGGCGTTACCAAACCGCTGGACACCATGCCACCGATCATTGCACCACCCATATTCCCTGCACCAATAAATCCTATCGTTTTTTCCATGTGAGCTCCTTCATATTCAAGCGTGAATACCTATACCCAGTATAACCAAGTTCCCTTGAAATCACAACGATGTTGGACGTAAAAAAGCACACCCTTCCTCCTGTACAAGAGGTTTCCAGGTGTGCCTTTACTGGTATATGTTCTATGGTTCTCCTATACTACTTTCTGCTTTTGATCAAGAAAAATAGTATGAATAATCTCCTCAATATCAGGTTCCTCCACCCGGATGTCTTCCACAGGGAGGTCTTTCAGGAGCATTTGCATCATTTCCGTAGGCCGCATGGACTGAGGCAGGTGGATTTTCAACTCCAATCTATCAGAGTCCCATTCTCCCCCATACTGGTCAATAAACCCTCTTAACTGACTTTCAGCCTGCGGCTGAGATGCGCTCAACCGTGACACAACAAGGGTTGGTAAACTGGTCACCGTATTGAGGGATTTGACGTCTCCCCGGTAGACCACCTGCCCCCGGTCAAGAATGAGTAGGGTGCGACACAAGTCTTCAATGTCCCCCAGGTCATGGGAGGTCAAAACAATGGTCATGCCTTCATCGTTGAGCTGCTTGAGAAAGGTCTTGACCTTGCGCTTGGTGACGATGTCTAGACCAATGGTGGGTTCGTCTAAAAAAAGGATCTCTGGCTGGTGGACCAAGGCCGCCGCCAGCTCAGCCCGCATTCTTTGTCCCAAACTCAACTGACGGACAGGCTGCATCCAAATCTCTTCCAGTTCAAGTTTTTCTTTCAGTTTTTCCATATGGGGCAAGTAGGTTGACTTGGGGATTTGGTGGATACCCCTTAGCAATTCATAGGAGTCACACACCGGCAAGTCCCACCATAATTGCGTCTTCTGACCAAAGACCGCACCGATCTTACGGACATAGGCCTTTCTTTGTCTATGGGGGTCGTAACCCAATATACTGACCTTGCCACCACTGGGTTTTAAGATACCCGTCAAGAGCTTAATGGTCGTCGATTTCCCAGCCCCATTGGGTCCAATATAGCCGAGGAAGTCTCCTCTTTCAATTTCCAAGTTGAGTCCCTGAAGGGCATGGACGGTTCGAGCCTTCTTGCCCATGAAGCCCACCCGTTCATAGACCGTGTAGGACCTACTGACGTTTTCAGTTTGAATAATGCTCATGTTCCCTCCTTAGGTTCCTGTACTTGTATAACGGGACACACCCAATGACCAGAAGCGCAAGGCCGCCGGTATGGTGATGGCTAGGGCTATGACAGGAGCCAGTAAGGCCCCCATATGATCTGTAAAACCCAAGATGTATGAAACAGGGTAGTAGCCAACCGTCGCAAAGGGGATGACAAAGGTAATCAACTTCTGAATAAAGGAGCTATAAATGGTCAAGGGCCAAGACCCCGCCGTTCGGGTAGCATAAAGGCCGATGATATTAATGTCCTCATTTTTCCCACTCCAAAAGGCAATGGCCGCAATGGCAGTGGACACACAGGCACTCATCAGGGTGCTCGCTATCATTAACAAGGGATAAAATATCAGTCGGTCCAGGGGAACCGATAAATGGGCCAGCCCCCAAAGGCCTACAGCCAGACCCTGAATGACAACACCGACCCGCTTGAGGTCAACAATCCGAAGGGCTACTTGCAGCAGTGTTGGGGCAGGTCTCAGGAGGAGGATGTCAAATCCCCCGGACAAAATCAATTCTTCAAACCGATGGACCCCCTCACCGAAAGTACGAAAGAGCCCGAAGCCGATCTGGATCACGGAGTACAGGACGGCTATGTGATACATGTTCCAACCGTCCTTGGTGGTCCCCCCACCAAAGATGATGGCAATGACAAAAAAATCTGCTAGCATGGCTAGACCGTTGGAGATCATGGTGAATAGGAAGTTGGTGAAATACTCTGTTTGGGTTTTGATGGACGCTCTGATCAGTGTAAATAACATATTACCCCCCCTGCACACCAAAGCTACCGGACAACCTCTTGGTGAGGGTCCAAGCAATGATGAAAATGACAATGATCCAAGACCACTGGACCAAGCTGACTTCCAACAGGCTACTTTGGCCAAACCACACCCTAGTAGGAAGGTGGCCAACAGCCGCAAATGGCAAGTTTTTCAGTATGGGGAGCATCCACTCCGGATACCGCTCAAAGGGGATATAGTATCCGCCTAAAATGGAGGTACAGAAATAGTAAAACAGCTGGGGACCAGACATTTTGATGTACTTAAAACACCAGAGTCCCATTAAATAATTGATCAGAAATGATAAAAGAAATGCATTGAAAATGGCAACCAGATAAGGCAACAACATGTCTGGCCTTTGAATCCGGACCCCAAAGAGGAGGACGCCACCCAAAAAGAGCGGGATTGACCGAAAAAACAAGTTGTATAGGGTGTGACCAGCCACTTCGAAGAAACTTCCGGTTAAGAGACCATAAGGTCGTAAATACTCATACCGGATGGTGCCCTCCTTGACCTTCATGGCCAAGTAGCACCCATAAGGCAAAAAAAGTGTGATCCACATGGACGCTTGGTTGAGTATGACGAACTCAACCATTTGGTCTGCTTCTGCGGGGCTTTTGGACGCGGCCATCCAAATGGCGGCGTAGATATACCCAAAGAAAAATGACCCCACATTGTTGATCAAATGATTCAACGTGTATTGCCTGTCGCGCTTGAAAGACGCCTTCATGATTGCAATACCCATGGACATGGTACTCCCCCTCTCGTGCTAAAATCCTCATACCAGAAGTGAAGCGTTGTGAAATGCGAATAGGGAGATATCATATCAAAGGTCAACAGAAAAAACAAGGGAACATTTTGTTTTTTTTAACGAAATGAAATAAAGACTTTCGCTACCCCTTTTCGACATGCAAAAAGCACCCATCAGCACAGGGTAATTTGTATGCTGATAGGTGCTCAAAGGCTTACTTTCTGAGGGCTTGACCCACCGGTGACCTACTTGGCCATGTGGATGGGTTTGCCAACTGCCCCGTGGGCAGCTTCCATGACAATTTCAGAAAGGGTTGGATGTGGATGTACGGTCCTGGCCAGATCATGAATGGTCCCCTCCAGTTCCATGGAGGCAGCAGCCTCTGCGATCATGTCCGTGGCATGGGAGGCCACAATATGGACTCCCAGGACTTCTCCATAGGTCTTGTCTGCTATGAGTTTGACAAAACCAACAGCTTCCCCTTCAGCCAAGGCCTTTCCATTGGCCGTTAAGGGGAACTTGGACACAACCACGTCATGTCCAGCCTCCCTGGCCTGGGTTTCTGTTAGTCCCACAGTGCCCACTTCTGGGAAGGAGTAAATGCAGGACGGGATCTTGTCATAATGAAGGGGCCTAGTTTCCTTAAGGATGTGTTCTACGGCCACAATGCCTTCAGCTGAGGCCACGTGGGCCAACATCATCTTGCCATTCATGTCTCCTATGGCATAGACATCCTTTACATTGGTCTCCATGAACTCATTGGTGACCACACCCCTGGGGCTGGTCTCGAGGCCTAAACCTTCAAATCCCCCAAGATTGGGCACACGGCCCAAGCTAGCTAAAATCTTTTCACCTTCAAATCGTTCTTCTTTGCCATCGACCAAAGCGATGACAGCATTTCCCTCCACTGCTTTTACATCTGCCCCGGTCACAATGGTGACCCCGTGGCGTTTCATGTGTCGCTGCATGAGCTCCTTCACATCCTCATCCAGGAAGTTCAAAATCTCACTGGCCCGTTGGAGGATGGTTACCTGGGTCCCCAGGGTATTAAAGAGGGTTGCGAACTCCACCCCAATCACACCGCCTCCCACAACAACAATGGAGTCGGGCTGCTTGTCCAGTTGTAGGGCACCAGTGGAGTCGATCACAACACCCTGGTCCACCCCTTGCTGTAAACCTGCGATGGTAGACGGCATCCTAGGGCTAGAACCAGTGGCCAGGATCAAGGATTTGTAACGTAAAACCGCATCTTCTACTTGAATTTGGTGGTCCCCTGCGTGGCGGCCAAAGCCTTCATAGACGTCGACCTTGTTGTGTTTCAGTAGACCCTTGACACCTCCAACCAGCTGGCCTACCACCTTGTCCTTGCGGTTCATCATCCGCTTCCAGTCCAGCGTAGGCTTTGTTCCCGGTGGGAGGGCAATGCCAAACTCTGCGGCGTGCTCAATATCCTTTAGGAGTTTGGCGCTTCTAAGCAGGGTCTTGGTGGGAATACAACCCCAGTTGAGGCATACACCACCAATGTGTTCCTTTTCCACTAGGGCTGTCGTGGCCCCCAGTTGGGCGGCTTTAATGGCTGCTACATAACCTCCAGGACCACCGCCGACAACAATGATGTCATAATTCTTCATGGGCCCTCCTAGCGCATCAATAAGTACATGGGGTCTGCCAGATATGCTTTCAAGGCCATGAGGAAACGTCCGGCGTCGGCGCCGTCGACGATCCTGTGGTCGAAGCTGATGGATAGGGGGAGGACGTCACGGATGACGATCTCATTGTCCACAACCACCGGTTTTTTGGTGATGGTTCCAATGCCCAGGATGGCAGCCTCAGGGTAGCGAATGACAGGTACCCCATAAGCAGCGCCAATAGCACCATAGTTGGTAATGGTAAAGGTGCCACCAGTG
>CAYFHQ010000053.1:0-24714 GCA_964342805.1 uncultured Peptostreptococcaceae bacterium | reverse complement strand
TGGACAAGAGTTTTTTTGCCATGGTCTTTTGTACGTTTGCGTATTGGTCATAGGTCTTGGCATTTCTTGAAAACCGCCGAGCGACCTTTTTCTTATCTATTTGTCCGTTCATTTTTTCCTCTTTATCTTATCCATAAAATGAATGATGGGTCTTATCCCATTGTTTAAGAAATACAGGTCAGTATCTTTTGACTTATTCTGGCCGTTATTTGTTAAGCCATCAGGTCTAAAATAGCCCTGGCCACGTCCGCCCCATGGCTTAGGGGAATAAGGTGACTGCCATGGGTATGGGTCACCCACTGGACCTGTCGGGCTTCCCCTTCAATCCACCTGGCCTGGCCCGGTGGGCAAATCCTGTCTTGGTCACCACTGATGATAACAAGGGGGTGGCTGATCTTTTTTATCTGATGGCGCTTATCACTCTCCACTAATAGGGTAAGCCCATCTTGTAGGTGGGCCAGTGGTAGTTGTAAACCCTCTTCTTGAACCTGGTCCAACACGGGTTGAAGATCGATCCCAGGACTTCTGCCACCTTTTTGAGCCAACTGGTAGAAATCTTTTAGGGTTCCACAGGTATCTACTTGAAGGCGGTTAATCATGGTCTTCACCGTTGCCCTGCGCCAGCCTAGCTTCCACCCGGCGTCATTGACAAACTTGACCATGGGGGAAATGCCAACGAAGAGGTGGTTTTTGGGATTTTCTGATAAGCAGGCAGCCAAACGAAACAAGGCCAAGGTCCCACTGGACCAAGCAATCCATATATGATTGGCTCCAGGAATCAGTCGGTCGTTTTCTTGAAAGTTACATGAAGCACTCGACGTCAGGTCAAGTAGGACGTCCCAGTCCCAATAGGTGATGTGGTGGGGCGTATCTTTTAAATGGGGGGTTAAATTTGCCATGACTTCTTGCCAAACCAGGGGTGTTGACGCCCAGCCACCAATAAAATGCAACTGGATCATGAAGCCCCACTTTCGCCTGTGGTTAAGGCCCGCAGGGTGGATAGGACCTGGGTTAGGTGGTCCTGGCTATGGTCTGCCATGAGGCTAAACCGAAGGCGGCTGGTCCCCTTGGGTACGGTTGGGGGCCGGATGGCCGGGACATAAATCCCTGCGTCCAGCAGGCCCTGGCTCAGCTTTAAGGCCCGGTCGGGATCGCCCACCAGGGCAACCACTATGGGACTTTCCACGGGTAGGACTTCAAAGCCGATTTTTTGCAGTTGCTGACCCAACCACTGTGCCTTTTCCATGAGACTGGATCGTTTTTCATCGGCAGCCTCCACCAGGTCAATGGCGGCCAGGGACACTGCCAGGGCACTGGGGGGGAGGGCAGTGGAGTATATAAAACTCCTAGCCGTATTCTGCAGGTAGTCAATCAAGTACTGAGACCCGGCCACATAGCCACCCACTGAGGGGACGGCCTTGGACAGGGTCCCCACCTGGATATCCACCAAATGTGACACACCCAGGGCAGCTTCTGTTCCTTTTAAAGAAGCAATCCGTTTTTCCACTTGGTCGTGGAGGGTCAGGGTGCCCGTGGTCAGTCTAGAACCCCCAGCCCCCGTGCCGTAGGTGGATTGGGCCTGGTTGCCGGCAGCCACCAAGTCGGGGTGGCCATTGAGGCCCAGGTAGTTGTTAGACCCCATGAGGACCAGGTCCCGTCCTTGATAGCGGACCACGGCCCCTTGGGCGCTCTCTAATATGCGACATTCCCGAAATAAATCGTCTCTTTTTCGTTTTTCCAACCAATCTGAAAACATGGCAAGACCTCCGTTACCTCCATCCTACTGGTCGGGATCCCGATTGTCAACTTAATGAGTTAAATTGGTTTACAATAGAATGAAATCCCCCTATACTATAAACAATGAAAAGCAATCAAGGAGGCTATTATGGTTTTTAATAAAATACAAGATTTGTTTGTGGATATTATGGGGGTTGACCCGGAAGAGGTCACACCTGAAACAGCTATATACGACGAGTTGGACGCGGATTCCCTGGACATTTCCCAGATCCTTTTGGCCCTGGAAAACCACTTTGACATTGAATTGGAAGACGACGCAGCAGCCAACATGGACACGGTGTCTGAGTTGGTGGACCATGTTCAAGCAAAGGTTGGATCCTAGACCATGGAACGGGTTGTTGTAACCGGCTTAGGGGCCCTAACTCCAACGGGTTTAACTGCAGAGGAATTTTGGCAAGCTTGTAAGGACGGCCGTCATGGTTTTGTACCTCTAGAAGAGGTCATTCCGGGCCACCAGTCCAAGGTCAAGGTGGTCGCCCCAGTCAAGGATTTTGTCCCCAAGGACCACTTGGACCGAAAACAAGTCAAGCGACTGGACCGCTACACCCAGTTGGCCATGGTGGCGGCCCGCCAGGCTTTTGCCCAAGCCAATTTTGAAAAGGATGCGCTTAAGAGCAGCCGCATTGGGGTCTACATGGGAACTGGCGTTGGCGGCATTGGGACGGTTGAAGAGGAACATAAGAAGTACTTAGGCAATGGGGAAAAGTTCGTGAATCCCTTATACATGCCCAAGTGGCTGCCTAATATTGCCGCAGGTCAGATTGCCATTGACCTAAGCTTGCAGGGTCAAACCCATACGACCATGACGGCCTGTGCCTCCGGTGTCAATGCCATTGGCGAAGCCACCCGGGCCATACGCCATGGCTATAGCCAAGCCATATTGGCAGGTGGGGCTGAAGCCTGTATAACCCCTTCTATGTTGGCGGGCTTTGCCAACATGAATGCCCATACTGCCAGTGAAAATGTCGACCGGGCGTCTATTCCCTTTGATGCAGACCGAAGTGGTTTTGTCCTGGGGGAAGGGGCAGGCTTTCTTATGCTGGAGTCCTTGACCCACGCCCAGCAGCGGGGTGCTCACATTTTAGCGGAAGTTGTTGGCTATGGCTGTTCCACTGACGCCTACCATGTGACCTCTCCCCATCCAGAAGGACGGGGGGCTGTTGAGGCCATGGAACAAGCCCTTGAAGAGGCTGGCGTAGGGCCAGAGGCCATCGATTATATCAATGCTCACGGGACATCCACGCCCCAGAACGATCGGGTTGAAACCCTGGCGGTGAAAACCGTCTTTGGTGCGGGCGCATCGGCTGTGGCCGTGTCCTCCACCAAGTCAATGATTGGCCACTTGCAGGGGGCGGCAGGGGCTGTGGAAGCTGTTGTATGTGTCCATGCACTTTTAGAAGGCTTTGTGCCGCCGACAGTTGGCAGTGGAAAACCTGACCCGGACTGTGACCTGGACTATGTCCTAGGCCAGGGTCGTCACCAAGACCTTCAATATGTCATGAACAATGGCTTTGGGTTTGGGGGGCATAATGGGTCTTTGGTTTTTAAAAAGGCGGACTTTTAATAAGAGGTGCTTAGAATGAAACCAAGAATGAACCAATCAAATCACCAACAGGAACTGCTAGACAAGCTGAGACTTGCCTAGCAGTTTTTTTATGCCTGAAGTTAAGCTTTCTAGCCCCACACAAGTGTGAAACCCACCACATGAGCGTAAAATCCTCTTCTCGTAAGAAAGTTGAAAGATTTGTCCACCTGCCCCTGTAATTTGTTTTACCTACAATCCATATTGAAGATGAAACGTGCTACAATCGAGGAAAGGCGGTGACAAAATGACGTATCAGGTTTTGGTCTGCGACGATGACAAAGACATTGTCGAGGCGATTAGCATATATCTAAAAAGCGAAGGCATACGCACGTTTCAAGCATTCAATGGAAAGCAAGCCTTGGAAATCCTTAAGAAGGAAACCATTCATTTGGTCATGATGGACATCATGATGCCAGAGATGGATGGCCTTGAAGCAGTGGCGACCATTAGGCAAACATCCAATGTGCCTATTATTTTTTTGAGTGCCAAGTCTGAGAACACAGACAAGGTGATTGGGCTTAACTTTGGGGCGGATGATTACATTACCAAGCCCTACAACCCCTTGGAGATGGTGGCAAGGGTCAAGGCCCAGCTCCGCAGGTATACCCAGTTGGGGAC
The DNA here is from genome assembly GCA_964342805.1 of uncultured Peptostreptococcaceae bacterium. GTDB lineage: Bacteria > Bacillota > Clostridia > Peptostreptococcales > Acidaminobacteraceae > CAYFHQ01. Next base: position 20,714 of record CAYFHQ010000053.1, on the reverse strand, counting down.
TCAGGTGGTCCAGCAGAATATCATTCGGACTGGGGGTCTGGAAATGGACTTGGACCAAAAATCTGTAAGCCTAGACGGGGAGGCCATAGCCATAACCCCGACGGAGTGGCGGATTTTGCGAGTCCTCATGACCAACTTGGGCAAGGTGTTTTCAACGGAGGAGTTGTTTGAGGCGGCCTGGAATGACGTGGCCTTTGCCTCAAACAATACCATTGCGGTCCATGTGAGACGTATACGAGAAAAAATTGAAGTGGATCCTAAGAATCCGATTTATTTAAAGGTGGTGTGGGGTATTGGGTACAAAATTGAGAAATTTGAGTTATCATCCCTTGGTGAAGGGGATTAGTATATTGCTGATCATTGCCATGGCGGTCTATGCCGGCTATATGGCAGTGGAGCTTTACAGGAGTGGAGAGTATGCCTACTCCGACGAATTTGAGAAGACGCAGCCCTTCCGGGAAACCCATAGGAAGTTGGCAGAGGACGTTATGCTGGAGGCCCTGGGGCGAGACCATTACAAGGAAAGACGGGTCTATTCCACCACGTTTGCCTTCCACCTGGTTGATGGGGAAGACAATGTCATATTGAGTGGGTCCACTATGGGGACTGATCTAGGAACCTATTCCTCTAGTCCAAACGGGACCCTTTGGTCAAAATTCGATACGTCTTCCCTCAATGGGTCCATAGCCTGGTACCTGCATTCCTCAGTCTTGCATAATGGGTTTGAGGAACTGGAGACCAAGCGGGGCTATCCTGAACCAGTCCGGCTTTACACGAGTATTTCGCCCAAGGATGACACCGGCCTGATCGGTAAAGAATACCAGGGTTATGAAGTCTTCCGCCAGTGGGTGGGCCAGTTGGTTCAGTTGGCCATGTTTGGTGGTATGGCAATTCTGATCCTCTTGTATGGCCTCATTCAAGGGGCGGGTCAGAGACGGTATGACAGCGAGGTTCACCTGGGGGTCATGGACAAGGTTGACTTTGAAATTTTCATTTCGGTCACCATGATCCTTTCAGCCATTCCCTTTATTCTCTTGACCAACTTGCATGAGTACGACAACTTTAATCAAATCATGGCCATAGCTTCCGGCTGGGCGGCATTTTTGGCTGTACTCTTTATCCTTTCCATCAGCCGTCGGGCTAAGGCCAGAACCTTCTGGCGGTCCTGGTTTACTGTGCGGTTCATAGGCTGGTTCATCAGGGGCTTAGGGCGACTCCTAAGACCCATTGGCAACATCCGTATGCGGCACGTCTTTAAACCCCTATGGGTGGTTTACACTTTAGTTTATTTGGTGGCCTTGCTGGTCCTGTCCATGTCGGCGGTCTACTCTGCTGTGAGCTTGGTGGTCGCCATGATCCTCCTTGTTTGTGGCCTGGCAGTTTTGGTCTTGCACCTCAACTCCCTGTCTAAGGTCTTTGGACGCATGGAGAACCTGGCCAATGGGAAGCTAGACCACCAGGTGGACCCGGTAACGGTCCTCAGTGGCTACCGGCCCATACTGGGACAAATGGAAAGTATCCAAGAAGGCATTGAAGTGTCCGTGGCCGACGCCCTTAAGAGTGAGAAGCTCAAAACGGAGCTGATTGCCAACGTGACCCATGACCTCAAGAACCCCTTGACGTCCATTATTTCCTATACGGACCTCCTGTCCAAGGAAGACCTGGACAATGAACGGGCCCAGGAGTATGTGGGTATTCTCAGGGACAAGGCAGGACGACTCAACCACCTGATTAACCAGTTGGTTGAAGCCTCCAAGGCCTCCTCGGGCCATATGGATGTGACCCTGGTGTCCATGAACCTCCTTGAAATGCTCCACCAGGTCAGTGGGGAGTATGGGACGATCATGGAAGCAAGAAAGCTCAACCTTGTGGAGGAGTTTGACCTGGACCAGGTGTCCATTACTTCCGACCCCGTTGTCATGCACCGTATTCTGGACAACCTCTATTCCAACTCCAGCAAGTATGCCATGGAAGGAAGCCGGGTATACGTCCAGCTCAAAGATCACGGCGACCATGTCTTGTTGGACATGAAAAATATGTCTGCAGAACCCCTTAACATTCCCATAGAGGACCTCATGGGGCGGTTTGTCCGGGGAGAAGCCTCCAGAACCTCTGAAGGCAATGGCCTAGGCCTTTCCATCGCCCTGAGTCTTTCCGCTGTTTTGGGGGTGGAAATGACCCCGGTGATCGACGGAGACCTCTTTAAAGTCTCCCTTCTGATTCCCAAGAAAAAGGGTGGCACAATTTCATAGATTTGGGTAAGCATATGTATGAGTGAAACGCAGTGGCGATTTGCACCTACATATGCTTTTCTTTTGCCCCTGGATGTTCTTTCACAAGGTTTCGTTACGTACCTGAAACTGTTACAATAGAGGGTAGGACAAAGAGTTGAAGGAGGACACAATGGCAGAACGCATTGTCATCATAGATGGAAACAGCTTGGTCAACCAAGCATTTTTTGCAACGAGAAACGCAAACCTAACCAACAAGGACGGGGTGCCCACCAATGCGGTGTATGGCTTCCTGAACATGTTGTTTAAACTGACAGACACCTACGACCCCCAGTACCTGTCTGTGGCCTTTGACATGAAGGGGCCTACCTTTAGACACCAGCAGTTTGACGGTTACAAGGCCACTCGAAAGGGCATGCCACCGGAACTGGCCCAGCAAATGCCGATTTTAAAAGATCTACTGGACGCCATGGGAATTTCCCGCATGGAACTCCAGGGCTTTGAAGCCGATGACCTGGTGGGTACGGTGGCCAAAATATGTGCCAAGGACGGCCTGGACATTTACCTGGTAACCGGGGACCAAGACTACATGCAGTTGGTCAACGACCATACAAAAGTAGTCCTCAAGGGTCGTAAGGGGGAGATCGTCTATACCCCAGACATGGTTAACGAAAAGTACGGAGTCTTCCCTGACCGCATTATTGACCTAAAGGGTCTCCAAGGGGACTCTTCTGACAACATTCCTGGTATTCCAGGAATTGGCCCCAAGAAGGCTGTAGCCCTGCTTGAGCAGTTTACGACCGTTGAAGAAATGGTGGAAAAGTTCGAGGAGATCACCAACAAGCGTATTCGAGGCCTGGTGGAGGAACATGCCCAAAGTGCCATCATGTCCAAGCAGTTGGCAACCATTATGGTGGACGTGCCTCTGGACTTTAACTTGGAAGAGCTCAAGGTCCTCCCTCCTGACAAGGAAAAAGTGGCGGACATCTTCCGTGACCTTGGCTTTGCCAGCCTCATTAGCCGGGTGAAAACCCTCCACGGGACCGACGAAGGGGAAGAAGTCACGGAGAAGGTGGAAGAAAACACCCCTGACCTCATGCTTGTAAACACTGCTACAGGCCTTGAAAAACTGATCGCTACCCTAAGAGAAAAGGGTCGGTTTGCCTTCCATACGGTATTTGACAAGGCCAATGTCCGCACAGACGTCCTCCTGGGCCTAGGGATCTTCTTTGGGGAAGACCGCTGGTTTGTAGACATCCAGGGGGACTCGGCCATGATTGACCTCTTGAAACCTTTGTTAGAGGACCCAGAGGTTAAAAAGATCGGCTTTAATACCAAGAAAGATTACCTGATTTTACTACGGTATGGCATTGACCTCCAGGGTCTGGACTTTGACGGCTTCATTGCCCTCTATCTGATTGAACCAGGCAGAAGCAAGTATGAACTGGCGGACATTGCCATGGAATACTTCACCCGGTCCATGAAAACCGAAAAAGAACTCCTTGGTACGGGCAAAAAGGCTAAGACCTACGGGGAAATGCTACAAGTTGAACCCCTTACAGCCGATGCGGACGCAGAGGTCATTCCAAGTTACGTGGCTGACTTTGCCCGCGTGGCCTATGACCTGTATGAACCCCTCCATGGAAAACTGGAAGAATGGGACCTGATCCCCCTCTTTGATGAAGTGGAAATGCCCTTGATTGAAGTACTGGCAGACATTGAGTTCCAGGGCTTCACCATCGACACAGAAGAGCTCAAGGCCATGGACGAGGAACTGACGGAAATGATCGCCAAGATCACTACGGACATTTATGAAATGGCAGGGGAGGAGTTTAACATCAACTCACCCAAGCAGTTGGGTGTCATCCTATTTGAAAAACTGGAACTGCCTATTATTAAAAAGACCAAGACGGGCTATTCCACCAGCCATGACATACTCATGAAGCTGGAAGACAAGCACCCTATTATCCCGGCAGTGGTGGAGTATAGAACCTATACCAAGCTCAAGTCCACCTATGTGGACGGCTTGTTTGCTGTAAAGAATGAAACCACAGGCAAGGTCCACACCAGCCTCAACCAGACGGTTGCAGTAACTGGGCGGTTGAGCTCCACGGACCCCAACCTGCAAAATATTCCTGTTCGACTGCCTCTGGGTAGACGGCTACGGAAGGTCTTTATACCAAGTGAAAACCGTACCCTCCTGGGCGCCGACTACTCCCAGATTGAACTCCGAGTACTGGCCCATATGTCTGGGGACAAAAACTTACTCAAGGCCTTCAACGAGGGCATTGATATCCATAGCATGACCGCTTCCCAGGTCTTTGCAACACCCGTGGAGGAAGTCACTTCTCTGGAGCGGAGCCGGGCCAAGGAAGTCAACTTTGGCATTGTTTATGGCATGAGTGATTTTGGACTTTCTGAAAACCTAAAGATCACCCGAAAGGAAGCCAAGCAGTATATTGAGGCTTACTTTGCCAACTATCCCAACGTACGGACCTTCATGGACCAGACCATAGACACCTGCAAGGAGAATGGCTACGTAACGACCATACTGAACCGTCGTCGCTATATTCCAGAGATCCACAGTAAGAACTTTAATCTAAGGTCCTTTGGTGAGCGAACTGCCATGAACACCCCTATCCAGGGATCGGCGGCAGACGTGATCAAGGTGGCCATGGTCAACGTATACAGGGCTATTAAAGATCAAAACCTGGCTTCCAAGCTAATCCTGCAAGTACACGATGAATTGATCATCGACGTGGAACCGGAAGAACTGGAGCAAGTGGAAGCCTTGCTGCTGGGCCTCATGGTACAAGCGGTGGATTCCCCACTGATTGGTGGCTTCAATGTACCGCTCAAGGTAGATATGAGTACAGGAGCGTCCTGGTATGATACCAAATAAGGAACTGGAAGATATGAAAGTAATCGGATTGACTGGCGGCATAGGCTCTGGTAAAAGCACGGTTTCCCGCATGCTTCGGTGTCTGGGTGCCAAGGTCATTGACGCAGACAGTATAGCCCGGGAAGTGGTAGAGGTAGGCCGTCCTGCCCTGGACGAAATCAAGACCACCTTTGGTGAAGACTATATTCTTCCTAGTGGTGAACTGGACCGGAAGAAGCTGGGCTCTCTTGTCTTTGGCAACAAGGACAAACTCGACCAGCTCAATGGCATTACCCATCCTCGGATTATGAAGGAAATTGCCTCACAGATTGACCAGTTCAAGGATGACGACCGCTACCGGTGTGTGGTGGTGGACTGTGCCCTCTTGTTCGAAATGAAGATGGAGGACCTGGTGGAAGAAACCTGGTTGGTCTCCCTTGAGCGTAAGGCCCAAATGGAACGGATCATGAACCGGGACCAAATGACCCAGGAAGAGGCTGAAAACCGAATTAATGCTCAAATGGCCCTGTCCGATAAGGAGAAGCGGGCCAGCCGGATCATAGACAACTCCAGGGAAGTCAGCCGGACCCATGAACAAGTTTTAGAGCTTTGGCATGACGTGGTCCTGAACCAGGAGTCATAAGCCAGCTGTAGTTCCATGAACTAGGTAGAGGGTGTCAGCATAATTTGTGACACATTTGCTTCTTAACTGAATATTTCTGAAACCACCTCAATATGGATTGGGGTGGTTTTCTTTCTGTAGGATCATGTCCTCCCTCAGACTATGTTGGCTTTTCAACAGGTCAAGGTGACATGACAGTGTTGATAAAACATTCACAAACAAAATCCGATCATGTTAATCAATTAACTAGCTTGGAATCACTGGTTTTCCATTGAATTGAGACCCGCCATTGGGTATAATGAACTCGGTTTGAGTGATTTTAAGAAAGAGGTAGAAATTAATGGAGGAATTGCGAGGATTAGCGGATGTTCCAAAGGTTCGATTGGACGAAGACCGGAAATTCCATTCCGCTACGCATGACGAAATTTTAACAGGTCGTACCACAGATATTTATTTCCTACGCACTCTGGACATATTGAAAGAGATGGACCTAGACGAGGCCATCGTAACAGCAGAGATCTTCCCAAGAAAAGACGGGGTTTTCTGCGGTATTGAGGAAGTAAAAAACCTTCTTAAAGGGAAGGACTTAGAAATATGGGCCATAGACGAAGGGGATTCCTTCGAGGCCAAGGACACAGTTCTACGAATTACAGGCAAGTACAGAGATTTTGCCATGTATGAAACAGTGATCCTGGGCATGCTGGCCAGCCCTTCTGGTTGGGCAACTGCGTCTCGCCGAGTCAAAGACGCTTGCGGCGAAAAGACCTACTTGTGCTTTGGTGCCCGTCACGTCCACCCATCGGTGGCTCCGGTCATGGAGCGTGCTGCTGTAGTGGGCGGGGCAACAGGTGCCAGCTGTATTCTTGCAGCCCGCCTGTCTGGCATTGAGCCAAGCGGAACCGTACCCCATAGTGCCATGCTGATTGCAGGGGACACCCTGGATATTGCCAAGGTTTATGACCGGGTAGCACCAGCTGACCACAAACGTGTGGTTTTGATCGACACCTTTAAGGACGAAGTTGAAGAAGCCATCCGCATTGCCAATGAACTGGGCGACAAGCTACATGGTATCCGAGTAGACACCCCAAGTGAGCGGGGCGGGGTAACACCAGGCCTGATCCGTGAAATGCGGGCCAAACTGGACCTGGCAGGCCACGGCCATGTGAAGATTTATGCCACAGGTGGACTGACGCCAGAGCGTATCATCAACCTGTCTGAAGCAGGTGCTGACGCCTTTGGTGTAGGCTCTTACATTTCTGCTGCGTCACCTATTGATATGACCATGGACCTGAAAGTGGTTCAGGGCAAGGAAGTGGCCAAGCGGGGACGAATTCCTGGATTGGTTCATAATCCGAAGCTGAAAAAGGTGGAAGCGTAAAGATCCACTTGGGTCCTAGTTTGACCATAACCAATGAATAGTGACCCATGAAGAGTAACCAGCAAAGAGTGCAGGAGGAATCCTGCACTCTTTTGCATTCAATTGGGCAGGAATACCAGTCCATATGTTGAATATTTACCATAGGGGCAAGAAACAGTAGGCTAAAGGGGGGTTTATGAACAGTGTAGAGTTGATTCCTGTAGAGTCCCTCATGCCCGATATGATACTGGGAGAGGACATCTACGGACGATATGACTTGTTGAACCTGAATGCAGGAGACAAGTTAACTGAAAGTGTGATTAAAGTACTACGCCAGCAGCACCTGGACTATATATACATTGAAGTGGCCAAGGGGGATGGAACCTTTAATGATATCAAGGCTAGCCTGCAGCAAGAACTGGATTTGATGGTGGAGGAGTCCGCCATGATCAGTGCCAACATGGCAGAAATCCTACGGGTGGACCATGGTGGCTTTATTGATCAATTGAAGGACCGGGTCGACTTACTCATGGAAATGAAACGCCTCCATGTGAAAAGTACCTACACGTCCCGTCACAGCTTAAACGTGGCTTTATTGTCAGGCCTGATCGCCCATTGGATGGAACTTCCGCCGGAGGTGGTACGCAAGGTAACCCTGGCTGGCCTCCTACATGACGTGGGAAAGGTCTACATGCCGCTCCATATCCTCAACAAGCCAGGCCAACTGTCTGCTGAGGAGTTTGAGGTGGCCAAGCAACACACCTTGGACGCGTCCAGGGTTCTAAAGAAGCTGCAACCCATTTCAGAGGAAGTTCACAGGGCCATTATGGAGCACCATGAACGGCTGGATGGCAGTGGGTATCCAGTGGGGAAAGTGGACGCCAATATCCACCTCTATGCCAAGATCATTGCCATAGCGGACATATTTGACGCGGCCACCTCTCAAAAGGTCTACAAGAGCAAGATCCAGCCCTTGCAGGCCATTAATGAGTTAAAAGTTGCCGCATCTAAGTGTCAGATTGACACCTATTTGCTCAAGTTCTTCTTAAAAAATGTCTACCGCCTATTGGTAGGTTGCAAGGCCGTCCTCAATGACGGACGCCAGGGAGAAATCATGTTCTTTCATCAGATGGCGCCAGAACGGCCCATCCTCAAGGTCCAAGGGAAGTTGATCAATCTATCCCTATTTCCAGACCTGCAGATCGTTGATATTTATTAAGGTCAAAAAGCATATGTAAATCAAGAATCAAGTAAGCCACCCATGTTGCCCTACATGTGGTGGTTTTTTCATGCCCGGAGTTCCGCCCAGTGGACCTACTTTAGGCTTTTTTTAGATTTCCTTCATGGCTCTTTTATATTTTCCCAAATTACTCCCACAATTGAGGCGTATATTGAAGGGGAGAAAACTTGAGGAGGCATGTTATGAATAAAAAATGGATTGTAGGGATTGGCTTGGTCATAGCCCTCGGTGCCCTATGGGGCGTTCGTAGCGCAGGTGGCAGTGAAGTGGAGGCCAGTCAACCCACCCTAAAGGAAGTAGCTGTTTCCAAGGGAGACATTGTTATTGACTTTGTTGGGGACGGAAATGTTGACCGTGAAATCGCAAACTTTGCCTTTCCCGTGGCAGGGGAAATCGAAAGTCTGCCTGTCCAGGTGGGCGACCTCCTTGATGCTGGGAGCGTGATTGCTAGTTTAAAGACCGGAGACCTGGAGGCTGAAATCGTAGCCAAGGAACTGGAGCTAGAGTCCGCCCAGTTATCCTTTGACCTCCAGGTGCAAAACCAGGCCAATAGCCTGACCAATTACACCTACAACAAGGACGACAAATACACCAAGTATATGGAGGCAAAGCTGGCGTATGAGCAGAAGAGTGCCATACCCGACGCCTACTCCCAGCAAGAAATTGACCAGGCCAAGGCCACCATGGACACGGCCTTGTCGGCCTACGAAAACCACGTGGCCACGGCCTATTCGGACGGTGAACTGGAGCTACGACAAAAGGAGATTGCGGTGGAAAAAGCCAGACAAAACCTCCTAGACCTTGAGAGCCAGCGTGCTGATCGTGTCCTGGTTGCAAAGGAGTCCCTTCGGATTGTCAGTGTTGGCTACCAACCAGGAGATACGGTTTCTGCCAACGAGGTGGTGGTTCTTGCTGAACTTGTCCAGGCCCCCGTGGTCGTGGTGAAAGTCAGTGAGGATGAAATCGTCGAAACCCATGTAGGCCAGAAAGTGTATGTGGAATTGGAAGCTATCCCTGGAAGTCGTTTGGATGGTCAGGTGGAAAAGGTCAACAGGGTTCCAACCATGGACAACAACGGCATTGTCTCCTATGAGGTGTCTATCCGCTTGGTCAAGGAAGACCCCTCCATACTGGACGGCATGACGGCTGTGGCCAATTTTGTTATTGCAGAGGCAACGGACGTTTTGGTCATTCCCAATGCAGCTGTTGACAAGGTAGAGAGCATACAGGTGGTACACCTGGTCCAACCCGATGGGACTACGAAACCATGGGAAATCCGTACAGGCCTGACGGACGGCAAAGAGGTTGAAGTCCTTGTTGGCCTGGAGGCAGACGACGTGATCCAATACGAAACGCGGTGATCCCATGGGTATAACAGAAATTTTACGGTCGGTGGTCTCCAATATCAGGACCAACAAGTTTAGGGTGTTTTTGACCACCCTAGGCATTATAGTGGGGTCAGCCACCATTGTCATGGTTATTGCCATTGGTGTAGGGTCCAAGGAAATGGTGGAAGACCAGTTTTCCAGAATCAGTGCTGACGTGATCTCTGTGTCAGCAGGTAGGGGCCAGGGCATGCCCAACCCTACAGAGGAGGACATGCTAGTCCTCAAGGACCAATCCCAGTTGGCCCAAGGCGTCTCGCTCTACATTACAGGTAACAGCACAGTCACCACATCAGACGCCACCTATAGTGGAGGTGGCTTTGGTATTTATGCAGACTACATGGACCTCAATAGCTTTGCCCTGGACTATGGGGTGGGTTTTACAGAAGGAGACGTTGGCAAACGCCGCCGTTTGGTCATTTTGGGATCTGAAATCACCGCTGAGCTTTTTGAAGCCCCTTCCATGGCTGTCGGAGAAACAGTCAAGATATCCGGCAAGCGGTATGAGGTTGTTGGTGTCATGGAGGAAACAGGGAAGATGGCTGGCTTTGCCCTGGCGGACGCTGGTTTTTACGTGCCCTATGACACCTTTGAGCGCTACATTGCTGGGCGCAATGCTAGACCCCAGATTATTGTGAAGGCCTCCTCAATCGAGGAGACCAGCGCCCTCAATGAGGAGGTGGACGACATACTCAACCACCAGTATTATGACGACGGTGGCCATAGCTTCAACATCCGGGACGCTGGTTCCATGGTAACAGCAGCCACAGACACTGCTGATGTCATGACCATCCTGCTCACCTCAGTGGCGGTCATTGTGTTGATTGTTGGTGGTATTGGGATTATGAATGTGCTCTTTGTTTCCGTTCGGGAAAGGACCAAGGAGATTGGTGTACTCAAGGCCCTGGGGGCCAAACGGCAGACCATTCTCTTTATGTTTCTCTTTGAGTCCATCGCTATCAGTTTGCTGGGTGCCCTGGCGGGAATCGCCATTGCGGCTGCAGCTATGCCCCTCTTACCCATGGTGGGCATGCCGGCCAGTGCAACCCTAACGGGATACGCCATTGCCATTGGTTTTGCCCTCGTTACAGGCACCTTCTTTGGCTACTATCCGGCGGTGAGTGCGTCTGCCCTGAGTCCCATAGAGGCACTCAGGTATGAATAAGATAACTGGGAGGAAAACAATGAAAGCGATTAAACCGATTAAAGGATCAAAAAGAATAAAAGGAATCCTAGTACTTATGATGGCAGCCCTGGTGTTCACGGCCTGTACCAATACCGTTGCAGAAACCAGTGAGGCGGAGTCCATTTCAATAGAAGACGTGGTTCGTCTTGAACCCAAGGCTGTCAGCCCAGGCCAAGGCAGTGGAAACCCAGCGCCAGGTGCTGAAGACCAAGCGAAGGCGGTTCGCCCAGAAGGTACAAGGATGATGGTCATTGTCCACAGTGCCCACGGCAATGCAATCAAGGCTGAAACCGTTGAGTTGCCAGAAGGCTTGGCCGAGCGAATGAATCAGGCAGGTGATCGCCAAGCACGACCAGATGGAGTAGAAGCCGGTCAAGGTTCTGCAACCACCAATCCCCTCATGGTAGCTGGTGGTGGCCAGATCGCAGGCCAGGGTGGCGGCATGAAGGTCTTTGGTGGCAACCGGTCTGCCGAAGGTTCGAGTATGTCCTTTGAAGGAACGGGTGAGGTGATCGACCTCCTAATACCAGTGGGGACGGAAATTGTGAATATGCAAGACCGTGAAAACCCACTCCAACTGGACCAGTTGCAAAAGGGTATGGTCATGCAGGTGGTAATTGATGACCTCATGACCGAAGAAAACAAAGGTGACGACGAAACCTTCACTTATTATGTGGAGAAGGCGACAGTACTACAATAGGAGTGGGCCCATGGCGATTATTGAACTCAAGGAACTGGAAAAATCCTATTATTTAGGCAAGCAAGAGTTGAAGGTCTTAAAGGGCCTGGACCTGTCCATTGAAAAAGGTGAGTTTGTTGCCATTCTCGGGCCATCTGGCTCGGGCAAGTCCACCCTTATGAATATCATTGGCTGTATAGACCAGAAAAGTGAAGGGGCCTACATGCTCAATGGCCAATCAATAGAAAACCACAGTGAGGATGACCTGTCAGAGATACGAAACCGAGAAATTGGTTTTGTCTTTCAAAAGTTTAACCTGATCAGTCGGTTTGATATCCGTTATAATGTTCAGATCCCCCTCTTGTTCAAGGGAACCCCCTTGAAAGAGACCATAGAACCGGCGGAAACCATGCTGACCAAGGTGGGGCTTGGGGACCGCATGAAGCACAGGCCCATTGAATTGTCAGGGGGCCAGCAGCAGCGGGTAGCCATAGCCAGGGCCTTGGTCAACTCCCCCAGTATTATTCTGGCTGACGAACCCACGGGCAACTTGGACACGGCCACAGGCCAAGAGATCATGGGGATTTTTAAGGCCCTAAATAAAGAAGGGGTGACCATTATACTGATCACCCATGAACCGGACATAGCTAACTATGCTGATCGTGTTATTCATTTAGTTGACGGTCGCATACAGGCGGGCTAGGCCCCTCTGCTTAACGTGCGTCTATATGTCCATTCTCCAGGGCCGTGTCCAGCAAAGGACTTACCTTGCCAGAGCTGGTCATTTGCAGCTGGTGAAGGGCCCGGGTGGCCGCAACATACAAGTGGTTTCGGTCTCCTTGGTCGTAGTTGGACGGTGACACATCGTAGATAATAACGGAGTCAAACTCCAGACCCTTGGCCAGTCGAACCGGTAAGACGGTAATACCCTTTTCCAGTCGAGGACTGTCGTAGGTGGCCAAGTGGATGTCGTGGTGTTTCCGCAAGGACCGGAAAAGTTGTCTGGCTGCGGGCGCATCTTTTGTAATAATGGCGGTCATCTTGTATTGGTCGCCTTGATTCTTTAAGAGGTCCAGGACCACCTGGTCCTGCTGGTTTGTTTGATAGAGTGTAGGCCGTCTCCCGTGGCGGTCTACTTTTTTTGTTTCCACACCTAAAATGGCGTCGGTCACCGACGTGATCTCACTGCTGGTCCGGTAGCTTTCATTGAGTAGGACCGTCCGACACTTTTTGTCACCAAAGAGGTCACGGAGGGTGTCAAAGCGGGAATGGGACTCCCGGGACAAGCCCTGGTTCTGGTCCCCAAGTATGGTGAAGCGGGCATTGGGGTAGAGCTTTCGAAGTAGTTGATATTGCAGGGTCGTGTAGTCCTGGGCCTCGTCCACCACCACATGGCGGATCTTGCTCTGGTGGGTGCCGGCGTCCAGGAGGGTGGCCACATAGGCCATGACAGGTACCAGCCACTCCGGAATATGACAGCCTTGAAGCTGGCGGATGGCATGGCGGAGCTTCTTTTTTAAGCCAGAAGGTACCACTTGCATTCTTTCTTCTAAGTAGGCTATTACAATGTCCCTTGGATGAACCCTTAGCATGGACTCCAGTTGCCAGCGGAAGGTTCTTTGCTCCTGAATGGCCACATTTCGAATGAATTCCTTGTGGTCAAAGGGGTGGTTTTCCAGGTCCCTGACGATGGGCTTAAGTCGCTGCATCCGCTCATTACGCAGGGGATTGATCTTGGGACTGAGGTAGTCAGCCAACCGAGAGGCCCTTTGACGGAAGGGGCGCTTCAGGGACCCATTGAGAAGAAAGTTTTTCACTTCATTCCGGTTCATGAGGACATGGGCATGGTAGCCGATGTCGCCGTAAGGAATCCGCTTGGACAAGTAGGCCTGGGTAAAGGTCTCCAGATCCTCGGCGGTGATTTCGTCATGGAGGGGGGAGAGGCGTCCTTCCAAAACGGTGTACCGGTCCCAAAGGATCTGGGTCATGATGTCCAAGACAGAGGGCTGGTTGATCTCCGACTCACCCAGTTCCGGTAGGACATTTTTTGTATAGGAAGTAAAGAGGGGATTGGGGCTCAAAAAGAGCACGTGGTCCGCTGTGATTTTGTGTTTTAAGTCTCTGTATAATAAGTAAGCGATCCGGTGGAGGGCAACAACGGTTTTGCCACTGCCTGCTACCCCTTCTACTAAGAGGACCTCAGTGGACAGGTCCCTAATAATATCATTCTGTTGTTTTTGTATGGTCTGGACAATTTGCTTCATTTCCGTGCTAGCACTCTGGGAGAGGGCCCGAATGAGGTGCTGGTCAGAAGCGGACTCTGAGCTGTCTGCATAGTGGCGAACCTTGCCACCGGCAATGTCAAAGTGTCGCTTGAGGTGGATGTTTCCTTCAATTAGCCCGTCAGGAGACTGATAAGCAGCAGGTCCAATGCCATAGTCATAGAAAATCCCGGCGATGGGTGACCGCCAGTCGTAGATCATGATGTCACAAGTGTCCTCGTCTATCAAACTGTATAGACCAATATAGAGGGACTCGGTGTCCTCTTGGGCTTCTGAGAAATCTACCCGGGCAAAGTAGGGCTTTTGGTACTGCTTTTGAAGTTTATAAATGACTTCCTCGGAGGTGCCGGCCTGGATCATGAACTGTTGGTGCTGGACATGTTGCTGGGACATTTCACTGAGGTTGTCCACGTCAAGCCCTGCGCTGTAAGCGCTGTAGTCGTTTTCTAATATTTCCCGTCTAAAGTCGATGAGGTCCTGGAGGCGGTGCTCGCTCCGGGCCAATTCCTGGTCTGTGCGCTCAGCGATATAACCCAAAACCTTGTCTAAGTGTTTTTGTTCTTCCATATTGACCTCCTTAGTAGACCCATTTCTAGAGTTCTCATTGTAATGGGTTTTTGGGGCAATTGGTAGTCTATAATTTCCCAGTGGATTGTGATATAATAAGGGTACAGAAATTCAGGTAAGCGCTGTCAGGGAGACAGGGCTTTATTTTTTTGCCCAAAACTGATAGATTATCTATCAATCGGAAAGGATATGAATAGAAAGAACCCTCTGTAGGCCTTGAAAAATGGCGATTTCTAGGATTCGCAAGGAAAATTTATGAGGTGGGTAAACATTACTAAACATCCATTGACAGTTTACTAAACTTGTCGTAACATAAGCGTAAGAACCATGGGAAAGGATATCCATATGATGATTTTTGTGAATGACAGTAAGAGACAATTTCATATACAAAACGACCACTATAGTTATGTCATAGAAGTCCTAGCCAACGGCCACTTGGGGCATTTATACTACGGGAAAACCATTGCCCACCACGAGGATTTTTCCTGGTTACGCCAAGAACCTGCCGAACCTGTTGGGAATGCCTGTTTTCCCTTTGAAGGGGACAGTTTTTTTACCCTGTCTAGGATCAAACAGGAGTTTCCCTCTTATGGCACCTCGGACTATCGCCAGCCAGCCATGCATATCCTACAGGAAAATGGTAGCCGGATTGTGGACTTTTGTTACAAGACCCACCGACTAGTCCAGGGTAAGCCAATCCTAGAGGGCCTTCCAGCCACTTTCTTAGAAGAGGGGCAAGGGGGACAAACCCTAATAATCACCCTGGAAGACGCGGTTACGGGACTTGTCTTGGACTTGTCCTATACAGTCTTTGACGGCTTGGCGGCCCTGACCCGAAATGCCCGTGTGGTGAATGGGGGCAAACAAGGGGTCATATTGGACCGCTTCCTCAGTGGCAGTGTAGACCTTACAGACGACCGGTTCGACCTGATCCATCTGGACGGGGACTGGATTCGTGAACGTCATATAAGCCGTACACCCCTTCGGCGGGGTGTCCAGTCCATCGCCAGTAATAAAGGGGTGTCCAGTTCCATTCACAATCCCTTTATGGCCCTGGTACGACCAGAGACCTCTGAGGATCAAGGAGAGGCCTTTGGCTTCAACCTGGTCTACAGCGGAAACTTCCTAGGCCAAGTGGAAGTGGACAGTCTCAACCACACCCGGGTCCAAATGGGCATCAACCCCTTTGACTTCCAGTGGACCCTGGAAGCGGGAGACACCTTCCAGGCACCAGAAGTGGTCATGGTCTACTCTGACACAGGCCTCAATGGCATGAGCCAGACCTTCCACGACCTTTATAACAACCACCTCATTCGGGGGCCTTGGAAGAGAAAGAGTCGACCCGTTTTAATGAACAACTGGGAAGCCACCTATTTTGACTTTGACCAGGACAAGCTTGAAGCCATCACCAATCGTGCGGCAGACCTGGGTGTTGAACTCTTTGTTCTCGACGACGGTTGGTTCAAGGGCCGTAACGATGACACCACCTCCCTGGGTGACTGGGTGGTGGACCGGGACAAGCTACCCAAGGGCATGGCTGCCCTGGCCGACCATGTACAGTCTTTGGGAATGGACTTTGGCCTTTGGGTAGAGCCAGAAATGGTGTCTGCAAATAGTGACTTGTTTAGGGCGCATCCAGACTGGATTATCCAGGTTCCCGACCGGGACCCCATCCATGGACGTAACCAGTATGTCCTGGACATGACTAGACCGGAAGTGAGAGTGGCTATATTTAATATGATCGCTCCCGTTTTTAGGGAGGCCAAGGTGGCCTATGTCAAATGGGACATGAACCGGGCCCTGACCCATGTGGGGTCTTTGGCCTTGGCGTCTGACCGACAGATGGAAACGGCCCACAGGTATGTTCTTGGGGTTTATGACCTCATGGACCGGTTTGTTTCTGCCTTTCCCGATGTCCTCTTTGAGTCCTGTGCCAGCGGGGGCAACCGTTTTGACCCTGGCATGCTTTATTACATGCCTCAGGTTTGGACTTCAGACAATACGGATGCCCTGGAACGCCAGTATATCCAGTATGGGACCAGCCTGGCCTATCCCCTGTCTTCCATGGCTGCCCACGTGTCAGACGTGCCCAACCACCAGACGGGACGGGTGACAGACATTCATGTTCGCTTTGCAGTTGCCTACTTTGGCATGTTGGGTTACGAACTGGACCCGACCAAGCTGTCAGACGAGGAATGCCAACTGGTAAGAGAGCAAATTGCCTTTTACAAGGCGCATCGGGAGATCGTAACAAAGGGTAGCTTTTATCGATTATTGTCACCCTTTGAAGGCAATAACACGGCCTGGATGAGCGTGAGCGAGAATGGTGACCAAGCGGTTGTGGGTTACTATAAGACCCTTATGAAACCCAACCCAGGCTATAAACGCTTACAATTGAAAGGCCTAGACCCCAGTGCCACCTACCAGGTGGAAGGGACAGACCACCTCCTTTCTGGAGATGCGCTTATGCATGCTGGGCTTTCCCTACGTACTGAATTTCTTGGGACGGGGATAACGGAAAAAACACTCTTCTTTGGCGATTTCGGCGCTCAGCTCATTCGCCTCAATAAAGTAAAGTAGCGGAGGTAACTGCCATGTATATGGGTGTGGATTATTACCCAGAGCACTGGGATATTGCATTAATAGATGAAGACATTTCAAGAATGAAGGCCATGGGCGTGAATATGGTTCGTATTGGCGAGTTTGCCTGGCATTTGATGGAGCCAGTGGAAGGCCAGTTTGATTTTACCTTCTTTGACGCGGTCATCGAGAAACTGAAAATTGAAGGCATAGATGTCATGTTTGGTACGCCAACGGCCACTTTTCCAGCTTGGCTGGCCAAGAAGCATCCGTCGATTTTGTCAGCAGATGAAGCGGGTGTTCCTCGTGTGTTTGGTGGCAGACGACAGTATTGCTTTAACTCGGCTATTTACCGCAAATATGCCGCTCGTATTACCAAAGAAGTCGTGAGCCACTATGCCAATGAACCGGCCATAGTCGTATGGCAAATTGACAACGAGTTTGGCCACGAAGGCAGTGACATGTGCCATTGTGACCAGTGTCATACGGGCTTCCAAGACCATTTGGCCAAAAAGTATGACAGCGTTGACCAATTGAATGAAGTCTACGGGACTATTTTCTGGGGACAGACCTACAATGAGTATGGCGAAATCCCTATCCCTAAAAAGACCATTACGGTGCATAATCCGGCCCTGCAACTGGACTGGGCCCGGTTTAGAAGTGCGTCGATCAATACCTTTGCCCATGAAATGGTGGAGATTGTAAAGGCCTACCGGGGTGACCACCAAACCATTACGACCAATGTGTCTGGCGGTTTCTTTGGCAAGTGGTTTGACCATGCAGAAAATGTGGAAACCATGGACTTTGTTTCCTATGACAACTACCCGGTTTGGGGTGGCCTTAAGGAACCCCTGACCCCTGCCAATATAGCCATGACCCATGACTTTAACCGGGGGCTCAAGGACAAAAACTTCTGGATTGTGGAACAACTGATCGGGGCCCAGGGCCATGATGTCATTGGCTACCTGCCTCGACCCAACCAGTCTAAGCTCTGGTCCATGCAGGCCTTTGCCCATGGCTGTTCGGACATGCTCTTCTTCCGTTGGCGGGGGATGAATCGTGGGGCGGAACAGTTCTGCTATGGGGTACTTGACCATGACAATCGTACGGGAAGAAAGTACAGGGAGGCGGCTTCGATTATTGAAACGGCCATGAGCCATGAAGCTGTTTTGCAATCGTCGATCGCAAACCAAGTGGCTGTCCTTTACGACTATGACAATGCCTGGTCCTGGCAGTTCCAGCGACAAAGCCAAGCCTTTGACTATACCCAGGAGCTCATGCGCCTTTATACGCCCTTCCATGACCGAAATATCCCCATGGATGTGATTCCCGCTGACCGTGACCTGACTTCCTATAAGGTGGTGGTTTTGCCGGTACAGCAGATTGTGGACACGTCCCTTGCTGTGAAACTAAAAACTTTTGTTGAAGGTGGGGGGACCCTGGTCTTGTCCTTTAGAACGGGTATCCGTGACCGGGACAACAACCTGCATTTCAACCAGCCACTTCCAGGCTTGATCCATGACCTCGTTGGTGGCCACTTGGAGGAGATTGAGTCCCTTGGTCAAGGCCAGTCTGTGGGCATTGAAGGGCGAGGAGTCCTTGAAGGCTTAAGTGGAGACTGCCGGGTTTGGAGGGATATGATCCGGCCAACGAGTGCTACCGTTTTGGCCAAGTATAAAGACGCTTTTTCTGAGGACTTTGCTGCAATCTTGAAAAATAAGCTTGGTCAAGGTCAGGTCTACTATATTGGCGGTGGTGTAGACGCTGAAGTGGTTTCCAAGTTAGTTGGAGAGATTGCTTCAGAACAAGACCTGCCAGTGATTGATTCACCTCAAGGTGTTGAGGTTGTTGAGCGATTCGTGGAGGGGGAGACCTACCGCTTTGTCCTCAACCACAATGAAACTGAAGTGACGTTTGAAGGAGGCCTACTGGCTCCTTTCGAGTCCAAAATTATTCTTTGTTAATCATTCATTTTTATAAATGGGTGGTGGTGTAACCCCATACACCAAGAAGACGCTTGTCTTCACCCCTGCAGTGTACCCAGCACTGCACCAGAAAGGCGATTTCTGATGAATTCGTGTTTCTACCGTCACATTGAAATCCCATGCCAGTGATCACCCAGTCGCTGGTATGGGATTTCCGCTTTTTTGTGGAAAATCAGCACGATTTGTCCTGTGGACTCCCTTTTTTTAGGGTATTCTAGAGGAGAGGTGAGCCGATGAATCAAGGATATATCCAACAGGTACTCGATTACGTGGAAGAACATATTTGCGAAACCATGACAGCAAAAGCCATTGCAGAGTATGTCGGCTTTTCTAAATACTATTTCCACCGGATTTTCTATGTCTATACGGGCATGCAACTTATGGAATACGTCCGCAGGCGAAAGATGGAACATGCCATGGTGGATATAGCAAACAACCAGCCGGTCCTCCAGGTAGCCCTCAAGTACGGCTATGGGTCAGACCGGGCATTTGCCAGGGCCTTTAAGGCCCAGTATGGGATGGCGCCCTCCCATTATCGGAATCGTGATGTAGACTTGCCCCGTAAGCTTCAGATTGGGGTCATAGGAGGAATACGTATGTTGGAATATTTATCAGGTGTAGACACCCTTGACTTGGATCAACTCCATGTCCTGTCAATGGTGGTTGTCAGTAGTAATCCGGAAGAAGAAGTCATTGCCCTCATGTCAGACAAGATCAAGGAGCATGGTATAGAATTCATTGCTGAGTATGGCATGGATGTGCCTGTGTCTGAGAAATTGCGAAAGGCAGGCAAGCGGGGATATGAGTTTTGGCTGGTCTTGACCAAGGAGGATCACGAGGCATTTTCTGACCCGGATGTTGAGAAGAAGGTTATTCCAGCTTCCAGGTATGCCCGTCTCCAGATCACAGACCCCTTTGTGGCAGCCTTTGAGCGGATTCCCAACGGGTGGAAGAAGCTGATTTCTGTTGTGGAAGAGGAGTTTACTTACTCTAAGGTCCGTGGGGTCCATTGTCTGGAGAAGGTGACTACGGTGGATGGGGTGACGTATATGGATGTTTTGGCTCCGATTGATTAGAGGATTGCGTTGAATATGTAGAACCCCCGGCTCCTTTGGCTGGGGTTTTTGTTTTGGTGTTTGTTCCATGTGAGATTGAAAAGTTATCAGAATAGTATTAGAATAGTATTAGAAAATGATTAGGATGATGGTTCACTTTACTTGTCGGTTGGGAGAGGTCCAATGTTTGTTGAAGATGCAAACCATGAATTGAAATTAAAGTATGTGAAAGACATACTCAAAACAGTTGTTGCTTTCGCTAATACCAACGGAGGCAAGATTTATCTAGGTGTTTCTGATGATGGGGCAATCGTGGGTTTGTCCAATTTCGACAACGAAATCCTACAGTTGACCAATGCTGTTCGAGATGCCATAAAACCGGATATCACTCCCTTTACCCATTGTGAGTACCAGCAATATGATGGCAAGACCGTGGTTGTTTATACCGTCCAAAAGGGGGTCTCTGCCCCCTACTACTTGTCAGCTAAGGGCCTACGCCCTGAAGGGGTGTATGTTCGTCAGGGTCCCTCGTCAGTACCTGCGTCTGACGCTCAGATTCTTCGTATGATTAAGGACACAGACGGTGATGATTACGAAGCCATGCGAGCTTTGAATCAAAGTTTAAGCTTCCAGTATTTGGAAATGGAACTCAACCAGTTATCCA
>CAYFHQ010000052.1:0-24742 GCA_964342805.1 uncultured Peptostreptococcaceae bacterium | reverse complement strand
CTACCTGATTGAGTATGGTTTCCTGGACCGGAGCAGGGACGGGTCTAAGTATTGGGTCAAGGAACAGTAAGGGCCTAGAAGGGTTTGCCTACAGAATGAGCATACTGGAGGAAAAACAGATGCAAAAACTTCACAAGGAAGTTATAAAGCTTCATGACAATATACGAAAACACAGTAGTGAAGAAACAGCAAACACCATTGCCTATGGAAAACACTTACCCTTACATCCTACTCAACATGAAAAGAAGGAGTGGGTGAACTTTGTTGCGGCGGGTCTTGAGTCAAAGTTCGATGAGAAATCCATTCGTGAGATCAGGCTAGGCTGTTACTGTAATGAAAATGGCAAACTGGACCAAAGCAAGCAGTTTGTAGCAGGAGTGTTTGCCAGATCAAACTCTTTGGGTGACTTCATTGGGAAAATGAACGATCAAGGAGTAGGGTGGACTTTAAAGGACAATGTGATTTTCACATACTATGACTCCTGTTCTTGTCCCATGTTAGAGGGCGTGGACCACCTAGAAAGGAAAACGTGGTGCTATTGCACCCTGGGCTTTAATCAGCAGATATTTGAAAATGTACTTGGGGTGCCCATAGAAGCCGCCTTGCTGAAAAGCATTAAAATGGGTGACGACAAATGTGTTATGTCCATCCGTCCATTGGAAGACCCCTTCGATTAATAGAATCTGTGGCGAGAGCATTTGGTGCTACTCCCCATGGGTCTGAGTTATCAAAAACAAACTCTAATAAATAGGTCGATTCCGTCATAAATAAGCCTCGTTTATGAACAGAATCGACCTATTTTTAAGCCTACAAAAACGCTATCAAAAGACCTTCAATATATTACGCAGACTTAATCGAAATTTGTCGATTTGTTAATTGACTTACCTTTTGACGGCTGTTATTCTTATACACGTTGAGTGTTGTTATTCTCGATGAGGCCACGGCCTACATCAAATAATTCAAATGAATTATTCCCCCTTTTATAACAACCAAATAGCCCCTCTAGATACCATTTGCCAAGGTGGTATCTATTTTTTATTGGAACCTTCCAAAATTTTTCAAATTTTGGCGCGGTTGCCAATACTCCGTCTGTTGCCAAAGGCAAAAAACGCGAGTCCCATCAATACGTTCGCAAAGCAAACCCCAAATGTTCCGACCAACAATCCCCAACGCAGATCCAACCACTCCCCAAAACAAGAGTTACCTACAAATCCCCCATATCAACACAAGCGAAAAATCTCAAAGCCTAACCAATCCCATCCTCCACCTATTGCACACACTGTCAATATGATACAATTGTGACAGTTGCTTTATAATAAGGGGGATATTTATGCTGAAGCCAATAACCAAAAATGAGGTCAATGAATTCATTGTACTGGACTACTACATTACCTTGATCCAAGAGGGGAAAATCAATTTCCTAAGCAATCGACCACACTATGGGGTCAAGGTCATCACCAGCATTAAACAGTTAAAGGCGTCCAATGACATGCACAGTCGAATCCAATCAGCCAAGGAACTATGGAAGCTCTTGTTTGAAGCATCCATGACCTTTATTGATCCAGACAAGACGGGCTATGACGAGTTGTTTGCCTTTTTTGATAAGTTTGTTGACTTTGAGGAGCTGATTTTTGCTTCTGACAGTTTTTATCGGGACCACACTCTTCATGTTTTATGGGTCTACTTCCTTGGGGAATACCTCTATTACCAAGATGACTTCGCTGTCCTCACCAAAAACTACAAGGAAACCTATGACACCATCCTGGATCAACTGGCAGTGATAGAAAAAATGGACCGAAACAAGCAGTTTGAAAGTGTCCACAAGGTCAAGGAAGGGGTCATGAAGACCAATGAAAACAAGAGTGCCTGCCGATGTTTGGCAGCCTTAACCCATGACCTGGGCTACCCAGTCAAAAAGATTGGCAAGGTCAATAAGGCCATTAAAGAAGTACTGCCCTTCTTTGGTATTCATAGTTTTGATGAGTTTGAGTTCCGCTACAACTTGGAGCAAAAACAGTTTATTGAAGGTTTTATCACCTTCTTAGGCCTGAAAATTGAAGTCAACCTCAAGTGGGATGACCCCAAGGCCAAGGAAATCCTCAATGATGTGAACGGGGAGACCTTGACTGTGGATGACCTAAGGACCAAGACCTTCACCGATGAAGAGCTAACGATCCTGGCAGAACATTTAATCAACGAGTATATCATTCAGTCCAGCCATAAAAAGGTCATGGAGTATGCCAAGAACTTTGAAGGTTTCCAGCATGGGATCATGAGTGCCTATTTGCTGCTTAGAACCCTTCCAGCCTTCAGTAGTATTGGATGGGAGTACAGTGGGGACGCCTACAAGGTAAAGCCCCATACGGTAAAGATAGACGACCTCTTTAGCAAGACTTCCATTCTTGCAGCCATAACCAACCATACTAATGAAAACTACCGGATCACCTCCATAGACGACGAGAGTTCCTTCTTAACCTTCATGGATGAACTCGAAGAATTCTCTCGAATCTCTAGGGCCAACCAAAGCTGTAGTTATGTGGAAGAGTTTTGTCGAACCAAACTCTTTATGAATGGAGACTGGTTCCAGATCGACTTCATATTTGACAACCAGGGGATTGAAGGTCTAGACCCAGAGCGGGCCTTTAAGGGCCGCTGTAAGCGCTTCCTTAGACTCTTTGATGTACCCAACATGAGTGAGGACCTGAAGATCAAGCTCAACTGTATTGGCGAGCTTCAGTATGACCAGTCCACCTATTCTCTCGAAATAGCTAGAAACCATGCCCGGATTACCATTGATGGAGAACAAAAGGACATTCCCAAGTACCTCAAATCCAGCGAGTTCTACACAACAGAGGAGTACAACGCCATTGGCCAGCTCCACACCAATATCCATAGCCAGAGCGCATCTTAATAAAAGACAAAAAACAAAGGCCCATGTGTTGGAGGTTGACTCCACACATGGGCCTTACATTTGCACATTAAACCTGAATGTCCACCGTCCCGGTCCCAAAGACCTCATTGACCAAGCGGCACAGTTCTTCATAAAAGTGGGTGTCCTTCATATCTGTCATACACTTGCAGATTTCAGTGAAGTACCACTTTTGCTGGTCGTAGCCGGCATTGAAGCAGGCCCAGAGGCCAGGTCCCATCCTGGCTAAGTTCCGTTGTATGCTACTGAGGTTGCTGACTTTGTCTGCCAAGAGGATCATCTTTATGTCCCGGGGGAGTCCATTACACATGAGGCGGAGCATGGCCTCTTTCCTGGTCTGCCAGGGTAGGGTCTTGTCTTCTTCTGAGCAGGCTTCCACCAAGCGGGCCACGGGGTCACCAAATTGGCTGGCTATATCAGCCAGGGTTACAGACGTGTCTTCCACGGTGTCATGGAGAATACCTGCTATGATCACGTCCTCAGAAAGCCCTTCCTGGGCCAGCATAAAGCCGACTTCCAAGGGGTGGGCCACATAGAGGTCTCCATCTAATTTTCGAATTTGTTTGTTGTGGGCCTGGATGGCCAGTTGAATGGCTGCGTAAATTCTCATGTCGTCACGTCCTTTGGGTCTTAGGCTATAGGATATTCATACCATTTCAGTCCTTTCATGAAACATTTTACAGCTTTGGTTAGGGAGACCTGAAAGTCGGGTATACGTCTATCGATAAGAGCTTAAGGAG
The DNA here is from genome assembly GCA_964342805.1 of uncultured Peptostreptococcaceae bacterium. GTDB lineage: Bacteria > Bacillota > Clostridia > Peptostreptococcales > Acidaminobacteraceae > CAYFHQ01. Next base: position 21,073 of record CAYFHQ010000052.1, on the reverse strand, counting down.
GTACATATGAATCCACTAGATCGTAAAACCATAGAAACCATACGATTTTTATCAGCGGACGGGGTACAAAAGGCAAACTCAGGCCACCCTGGTCTCCCCATGGGAACAGCGACCATGGCCTATGTATTATGGAAGGACTTCTTAAGAGGTTCTGCAACGGACGTGTCCTGGGCAGACCGTGACCGCTTTGTCCTTTCGGCGGGTCATGGGTCCATGCTCATGTATTCTCTTCTCCATCTCTTTGGCTATGACATGCCCATGGAGGAGTTGAAGCAGTTCCGACAAATGGACTCTATTACGCCAGGCCATCCTGAGTATGGCATGACACCAGGGGTAGAAACCACCACAGGTCCCCTGGGCCAAGGCATATCCAACGCGGTTGGTTTTGCCATAGCAGAGCGACATTTAGGAGCCAAGTTTAATAAGCCTGGCCACCAAGTGGTCGACCACTTTACCTATGTCATTGCTGGAGACGGCGACCTCATGGAAGGCGTTTCCTCAGAGGCCTCTTCCCTAGCAGGCCACTTGAAGCTGGGGAAACTGATTGTTTTATACGACGACAATAGCATTACCATTGATGGCAGTACAGACCTGTCTTTCACAGAGGATGTGGGCAAGCGGTACAAGGCTTATGGTTGGGAAGTCATTCAAGTGGACGACGGCAATGATTATCAAGGCATAAAGGAAGCCATTGCAACGGCTAGACTCAATACCACCCAACCCACACTTATTCAGGTAAAAACCATCATTGGCTTTGGGTCACCCAACAAGGCGGGGACGTCCGGTGTCCACGGGGCACCCCTGGGTGTTGAGGAACTAAGACTGACCAAGGAACGTTTTGGCTGGGACCCAGACCTTGATTTCCACGTGCCAGAGGAAGTCCAGGAACACATGAAAGAACTCATCGACAAGAGAGAAATCGATCGTTTCATGTGGGAAGAAAAACTAGAAACCTATTTTGAAGCCTATCCTGAAATGCGGGACCAATGGGAAGCCTGCCATGAATACGAGTTACCTGAAGACCTCATGACCGCCCAAGATATTTGGAGCCAGTTCCAAGTGGATGAAGCCTCCAGAGCTTCTGGTGGTCGCATGATCAATATCCTCAATGAAAATGTCCCCAACCTGATTGGTGGGTCGGCCGACCTCAATGGGTCTACCAAGACCTACCTCAAGGGTGGAGGAGATTTTGATGCTGAAAACCCAGCTGGCAAAAACATATTCTTTGGCGTCCGGGAACATGCCATGGCAGCCATACTCAATGGGATTGGTCTCCACGGCGGCCTCAGGCCCTTTGGTGCCACCTTCTTGGTTTTCTCTGATTATATGAAACCATCTATCCGCCTTTCGGCCTTGATGAAGAATCCGGTGGTCTATGTCTTCACCCATGACAGTATTGGAGTGGGGGAAGACGGGCCGACCCATCAGCCCATTGAACACCTGCTCATGCTCCGGTCCATTCCAAACCTCATGGTTTTCAGACCGGGAGACGCCAAGGAAACAGCAGTGGCCTGGATAGAGGCCATGAAGTATACCGAAGGCCCATCAGCCCTGATTCTGTCACGGCAGAAACTGCCCTCCCTGGAAGGGGTCAACAAGGGTGCCCACTATGGGGCCTACATTCTCCGAAAGGAGTCTGGTGACCATCCAGATGTCATCCTCATTGCAACTGGTTCTGAGGTCCACGCCACGGTGGAAGCTGCCAAGGCCCTTGAAAAAGACGGAATTTCTGTTCGGGTAGTGAGTATGATCAGTTGGGAACTCTTTGATGACCAACCGATCATGTACCGGGAAGACGTCCTACCACCTGCTGTGACCAACCGAGTGGCTGTGGAAGCAGGCCTCAAACTGGGTTGGGAAAGATATGTAGGGAAAGAGGGGCTAATCATTGGTATGGACACCTTTGGTGAGTCTGCTCCTGGTGGAGAACTCATGAAGCACTTTGGATTTACTGCGGAGGCTATAGAAAAAGCTGTTCGCAGAATGCTGGCTGTATAAGTAGCATTCTAGAATAGACCAAGAAGTTTGGCCCTGTCTTATAGGATCAAGGTCCAAGTGAATATCATCCATGACACCCAAGGGGAAGATTTGTCTAGATTCCCCCTGGGTGTTTTTTTGCACCTGTATTCTGCAAATACTGGGAGGAAGGAAACCATTCAGCTTTTACCAGTTGTAAAAAAACATCAATAATCTGTCAAGACCCATTTGATTGGGACTAAAACCCTTATGACTTTTCTACAAATGTTCGGACGTGGGAAAAATGTCGAAAAAAAGACCATGTCCCTTGAGACCCTACAGAAAGCCAATCTTAAAAAAACAGGAAACATGCAAGGAAAATCAATTTCATCAAAAGTCTTAAAATCGGCGGGAATCCTCCTGGGATTATTGAATGGAACTTTGGGGTTTGATACAATATGAATAGATCAGTCGGGGGGACCGATCCGGTCAACTTAGAGTCATCTCCACTTGCGGGAGGTGTATTTTTTAGTGCTTACGACCCTATATATTGTATGGGGTTTTGTAACAGACACTACATATGGTAGGAAGGGGCAGTCATGTTCAACACGGTTGAAAAGAGAAATGGAACCATAGCCGTCTTTGACCGCATGAAAATTGAAGACGCCATTTTTAAGGCGTTGGTGATGACCCATGCAGAGAAATCACGGAAGAATTTACGGAAACTATCGGAGGTTGCCTGCGATTATACCATAGAGGAGATCCAAAGCCATCTAGGGGAGAAAAACAAGCCCAAGGTGGAAGACATTCAGGACGCTGTGGAAGTAACCCTTATGAAAATGGGAGAGTATGACACGGCAAAAAACTATATTAAGTACCGGTATGAACACAAGCGCATGCGGGAAACCAAGGAAACCGGCATGAATATCATGGGCCTCTTTGACGAATATATCGGCCAGTCAGATTGGACAGTTCGGGAAAACTCCAACATGTCCTATTCCTTACAGGGCCTCAACAACCACGTGATTGCCAAGGCCACAAAAACCTTTTGGCTCAACAATATTTATGACGAGACCATTCGCCAAGCCCATGAGGGCGGCGCATTACATATTCACGACCTAGGCCTCTTATCCACCTACTGCTGTGGATGGAGCCTAGAAGACTTACTGGAAAAGGGGTTTGGCGGAGTGTCCGGCAAGGTGGAATCCTCACCGGCCAAGCACTTTGGGGCAGCCCTCATTCAATTGGTCAACTTTATTTATACCCTACAAGGGGAAGCGGCAGGTGCCCAGGCCGTGTCCAATTTTGACACCCTACTGGCCCCCTTTGTCCGCCATGACAAGCTGAGTTATGAAGACGTGGTCCAGCACATGCAGACCTTTGTCTTTAACATGAACATTGCAACACGGGTGGGTTTCCAAACGCCGTTTTTCAATATCACCATGGACAAGGAAGTCCCAAGTACCCATAAAAACCTGCCCATTATCATTGGGGGTAAGCGGAATTTTGACCATACGTATGGAGAATACCAAAAAGAAATGGACATGATTAACATGGCCTTCTGTGAGGTCATGATGGCAGGTGACGCCAAGGGGCGTGTATTTACCTTCCCCATTCCAACCTACAACATTACCAACGACTGGAACTGGCAGAGCCCAGTAACAGACAAGATCATGGAAATGACCGGTAAGTTCGGCATCCCTTACTTTAGCAATTTTGTGAACTCGGACCTGGACCCAGAAGACGTCCGGTCCATGTGTTGCCGGCTACGCCTGGACAATACAGAACTCATCCGCCGTGGGGGCGGCCTCTTTGGGGCCAATCCCAAAACAGGATCCATTGGGGTGGTGACCATCAACATGGCCCGCCTGGGTTACCAATCAGAGTCCATTGAGGAACTCTTTGACCGGGTCCAGCGCCTCATGGAAATTGCCAAGAACTCCTTGGAGATCAAACGGGGAATCCTAGAAGAGAACATGAAGCGGGGCCTATACCCCTATTCTCGCTTTTACCTACAAGACATTTATGAAACCAATAATGAGTACTGGCACAACCACTTTGCCACCATTGGTCCCAATGGCCTGAATGAGTGTATTCAGAACTTCACCAATGGGGCGGAGGACATAACAACCCCAGCAGGTAAGGAGTTTGCAGAAGAGGTTCTGGACTTCATGAATGAGATCCTGATCCGGTTCCAGGAGGAGACTGACCACCTCTATAACCTGGAAGCCAGCCCAGCGGAAGGAACAGCCTACCGATTTGCCCGACTGGACAGGGAAATGTACCCCAATATCATTTGTGCGGGCCAAGACATTCCTTACTACACCAATAGTTCTCAGCTGCCAGTGGGCCATACGGAAGACATTTTTGACGCCCTGGACCACCAGGACGACCTCCAGACCAAGTACACTGGAGGCACCGTGTTCCATGGCTTTATTCCAGAACGTATTGAGTCTGTGGAAACATTGAAGCTAATTTTGGAGCGGGTGTGCAAGAATTATCGACTCCCCTATTTCACCATTACACCGACCTTTAGTATTTGTCCAACCCACAAGTACATCGCCGGTGAAGAGCCCATTTGTCCGGAGTGTGGAGCAGAAACAGAAGTGTGGACCCGTGTTGTGGGATACCACCGCCCTGTCCGCAACTGGAATGATGGCAAACAAGCAGAATATGAAGAACGTGTGGAGTTTGAAGTGAGTTAATCCAGAGAGGGAAGACCATGCTCATTAAGGATTTTGTAAAAACCACCTTCATTGACTACCCAGACAAGGTCGCTTCACTTGTATTTACAGGGGGCTGTAACTTCAGGTGTCCGTACTGTCATAATAGGGACTTGGTGCTCAAGTCCAAGGAATACCCCAGTCTCATGCCAGACGTGGTCTTTAACCACCTCAAGAAGAGGAAGGGCATGATCGATGGCTTGGTCATCACTGGCGGGGAGCCCACCCTGATCAAGGGCCTAAAACCTTTTATCCACCAGGTCAAAGACATGGGCGTTAAGGTCAAACTGGACACCAATGGGACCCATCCAGAAGTGGTCTATGACCTCCTCCACAATGACTTACTGGACTATGTGGCCATGGATATTAAACATGCACCAAGCCAGTACCACAAGGCCATTGGCTTGTCGTCCTTTGAACTTCACCATGTAAACCAGACCATTCAACTGCTCATGGAGAGTCAGATTGATTATGAGTTCAGAACAACCGTGGCCAAGGGTCTCCATGACCAGGAGGACCTTCTTGAAATTGGCCAGTGGATTGATGGGGCCCGAAACTACTACCTCCAGCAGTATGTGAAAAATCCCCATGAACTCATGTACAATGTCTTCACCAGCTACACCAAGTTAGAATTGGAGGCCTTTCAAGACTTCATAAGCACTCAAACAGACATTGGTCAGATTGCTGTCCGTGCCAAGTACTAGGGGACGATGCGCCCTAAACGAGTTTTATTGAAAATTGACAAAGTGACTGTGTGGTCATATACTATGACTACACAGTCACTTTTTGTGTTGATTAAGTTAGATGGAGGTGATCGGGTGCCACAAGCGACATTTTTTAACCTACCCGAAGAGAAGCGTAACCGAATACTGGAGCATGCCACAGACGAGTTTTACGAGAAGGGCTATGCCAAGGCCAGTATTTCGAGAATTGTACAAAAGAGTAAAATTGCCAAGGGGAGTTTTTATCAGTATTTTGACGATAAAAAGGACCTCTATAAATATCTCATTGACGTAACCGGTCAAAAAAAGGCGGAATACCTCCTGGACTATGACCAAGAGTTTGCCTCTAAACCCTTCTTTGAGTTTATGAATGCCCTTTATGTGTCCGGCCTGCAGTTTGCAGTGGAGCACCCCAAGATGGTCACGATCATTTCGGAGTTAATGGTTATCCAAGACCATGAACTAAAGAAGTATGTCCTGGGTGACAACAATGCCAAGGGCAACGACTTTATTCAAAACCTCCTCCAGGGAGCCCATGCAAAAGGGGAACTGAGAGAGGGCCTTGACCTTGACTTTACCTCCCACATTATGATTGCCATGAACCAGGCTATGGCGGAGTATTTCTACAAGGCAGGGGATATCAAGGACAGCATAGATGGCTACGAACTCCTAGCGGAAAAAATGCTGGACATCCTGAAAAACGGCATTTACAAGGAACCTGAAAAAAGAAATGAATAGACCCACTTGACAGATTTTCAGGTGGATGTATAATATGACTATACAGTCACATGACTATAGCGTCACATCCGACAAAGCTCTAGTCATTTTTCTTTACCGTGAATGTGACTAATCAGTCATATGACTGGTGTGTCACTTTTCAACAGTACTTTGTGACCCCCCCTGAATGAAGGGGGAAACAAGCACGGTGGACGATTCTTTGGAAGGAGAGGGTTTTATGGACTGGATTGCCAATATTCCCGTATGGGGTTGGGTACTGATAGGTATAGCAGTAGTTGCCATTGGATGGCTCAAGCTTAAAGTGCTGGGTGCCATGATGAATAAAAAGCAAGCACAAGAAGACGACAAGTAAGAGGTGAGCATATGATTAAAGTAAATGGTCTTTATCACTCCTACACCAATAACGAGCAATGTGCCGTGAAGGACTTGAACTTTGAAGTGAAAAAAGGCGAAATCTTTGGCTTCCTGGGACCCTCGGGTGCAGGTAAGTCCACGACACAAAACATCCTGACAGGATTGTTACAACTTCAAAAAGGTGAAGTCAGCATAGCGGGTGAGGACGTTCGTAAGCAGTCACAAAAGCTCTTTAATGCCATGGGGGTTTCCTTTGAACATCCCAATGTGTATAAGAAGCTTACTGGCCTTGAAAACTTGAACTTTTACAAGAGCATGTTTGCAGTGCCCACTGAAGATCCAGAGAAGTTACTGGAGATGGTAGGCCTCCGTGAAGCCATGAATAAGAAGGCGTCGGAGTATTCAAAGGGCATGTTGCAGCGGTTGGTTTTTGCCCGGTCCATGATCAACAATCCACAAGTCTGGTTCCTGGATGAGCCGACTTCGGGTCTCGACCCCACAACAGCTAGTGCCATTAAAGAAATCATCCGCCAAAAACAGAAGGCGGGTTCTACCATCTTTTTAACAACCCACAATATGTATATAGCCGAGGAGTTATGTGACCGGGTGGCCTTTATCAATGAAGGCATTATCCAGGCCATCGACTCCCCGAGAAACTTGAAACTCCAGCATGGGGAACGTTTGGTCCATGTGGAATACCAAGACAGTGGCCAGCTGAAAAAAGAAACCCTGTCCATGGTCCTCCAGCAAGACCAAGAGCGGATTGCTAGCTTGATTCAAGGTGGTGCAGTGGACACCATGCACTCCCAGGAAGCGACCCTAGAACAAATCTTCATCAAGTTAACCGGGAGGGGGTTGGAGTAAATGCTACAGCGTTTAAAGGCTCTACTAATTAAAGACTGGCATTTGGTCAACCGCAACTATTTTGTTTTGATCTCCCTCTTTATTGTTGTCCTCTTTGCTGTTTTGGTGAACATGGTCATTCCCGAGGAAGTCAGTCTTGAACCAACAATCTATGTGGTTGCAGAAGAAAACAACCCCTTTGCCAGCCAGGCTGCTGAGTCCATTGCGGGCCGCAGTGACAAGGCCCTGGTTAAGTCAGCCTCCACGGACATTGACGCCCTCCTCAAGGACAACACCCAGTCTTTTGCCATGTTCATTGGCGGGACAGAGGAAGCGCCTACCGTACGTTACCACCTCCAGGGCCACGAAAACCAATTTGTGAAAAACATAGCCCAGTTGGAAACGGAACTCTTTTTCAGTGGAGACCTGGAAGGGGTCTCAAGTGTTCCTGTGGAAAGACTCAATACCTTTAAGGAAAAGGAAGCAACCAAGTTCAACCTCTCCATGGTACCCATGTTTGCTTTAACAGAACCGGTCCTCATGGGTCTCTTCTTTATTGCAACCATGATGTTCTTTGAAGTGGAAGCCAAAACCGTTCGGGCCTATGCCGTGAGTCCAGGCAGGATTTTCGAGTTCCTGAACTCCAAAATGATCATGATGTTGGTTCTCGGCGGTCTTTCCATGCTCCTGGTCAGCCTGACCACGGTGGGTTTAAGCGCCAACTACTTCCACTTGTTGGTCATCCTGGTGTCCGGTAGTTTCTTTGGGTCCAGTGTGGGCTTGTTGATCGCCAGCTTCTTTGATCGCTTGTCCAAGGCCTTTGTTTGGATTCTAGTTGTGACTATGATGCTTACCGTACCCTTTGCGTCCTACTACCTACCCAGCTTCTCGCCCTTGTTTGTCCGCCTCATGCCGACCTATTCCCTCATGTTTGCCTTGAAGGAGGCCTACTTCGCTACAGGGAACTCGACCATTATTTGGACGGCTGCGGCCTATTCCATCCTCCTGGGTGGTGTGGCCTATGGCATTATGTTCTTGAACTACCGCAAGCGGTTTGCACGATAGGAGGCTGATCATGTTTAAACGTATTTGGAATATAACAGCACGGGACTATCGCAGTTCCATTCGGGAGTTCATTGTCGTCTATATTATGGTGGCCCCCCTCTTGATCGCCTGGGGTCTAACCTTCTTTATTCCCAGCCTAGAGTCCACCTCTGTCAACTTTGCCATTGACGCTTCGGTTGACCCAGCCTTTGAGCAAATGTTAGGGGACTATGGCTCTGTGGAAGTCTTTGACGACCGCCAGGCCCTGGAGAACCGTCTGGCCTCCGTGGACGAAGTGATTGGCATTGTCCAAAACCAAGGCCAGCACAGGGTGGTCCTCTTTGGAGACGAGCGGGAGGGGGCAGAAGGCCTTGCCCAGATTCTAATCAGTAACTATGAGCAGGGGATTGCTTCCCCTGTGGAAGTTAGCTTTACCTCTATAGGCTTCACCGAGTCCCCTGTGGCCACCGTTGGGATCAGTTCCCTGATCCTCATGGCCCTGGCCTTAGGCGGTGGGGTGATCGGCCTTAATATTGTAGAAGAGAAGGAAGACGGGACCATAAGGGCCCTGACCGTGTCGCCCATGCGACGGGGAGAGTTCATTGCAGGAAAGACCTTCACGGGCATGCTCCTGGCCTTTATCCAGATCTTTGGCATGTTGTGGATAACGGGTTACTTGCACATAGACCTCTTGCAAACGGTCTTTGTTATCTTCTCTAGCCTGATCATCCTGGTGGTCTTCGGTTTCCTTATTGGCGTCCTCAGTCCCAACCAGATTGCCTCCTTGGCCAACATGAAGTTCATGTTCTTGCCCATTGGCGCCTCCATTATTGTGGCTGTGGCCGTACCCGCCCAATACCATATGTTTGTTTACTGGTCCCCCTTCTACTGGTCCTATTTGGCCTTTGAAGGCATTATCCAACAGACCGCCACCTGGGGAGACCTCTTCGTTTGGTGCGGTTGGATGGTAGTCATTAGTGTTGCAGTTATGGCTGCCCTTATGCCAAGAATTCGAAAGGGACTGGCCTAGACCAAAGTACAAGCTGAACACGACCAAACCAATAACATTTTTTCGGAATCAAACAAACGCCTTGTGGGTCCATCGACAAGGCGTTTTTCTGTGTTTTTTTATGGGGTCTTTTCCTTGGAATAAGCAGGGAGTTTTGATTTTTCGGCGAATGATTTGGGTAGCCATTAATTACATACAGGAGGAACTTATGAAAATATATGTGACTAGAGATATACCAGAATCAGGCCTGAACACCCTCAGGCAGACCCACCAAGTCATTGTAAATACAGAAGACAAGCAGCTGACCAAGGCTCAACTCATAGAAGCCATCCAGGGGGTTGACGCCGTTATTTCCTCCCTGACAGACACCATTGATGGAGAGGTCATGGACGCGGCACCCTCGGTGAAGATATTTGCCAACTACGCGGTAGGCTTTAACAACATGGACGTGGACGCCGCAAAAGAGCGGGGCGTTTACCTGTCCAATACCCCAGACGTCCTATCGGACACCACAGCAGAAACAGCCTGGTCCTTACTCTTTGCCGTTTCCAGAAGGGTTGTAGAGGCTGACCACTACCTGCGTAGTGGCCAGTGGAACTCCTTTTCTGCCAAGCTCCTCCTGGGACAGGATGTCTATGGCAAGACCCTGGGCATTATTGGAGCCGGTCGAATTGGCCACCGCTTTGCTGAAAAGAGCCGGGGCTACCACATGCCGATCGTTTATTTTAACCGTGAGCGGGACCTCGACTTTGAGAAGCGCTTTAATGCCACTTATGCGCCATTGGAAGACCTGCTTGGTCGGGCAGACGTGGTTTCCCTCCACGTCCCCTTAACAGAGGAGACCCACCACCTGATTGGTGAAAAAGAGTTAGGTCTCATGAAAAAGAACGCCATCCTCATTAACACCTCCCGGGGGCCGGTTGTTGACGAAAAGGCCCTTGTGGATGCGCTTGAAGGAGGGACGATTTGGGGGGCTGGACTGGACGTCTATGAAAACGAACCCCATGTGACACCGGACCTCCTTACCATGAAGAATGTTGTCCTACTACCCCATATTGGTAGTGCTACAGTGGAAACCAGAAGCCGTATGAGTGACATGGCTGCACGGAATGTCCTCTTGGTCTTGGAGGGTAAAAAACCAGCCAATCCTGTTTATGAATAAGTCCCAGTGAAGCCAAGGAGGTGGCAGAATGGATAAAATGGACCAGCTCTTTGCCCAGTTTCCGATTTTTGAGACCCGGCGCTTGCGCTTTCGTCCCCTAACCGAGGAGGACGCTGACGACTTGCTCCTCTTGTATTCTGACGAGGAAGTCTTTAAGTATCAGGGCTTTGATGGATTTACCTCCATGGAGTCCATTATGAAGTTCATAGAAATTGTCCAGTATGGCTATGAACACAAACAGTTTGTCCGCTGGGGAGTAGAACTCAAGGACAATCAAAAGTTAGTGGGTATGATTTCTCTCCACCATTTGGAGCATTGGAATAAGAAGACGGAAGTTGGTTACATGCTCATGCGGTCCTACTGGAACCATGGACTCATGACAGAGGCTGTTTCAGCCCTTATGGATCGAACCCTCAATGCCTTTGGCTTTCACCGGGTGGAAGCCATGATCCATCCGGACAACCTGGCCTCCATCGCCCTGATAAAAAAGTGTGGTTTTGAAGAAGAGGGCTACCGGCGGGAAGCCGCTTGGAATGACGGTTTAGGTATATACGAAGACCGTATCTTGTTTGCCCGTTTGGGTCAGGAATAAGAGAAATAATCGGTGCGCTTCTTGTTTTAGGCAAGGGCGCATCTTTTTCATTAGAGTAAAAGAATTATAACTATACAAAAATAGGCTTGCTTTTTTTGTCCATAGGTTTAGTATGGAGATAGAAAAAACGTTTTCATACAGGAGGGAAAAGGATGATTGACAACAGAATTGCAGCCCTACGGGGTGAAATGAAAAAACACGGCATTACATACTATGTGATTCCCAGCAGTGACGCCCACCAGTCCGAGTACGTTGCCCCCCACTGGAAGGGTCGTGAATGGATCACAGGTTTTGACGGTTCAGCAGGGACAGCTGTAATCGGTCTTGAGGGATCTTGGTTGTGGACAGATGGTCGCTACCACATTCAAGCAGTAGACCAGTTGAAGGGTACCGAAGTTCAACTGATGAAGCAAGGCCTTGAAGGTGTTCCTTCTGTGGCCCAGTGGCTCGGTAATCAAATGAAGGATGGGGACGTTCTCGGTTTCGACGGTGCGGTGGTTTCCGCGCAGCTCCTTGCCAACTGGGAAAAAGCTGTTTTCCCAACGACCATCCAATTGAAAACAGACCTGGACTTGTTGCAAAACGTGTGGACGGATCGTCCAGAACTCCCCCGGGACAAGGCCATGATCCATAAGGTGGTTTTTGCCGGTGCAACGGTGACGGAGAAGTTGTCCATGGTTCGCAAGGCCATGGAGGCCAAGAAGGCAGCCCATACCATTATCACAACCCTGGACGACCTGGCATGGCTCTTTAATGTGCGTGGTTCAGACGTCCAGTTCAATCCAGTTGTTTTGTCTTACGGGATCGTGTCTGCAGACAAGGCAGTATTATACATTGAACCATCAAAAATTGATGGAGAGGCCGCTCAAGCCCTGACGGCTGAAGGAGTTGTTCTAAAGACTTATACGGCAGTGAAGGATGACATAGGCCAGCTTGGTGGGTCCATTGCCTATGACCCAGCTACCCTGGGTGTAGCCCTACATGGCGCTATAGACGCTTCTTGTACCCACATTCAGACCCCCAATATCGTGGCCCGCATAAAGGCTCGCAAGAGCGACGCTGAGATGGCCCGTTGGAGAGAATGTCAGGTAAGGGACGGGGCAGCCATGGTCCACTACCTCAAGTGGCAAGAAGAAGCGGCCGCTTCCGGTGACCTGACAGAACTCAAGGGTGGTCAAATGCTTCGCCACTTCCGGTCCCAGCAAGACCACTTTGTGGGTGAGTCCTTCAATAGTATCGTTGGTTGGAAAGAACACGGCGCCATGATGCACTACCGTGCCACAGAGGCTTCGTCCTACACGGTGGATGGCGATGGCTTCTTCCTATTTGACTCCGGTGGTCAATATTATGATGGTACAACGGACATTACAAGAACCGTAGCCTTTGGTCAGGTAACTGATCAAATGAAGCGAGACTATACCCTGACCCTGGTTGGACATATCCGTCTGAACATGGCCAAGTTCCTTTATGGCGCAACAGGTTCCAAGCTGGATATGCTTGCCCGCCAGCCCCTTTGGGAAGTGGGCGTAGACTACAAGTGCGGAACTGGCCACGGCGTGGGTTACTTCCTCAATGTCCATGAAGGCCCTCAAGGCTTTAGAATGGAACCCAACATGGTACCACTGGAAATCGGCCATATCCTAACCAATGAGCCAGGGGTTTACCGGGCCGGTGCTTACGGTATCCGGATCGAAAACACCCTAGTGGTGCGCAAGGCAGAGGAAACGGAGTTTGGAACCTTCCTCAACTTTGAAATCATCTCCTTCTGTCCAATCGATACCAAGGCCATTGACAAGTCCCTGATGACCGACAAGGAAATCCAGTGGCTCAATGACTACCATGCCCAGGTGTTCGACAAGATAGCGCCCCTACTGGACGAGGACCATGTGGCTTGGTTGAAGCAAGCCACGCAAGCGATTTAGTTTGATTCAAGTATAAGATAAAACTTATAGGACAGACGCATCCCCTCCCATTCTGCGGACGGGGAAACGTCTGTCCTATTTTCGTTGTGGTAACGTGAATCGATTTTAGTTGGGTCTGGCCACCCATATCTTTCGTCTTCCTGTTTGGTCCTAACCTTCCTCAAGGACAATGGCCTCTTCCTCCCCAGTGGCCACATAGTCGAAGTTGGCTTGGAATAGTTGGTTGAAGAGTTCATTCATGGCTGGGTGGAAGCTGAGGCCGCCCCAGCTGTGGGTCTTGCATGTGGTGCAGTAGGCGTAGACAGCAAAGAGGTTCTTGTCCCCAGGGTGCTGGTAGAAATCCCGGTGCTTGGCCGGCTGGCTACATTTTACGCAGATATATTTGTGCATGTTTTCACCTCATGTTAAACTTAGGATATTCCTGTATCATACTGATATTGTAGCATGATCAGGGCCTAGGAGGCATAGATGATCATCGGTGTAGGCACTGACATTGTGGAGATCGATCGGATAGCAAAAGCCATGGATCGCCAAGAACGTTTTTTAACAAAATTATTTACGGAAAATGAGATTTCCTATTTTGAGTCCAGAGGACTGCGACCAGAAACGGTTGCCGGTAACTTCTGTGCCAAGGAAGCCGTGGTCAAGGCCATGGGAACCGGCCTCAGGGGTTTTAACTGGACGGACATAGAAGTCCTTCGGGACGACCTGGGCAAGCCTGTCCTTCACCTCTACCAGGGGGCCAAGGCAAAAACGGACCAGATAGGAATAGACACAATACATATATCTATATCCCATTGTAAAACATATGCAACCGCAACAGCTGTGGCAGAGAGAGAAAAGGTCTAGGAGGCGTCCATGAGACTGGCAGGAAATGAGCAAATGCGCGAACTGGATCGCGTGGCAATTGAAAAGTATGGGGTACCAGGGGTTGTACTAATGGAAAATGCAGGTCGGGCCGTAGTGGGGGAAATCCTCAAGTCCGTTCCTCAACCGTCGTCGATCATTATCCTGTGTGGGACAGGCAATAATGGTGGGGACGGCTTTGTTGTGGCCAGACATTTAATGAACCGCAACATTCCCTTTCGCATTTTCATTGTAGGGTCACCCAAAGAGATCACCGGCGATGCCCTGATCAACCTTGAGATTTTGAAGAAACTCCACGTGACTGTGGATAACATAAATGATATTAATGGTCTGACCAAGTTGGAAAAACTCCTTCCCCTCCAGGACGTCGTAGTGGACGCCCTCTTTGGAACGGGTCTCCAGCGGGAAGTGGAAGGCGTTCAAAAAGGCGTTATAGAAATCGTCAATCGCCTGGGCAAGTTTGTCCTGTCCATCGATGTGCCCTCTGGGGTCATGGGGGACACCGGCGAGGTTCTAGGAACGGCTATTGAGGCCCATAAGACAGTTACCTTTGTCCTGCCCAAGTGCGGCAACATTCTTTACCCAGGAGCAGACTACAACGGAGAGCTGGTGATCCGGGGAATCGGTCTACCTCCTAAGCTCCAGGACGAAGTGGCCTTTGACAAAAAAATTATTACGGAGGAGATGGCCAAGAGCTTTGTCCCTTCACGTCCAAAAAATTCCCATAAGGGTACATACGGAAAGGCCAATGTCATAGCTGGCTCGTCTGGTTTAACCGGTGCAGCTATTCTGACCTGTCGGTCTGCCCTGCGTAGTGGCCTGGGCTTGTTGAAGTTGTATATACCAGAAAGTTTGAATATCATTATTACAACCAGCGTGCCAGAGGCTGTAACCATCCCCATTCAGGAGATGCGCAAGGGCGTCATTGGCATTAACCAAATTACACGGATCATTGAAGAAACGGCGTCGGCTGATGTCGTGGCCATTGGTCCCGGGTGCGGAACAACGTCTGAAATGAGCGAATTGGTCAAGCGAATGATCAATGAAGTGGAAAAGCCCATGATCATTGACGCTGACGGCCTCAATGTCTTAGCGAAAAACATGGATGTCCTCCAACAGAAGAAGGCGGACATTATTCTGACCCCCCACCCCGGTGAAATGAGCCGGATGTGTGGTCTGACCACAGAAGAGATTAATCACAACCCTGTGGCCATCGCCCGTAAGTATGCCCAGGAGTGGGGTGTTATCCTGGTCCTCAAGGGGTCTCGAACGGTTGTGGGTACACCTAAGGGACATGTCTATGTGAATACCACAGGGAATCCTGGTATGGCCACCGCAGGGACGGGAGACGTCCTAACGGGTATCATTACCGGTTTTGCCGCCCAGGGCGTATCGCCGCTGGAAGCGGCCCTGCTGGGTGTTTATTGCCATGGCCGCTCTGGGGATATTATGGCCAAGGACAAGGGTGAGTATGGCCTCTTGGCAGGAGATATTGTTGCAGGTCTGACCTATACATTAAAAGAAATTGTTGGACGTGTGTAGAAATATGAGATTTATTGTAGGTTTCTAAAGGGCTTCCGTATGCTTGGACTAGGACCTGTCTGCAGGGACAGGATAGGCAAAAGGGAAACCGAAGGGAACCACAAGGGGGATTGAATCGTGAGCAAACGGATTACGCGTCCTGTCTGGGCGCAGATTGACTTGGACCATTTGGCCCACAATATACGAGAAGTACGTCGGGTAACAAAGGAAGACGCTTTGGTTACTGCGGTCATTAAAGCAGACGGCTATGGACATGGATCAGTGGAAATTGGCCAAACCCTCCTGGAGAATGGGGCAGACCGATTTGCGGTGGCGACCCTCATGGAAGCGGTTGAACTGCGACGGGCCTATCCAGAGACCGATATCATGGTCTTGGGCTATACCCCCAATGAAGACGCTGATATCGTTTTGGACAATGACATCATTCAAACTGTCTATGCAGTTGACCAGGCCCAGGCCATGAGTGCAGAAGCTGTAAAAAGGCAAAAGACAGTCCGTCTCCATGTAAAGGTGGATTCTGGTATGGGGCGGCTGGGTTTACAGGCAGGCCAAGAGGCTGTAGAGGCTGTAAGAGCTATGGCCAAGCTACCTGGAGTGGTCCTTGAAGGGATATTCACCCACTTTGCCGTTGCTGATGAGGTGGACAAGGCCTATACCTGCCAGCAGGTAAAGCGGTTTAATGAAACAGTAGAGGCCCTTGAAAAAGCTGGGGTCCAGATTCCAATTAAACACGTCTCTAACTCAGCGGCTATCATTGACCTGCCGGAGCTTAACTACAATATGGTTCGGGCGGGCATCATGTTATATGGACTCTATCCGTCCCACGACGTGAGCCATGTAAATGTTAAACTCAAGGAAGTCATGTCCTTAAGGGCTAAGCTGTCGCTGGTCAAGGAGTTACCGGAAGGGGCTGGCATTAGCTATGGTCTCCTTTATACCACTGACCACCAACAGCGTGTAGGCACCATTCCCCTTGGTTATGCAGACGGGTATACACGATTATATACAGGAAAAGCCCAGGTCCTTGTCGAAGGAGTAAAGAAGCCCATCATTGGCCGTATTTGCATGGACCAGTGTATGGTGGATCTTGATGGTACCAAAGCGCTTCGAGACGACGAGGTTGTTCTCTTTGGAAAGCAAGGCGAAAATTTTATTTCCATCGATGAAGTGGCCAGTTGGATTGAGACCATAAACTACGAAGTCGTTTGTATGATTAGTAAGCGTGTGCCTCGGGTATACGTCAGAGGTAATCAAGTGCAATCCGTTCGTGATCGGATTGGACAAAAATAACATTGTTTCACCCGGGTTCGTCCGTTATAATAGGGCATGTCCCTTCATTACATACAGGTTATGGAGGTATCCTTATGACAAAAATGCAAAAAGAACATTTGAAATTGCCAGAAGAGCTATTGAGAGAATTAGGTGGAAAGCCCCAGGACGTTGAGACCTTGAGCAAAAACTTACACCTAAAGGCACCTATTAAGCTGGCATCACCAGAGGATATGCGACTGGGCTATCAGCGCATGGCAGAGATCAACTTGGATCTTGCTGAACTCTGGACTCATTGCGAATCAGGATGCCTCGAGTCTTATGAAAGAGACTTGGAGCAGGAAGGAGACTTCAGTGCGTATAAGACGCGGTGACATCTTCTTTGCCGACTTAAATCCTGTAGTTGGCTCTGAACAAGGGGGACAGCGACCTGTAGTGGTCATACAAAATGATATTGGTAACAAGTATAGTCCAACGGTAATCGTAGCCGCGATCACAGCGAAGATCACCAAGGCCAACCTCCCCACCCATGTGGAGGTGCCCAAGGATGGTGTGGGACTTCAGCGGGATTCTGTAATTCTACTGGAGCAAATTCGTACCCTAGATAAGCGCAGGTTGATCCAGCGCATAGGGGAACTGCCAGATAAAATGATGGCAGATGTGGACAAGGCCCTCATGATCAGCCTTGGACTATATGAAGAGTAACTTACATATTTGAGCAATAAAGCTGTGACCCTGGGTTGCAGCTTTTTTTCGTGAAATGACAAGAGGTTTACGATGCGGTTTCAATCCGGTCCTCAGCTTTGAAACTCCTGAGATTTATCGTATAATAGCTATGAATCATAAACTGGAGGTATCCATGAGTAAATTGAGAACAGCAGGCCTTGTGGCATTGGGCGTGATGGTTGGTAGCTTCTTTGTGGGTCCGCTGGAGATGGGCGTAAGCGCAGAGCCAGGGACACAAACTGACCCGCTGGTGACACTATCCTATGTTGATAAACGTGTTCAAGAGTTAAACACAAGTATGGAAAACAAGATTGATGCCTTGGAAAAGGAGCTGGCCAGCCAAAAGCCAGCCACACAGAGTGCGGACCGGGCCATCTTTGAGATTATTAATGCCAAAAAAGGGACCATGATCTACCTGGGGGCCAGCAGTGAGTTTATTCTGCGGTCAGGCGAGGCCAATGCCATTGCCAGTTCAGCAGGTGGTCTATCCAACCTTACCCAAGGAAATGACATTGCCCATAACGTGTCCATTCCTAAGAATAACTTTATTCTCATTCCACAAAATGACGGCCGAGGCGTGGCCATCACTGAGGATGCATGGGTGATGATCCGAGGGGGATATACCATTGTTAAACCATAAAGGGTGAATGGTTTAGAGGATGAAATAAAAATGCGAAGCAAGGGCCCAGTCTCTTGCTTCTTTTGCGCACTTGTCGTGTATGGTCGGCTGGCGTTATTCTAGACTTGTTGTATTACATAAGTTGCATAACAAAATCGGAGAGGACAGAGGACGAATGAAGAAAATCTATTTGGGGATTATCATCATCGGTTTAATCGTATGCGGTTGGACCTTGATGGACCGCATGGGGGCTGAGCGATCGGCGGATACCGTTGAAATGATGATGGATTATGAAGAAGTAGTAGCTTTGGCTGACCAGTCGGACCATGACCTTGCCTGGTGGCTGTCCTTCTTTAAAGATCAAGGATTCTATTCCGTTGCAGTCAAAGAAGAAAACTTTGAAAACCTTGAAAACGCAGGTGCACCTGTGGAATACACCATTTATGGCAAGCTCATGGGCCAGGTTGATTGGAAAAAAGACTATGGTCCACAAGCCGTTGACCACCTGGAGAACCAAGCCGACAAGTGGGACTTGGTGGCTCGAACCGATGACAAGGACCTCTTTGATTTTATCCATAAAGGTCTAGAAAAGCGCTATCCAGCGTCCTTTTATAAGACCTTCAGTGAGAAGGGACAATTTACTATTGTTCTTGATGGTACGGCCAATGAAGCCCTGTATGCCCGAACGGGTGTCCTAAGCGACCATGATGGCAATTCCAAACGGACACTCAAGGCCCTGTCCAGTACAGAACTGGCCTGGGTGGGCTTTGGTTTTGATCCTGAAAAAATCAAAATGGTCCAAGACAGTGGCTTAAAGGTGGCTCCTCGTCCTGCAAACTCTGAAATTCATCCAGAAAAGCTGGTGGATGTCTTTGTTGAAGAAATGGACACTTTCGGGATTCTACCAGGAGTCGTTGTTTTCCAAGGGGAGTCCATTACGGGTTATAACCCCCTGGAAGAAGAAAATCCAGAGGCCAATAAGGCCCTCTACCAATACTTTAAAGAAAATAACATTAAACCCGGTTTGATTGAGACGGGGGTTCAAAGAGCCCATACCAAGCAAGATGGTCTCATGGACCTGACTGAGAAACTCGACTATCAGGCAGTACGGGTTTTCCCAATCGTAGGGTATATTCAAGCCCGGTGGCAGTATTACAACTACGAAGGTGCAGAGGAGATCGAAAACACCATGTACCGGGCCATCACCGAAAGAAACATCCGTACGGTTTATTTTAGACCCTTTAAGGAAAAGGACAGTGACTCCATTTATATTACAGATCCTGAGGCTTACGAGCAGAGTTTTTACTCTTTAAAGGATCGTTTGTCTGCCCATGGCCTCTTCCTAGGCCCTCCGTCCACCATGGATCATAATGAACCAGGCTTGTGGAGGTTAATGGTGATCGGCATTTCGTTGGTGGCTCTGGGCTTACTGACCCTCCATGCTGTTTATCCCTTCTCCGATCGGATTCATGGAGTCTTGATGGCACTGGGTTCCATTGGTGTGGTAGGCGCACTCTTTGTGGCTCCCAACCTGTCAGCCAGCCTTCTGGGACTGGGGGCAGCCATTCTCTTCCCAGTAATTGCAATTGTTATTTTGATTGAGCTGTTAAAGGGCAAGTTCCTTGAACCAAAGATCTGGCGCTTTAGAGATATACTGGTTCAGGCCCTTATTGCCATAGGCGTGACAACCGCCATTGTAACCATAGGTGGGGCCTATGTGGCAGCCATCCTATCCAACTCAGAGTACCTCCTTGAGATCGCCTTCTTTAGAGGGGTGAAGCTGAGTCAAATGGCACCCCTGGCAATCCTTCCAGTGGTTTATGTCATTAAGATGGGCTTTAGACGGTCATCGGAGGAACTGGCGGGTGCAACCAGCTTTGTCAATGACGTCAAGGCTGTCCTACAAGAACCCATCAAGGTCATTTATGTGATTGTGGGTCTAGCAGTAGCCGCGGCTGGTTACGTCTATATTGCCCGTACTGGCCACGAAACGGCCATTCAGCCCAGCCAGTTGGAAATGATTTTTAGAAATCTAATGGAAATGAAGCTATTGGCCCGCCCAAGAAGCAAGGAAATGCTCATGGCCTTCCCTTCAGTCGTCATGCTGGTATATTTGGCGGCCAAGGGGTGGAAGCAGTGGTTGTTCCCCTTCACGGTGGTTGCCTTGGTTGGTTTTGCATCGGTGGTCAACACCTTCAGCCACCTGAGAGCACCTGTCTACCTGTCAACGGTTAGAACCCTCTTAGGGGCAGGTATTGGAGCCCTTTTGGGTATCCTGGCCATTGCTGTACTTGAAGGACTATATCGACTATTCCATAGGAGCACTCACCATGAGTAACATTCTTATATCCGGGTATTACGGCTTTAACAACCTGGGTGACGAAGCAATACTAGAGTCCATGATTAAATCCATTGGCCAGTTGGACCCGGCCAACACCATAACTGTTTTGACAGCTACACCAGACCAAACCCGCAAGGATTTGGGTATTGAAACCATAGATCGGTATAACTTCTTTGCTGTCCTCAAGGCCATCTGGCAAACAGATGTCTTGATCAGTGGAGGGGGGAGCCTCCTCCAGGACGACACCAGCAAGCGGAGTATCCACTATTATTTGACCATCATTCTCTTTGGGATTCTCATGGGCAAAAAAGTCATGTTGTATGCCCATGGAATTGGTCCTGTTCGAAAGAAGATCAACCGTTGGTGGATGAAAAAGGTCCTCAGCAAGGTGGACGCCATAACAGTCAGAGAAGCCTATTCCCTGGTTGACCTTGAGGAGATGGGGATCGAGTCCAGCAGGGTGGTGGTTGCAGCGGACCCCGTGGTGGCCACTGAAAAGTATGATCCTCAAGTGGGCCGTGAGATCCTGCTGGAGGCTGTACGTGACTTTGACCCCGACCAGGACACGGTGGGCTTGTCGGTCCGGTCCAAGGACTTCAGGGACCCACTCATGTATCAAAAATTGGTGGACCTTGTGGCAAAGT
>CAYFHQ010000051.1:0-25386 GCA_964342805.1 uncultured Peptostreptococcaceae bacterium | reverse complement strand
ATTCGAATGTTAAATGAAAAAGTAGATATCCTCATTGTTGATGATATCAGAGAAAACCATCTGGTCATGGAGAGCGTCTTGGAAGACCCAGACCTCAACATCGTCAAGGCCCTCTCAGGGGAGGAGGCCTTGACCCTGTGCAGTAGTCATTCATTTGCTGTTATCCTTATGGATGTGCAAATGCCTGGCATGGACGGGTTTGAAACAGCGGAGTTGTTACGAAGTATCGAAAAGACAAAAAATATTCCGATCATCTTTGTGACAGCCATTTCTAAGGAACAAACAGCCATCTTTAAGGGCTACGAAGTGGGGGCCGTGGACTACTTGTTTAAACCCATTGATCCCATTATCCTCCGTAGCAAGGTCAACATTTTTAAGGAAATGTATGTCCAGCGGCGGATTATCGAAGAACAAGCAGAGGAACTGTCCTTTAAGGTACAGCAGCTTACGGAAATCAACGAGGAAAAAAACGGTTGGAAATGCTGAGCATGGAAGATCCTCTTACCAAGGCTTACAACCGCCGGGGGGTGGAAAAACTCCTGGAGGTCCACTGGAAAAACTGTGTGAGATACCAGCTACCCATGTCCGTGATTATGTTGGATATCGACCGCTTCAAAGAGTACAATGACAATTATGGCCACGTGGAGGGGGACGTTGTCCTTCGCAAGGTGACCCAGGCCATGATGAGCCTCATGTACCGGCCTGAGGATTTTGTTGGTCGATTTGGTGGGGAAGAGTTTTTGGTAGTCCTACCCAACACACCCTTGGACGGGGCCATGGAGGTTGCAGAGCGCATTAAAGAAGAAATTGATGCACTTTGCATTGCCCATGCCTATAATGATATTTGTGACCATGTGACCTTTAGTATGGGGGTGGCGTCCACCTTCCCAACTGGTGACATGGACGTTGTTCAGTTGATCCATAAGGCAGACCAAGCCTTGTATACGGCCAAAGACGCCGGAAGAAACCAGTTTAGAAGCACAATCCTATAGGCTTGTGTAAAAAGATAAAGAAAGTTATTAGAAGGCGTTATAGGGGATTGAAAAGTAGAGGAAGAAATCATGGAAACACGAGTACTGGGAAAAACGGGTTTAGAGATTGTCCCCATCGGTTTTGGGGGTATACCCATACAGCGGGTCAACCAAGAAAAAGTAGTTGAGATCATTGACGCCCTGGAGGAAGAGGGTCTCAACTTCATAGACACAGCCAGGGGCTATACGGTTAGCGAAGGTTTCCTGGGCAATGCCCTCCAGGGACGGCGGGACAAGTTTATATTGGCAACCAAGTCCATGGCCAAAACCTATGAAGCCATGAAGGCAGAGATCGAGACCAGTCTTGATCGGCTACAGACGGATTATATTGACCTCTACCAGTGTCATTTGATCAAGGACAAGGCTGACTATGACTTTATCATGGGTCCCAATGGAGCCTATAAAGCCCTGGTGGAAGCCAAGGAAGAGGGCAAGATTGGTCATGTGGGTATGACTGCCCATAGTGCGGACCTGGTGAGGGAAGTCATTGAGGACATGCCCTTTGAGACCCTCCAGTTTCCATATAATCTTGTGGAGAGCCAGGGGACAGACCTTTTTGCCATAGCCAAGCGTAGACATATTGGCGTCATTGTCATGAAGCCCATTGCAGGAGGGGCCATTAGCAATGGGGTCTTGAGTCTGAAGTTTATCCTCCAGAATGACAATGTGTCGGTGGCCATTCCAGGAATGGAAATGCCTGAAGAGGTGGTAACCAATGCCAAGGTGGCCAGGGGGCCTTATGGCTTTAATCCTGTGGAACAGGAAGAAGCAACGGCCATTGTTAAGGAACTCCATGGCAACTTCTGCAGGCGGTGTGGTTACTGTCTGCCCTGTCCTCAGAACATCAACATTCCAGCCATGTTTATTGCAGAGGGCTACAAGGTCCGATATAAAATGGAAGGGTATGCAGCCACCTACTATGGCAAGCAGGCGGTTAAGGCCAGTGCCTGTATCCAGTGTGGCAATTGTGAACCCAAGTGTCCATACGATTTACCGATCATAGAGAAAATGAAGCAGGTAGCCAGCGTCTTTGGAGAATAAAACAGGGAACAGGGGGAGTCAAATGAACAAGAGAATGGATTATCTCAGTTGGGATGCATATTTCATGGGGATTGCCAAACTATCAGGCATGCGTTCTAAGGACCCCAACACCCAAGTGGGGGCCTGTATTGTTAACGAGAAGAACCGAATTGTTGGTATTGGGTACAATGGACTGCCTACTGGTTGTTCCGATGACCAATTCCCTTGGGGGAACACAGGAAACTTCCTGGAAACCAAGTATCCCTTTACGGCCCATGCGGAGCTCAATGCGATCTTAAACAGCGTACAGCAGTTGGAAAATTGCCGAATTTATGTGGCCCTCTTCCCATGTAATGAGTGTGCCAAGGCCATTGTACAGTCCGGTATAAGAGAAGTGGTTTACTTGTCAGACAAGTATGCCCACACCGACGCCATTATTGCCTCTAAAATGATCTTTGACGCCTCTGGTGTCACCTATCGTCAGATGGAAGCAGCGTCACCTGAAATTAATATTTCCCTAAGAGCGGAAGACGTGTAAGTCAGGATCTCCCGGCCTAGACAACCTCCATGTGCAAAATGTTTTGTTGCGGAGGCTAGGTACGGGAGATTTTTGCGTTTGGTCTATGATAGAATAAAGTGTCCGGCTTTCCAGACAGTTTTTCTGTCTTTGGAAACTGTACGAATGACTGGACACTTGCAAATACAAGATTCGTATGTTTGGCATGGGACTTGCACTTCTCAACACTAGTGTATGTTGGGAGGAGAAAATGAGAGAGGCTACAATGGGTTATCTGGACAATCGTCTAGAGGGTGTAGTACAAAATATTTTTAATCAGGAACTGATCCGGGTCTTGGAAACCATATTTGACCCCATACCGGTTCCTATGATTCTGGTGGACAAGGACGGGATCATCCGCATGATCAACTCCGTCTTTGCCGATTACCTACAAAAAGAAAAGGCTGAAGTGGTGGGGCGCCATGTGGTCAACGTCGATAAGAACACGCGGTTTCCCTATGTCCTAAAGACCAAAAAGGCTGAGATTGCCTATAAACACCGGTTTGAAAATGGCCAAACGGCCATTGTCCACCGGATTCCGGTCCTGGACGGGGAGGGAGAGGTCTTGTATGGATTTGGCATGCTACTCTTCCAAAACCTTGAGGAATTTCGGACCATTATCGAGAAAAACAAGCAACTACATTCAGAACTCTTCCATATGAAGAACCAACTGAAGCGGATTTGTGGAGCTAAATACAACTGGGACACCATTATTGGGTCCAGTGAAAAAATGATACAGGCCAAGTTCATGGGGAAAAAGGCGGCCATGACCACATCCAATGTCCTCCTACTGGGAGAGTCAGGCACAGGTAAGGAACTCTTTGCCCATGCAGTCCACAATGACAGCGGTCGGGGTGACTACCCCTTCATTCGGGTCAACTGTGCGGCTATTCCTTCAGAACTCCTGGAAGCAGAACTCTTTGGCTATGAGGAAGGGGCCTTTACTGGGGCCCGTAAGGGTGGAAAAATCGGCAAGTTTGAGTTTGCCAATGGGGGGACCATTTTCCTTGACGAGATTGGAGACCTGCCCCTGGACATGCAGGCCAAGCTCCTAAGGGTCTTGCAGGAGCGGGAGTTGGAGCGGATCGGTGGCAATGAAACCATCCAACTGGACGTCCGGGTCATTGCAGCAACCAATGTGGACCTTCAAGAAAAAGTGGCAGCAGGCCTCTTCCGGGAGGACCTCTATTACCGGCTGGATGTCATGACCATCTCCATTCCTCCTCTCAGAGAGCGAATGGACGACCTGCCAGCCTTGACAGAACGCTTTATTGAAAAACTGTCTGAGCAAATTGGCAAGTACGTGACCCAGATTGCCCCCTCTGCCCTGGACATTCTCATGAAATACAGTTGGAAAGGGAATGTTCGTGAACTGGAGAACATATTGGAGCGGGCCATTAACATGGCTGACGGGGACACTATCCTGCCCAGCCACCTGCCCTTCCACGTGACCTCTGAACAGTTTACCGACATCAAGGGTCCAACGAAGCCCCTCAAGGAACTTCTTGAGACGGTTGAAAAGAAGGCCATCATGCGGGCTGTAGAGGAAGCGGGCGGCAACCGGGTCCAAGCAGCCAAGCTTTTGGGAATTGGCCGGTCCAGCCTCTATGAAAAGATGGAAAAGTACCAGATCCAGTAGGGAGAACTTCTATATAAAGGGTGATGGATGACATGAGCCCAGGGAGGACTTTTGAGTATCCACCCCGCAAAGGCAACAAGCCCTGTCCGGGTTTTCGCATGTGTACGAAATTCCGGACAAGACAAATGGAAACAAGCAAGCATCTTACATTTTGTAAGGTGCTTTTTTTATTGATTGACCTTGCTGGTGACATGAAGTTTGGCGGACGGAAGCCTTGGTATTAGCGTAATCTCCAGGGGGCGGGCGCATCTTTTTCTAAAGTTTTTTGAGGATTTGAAGAAACTTGGCACTGGCCTTGCGATATAGGGACATGAACAGAGACAGGAGGAGGACTACTATGGACATTTTGCTACAAAACGTCGTTTCTGGACTGGAAACGGGGGCCTTGTATGCACTGGCGGCATTGGGCTTGGTTCTGATTTTTAGAACGTCCGATGTCATCAACTTCGCACAGGGGGACATTGCCATGTTCAATGCCTTTGTTGCGTATAGGATTTTCGAGAAGGCAGTACCATACTGGGCTGCGGTGGCAGGAGCACTGGTGGTTGCTGCCGTGGTGGGATGGATTGTCGAACGGGTATTCCTTCGACCGGCGGTACGGGCCAATATCATTAGTAAGGTCATTATTACCATGGGGGTCTTAATGATCATCCAGGGTCTGGCCGTCTTATTCTTTGGCACCGAGGATTATTACATGCGTAAGGCCATTGAAGGGAGCAACTGGGATATTGGTGGCTTGATCCTCCAGCCCAATGCCTTGTTTATCATTGGTTTGATCCTGGCCATTGTGTTTGGTTTCAATTATTTGGTCAATAAGACTAAACTGGGGATTGCCATTCGGACCACAGCGGAAAATGAGCATACCGCTAGGCTCATGGGCATACCCGTGGGCAAGGTCTACTCCATTTCATGGATGATTGCCACGGGTCTTGGTGCCCTGGCAGGGATCTTGGTTGCACCCAAGACCCAAATTTCCATCACCATGATGGCAGACATCCATTTAAAGTCCTTTATCGCTGCGGTGGTAGGTGGCTTTTCAAGTTTTCTTGGACCGGTTGCCGGGGGCTTTATTATCGGTGTAGCGGACAACCTGGTTGGCTACTACCTGTCCTTGGACTGGAAAACGGTCATCGTATTTGGCATTTTGATCATCATGCTGGTGGTCAAGCCCGCAGGCTTGTTTGGCACCCAGCTGAGAAAGAAGGTATAGCAAGTGAGGAAACTAGACAAAAGGATTTGGTACATACTCATTGGTCTGGCCATCATTGCCTTTGCATGGTTGTCACCGGTGAAGAAGTCGACATTGATCTTGCTGACATCTGTAGGTGTCTATGGCATAGCGGCCATTGGATACAACATTTTACTTGGGTATAGTGGGCAGATTTCCTTGGGCCATGCTGCCTTTATTGGCCTAGGTGCTTATGTGTCGGCCTATGTAACCCATGACATGGGGCTCCCTTTTTGGGTGGGTGTCCTAGCAGCGGCCCTTATTCCTATTTTATTGGGACTGCTTTTGGGCGGTGTAGCCCTGCGGTTGGAAGGCCACTATCTGGCCATTGCCACCCTGGGATTTGGGGTGGCCATCCAGCAGACCTTTAAGGTTTTAACCGGATTTACCAATGGTTTTGCCGGGAAGATCGCGCCAACGGCAACCATCTTGGGTCTTAAACTCAAGTCCGGTGCCCCCTATTTTACTTTAACGGTGGTGGTTGTAGTGGTGGCAGCCATTCTGGCCCACAACTTGATCCATTCCAAAACAGGCAGGGCCCTGATTGCCATGCGGGACGCAGAACATGCTGCCCAGGCCATGGGCATTAACGTGGTCAAGTACAAGCTGATCGCCTTTTCCGTAAGTGCCGCCTATGCAGGTGTTGCAGGGGCCCTCTACATGCACATGGTTAAGTACACCCAACCGGATGTGTGGGGGATGGTCTTGTCGGTCAACCTCCTGGCCATGGTGGTCATTGGTGGCCTCACTTCCATTGGGGGTTCCATACTGGGCGCGGCGGTTATTACCCTCTTGCCCCACGTAGCCCTGGAAATTCCGCTTTTAAAAGACATCAATAGTTCATCCATAATTTTAACGGGTCTTGTGATCGTCATGACCATTCGCTTTTTGCCAGGTGGCGTGGTCCGGTTGGGCCCGTGGCTCCTTTCCAAGCTGTCAAAGCCAGGGGCTAGTCAGCCAAAGGAGGTTGCATAATGGCAATTCTAACAATCGACAATCTCTCCATCAGCTTTGGGGGTCTGAAGGCTGTAGACGATTTAAGCTTCTCTGTCCCCGAGAAGTCTATCTACGGCCTCATTGGACCCAATGGCGCGGGGAAGACGACAGTGTTTAACTGTATCAGTCGTTTTTATACACCTGACCAAGGCCAGGTCATGCTTCAGGGAAGACAGGGGGAGGTCGACCTCCTGGGAGTCAATGTCCACGAGGTCATTGAGCATGGAATGGTTCGGACCTTTCAAAATGTAGAACTTATTGACCACATGTCTTTAAAAGACAACCTCTTGGTGGGTATGCACCATGGGATGAATATCGGTCTAGTAGAGAACCTCTTGGGTCTTGGAAAGAAAAAGGAACAAGCCTTTGAACAAAAGGCCCTGGAGGTGTTGGACTTTCTAGGTTTGGCCCACTTGGCAGGTGAGCCTGCCGGCGGTCAACCCTATGGGATATTGAAACTGGTTGAACTGGGCCGGACCCTCATGTCTGACCCCAAAATTATCATTCTAGACGAACCAGCTGCTGGCATGAACCATACAGAGACCGAGGAACTGACCAGCCTGATCCGGAAGATCCGAGACCAACTGGGTATTACAGTCCTCTTGGTGGAGCATGACATGGCCCTGGTCATGAACTTGTGTGAACGGATCTGCGCCATTAGCTTTGGCAAGAAGATCGCTGAAGGGACACCAGAGGAAATTCAAAATCACCCAGGTGTCCAGGAGGCGTATTTGGGCACAGAGGAGGAAGTCACATGTTAAAACTTGTGGACGTACAAGCCCACTATGGGAGTATCCACGTTCTTAAGGGCATCACCATCGAAGTGCCGGAGGGCCAGATCGTAACCCTCTTGGGCGCTAATGGTGCAGGGAAAACAACCACCTTAAAGTGTATCTCCGGTGTGATTCAACCCAGTGGAGGCACCATTACCCTAGAAGGGGCCCCCCTCAATGGACAAGCTGTTGAAACCATTGTGGCCAAGGGGATCGTCCAGTCTCCGGAGGGGCGACAGATCTTTGCAACCTTGACTGTAGAGGAAAACCTCATGGCAGGGGCCTTCACGGTCTCGTCTAAAGAAAAAATTGAGGCCTTAAAGGCCCAGGTTTACAAGTGGTTTCCCAGGTTGGCCGAGCGGGCCGACCAGGTGGCTGGAACCCTGTCTGGGGGAGAACAACAAATGCTGGCAATTGGCAGGGCCCTCATGGCGGACCCCAAGATTTTGATCTTGGATGAACCCTCTTTGGGATTGGCACCGCTGATTGTGCGGGATATCTTTGCCATTATTAAGGAGATCAAGGCCACTGGCAAGACCATCTTGCTGGTGGAACAAAATGCACGGCAGGCCCTGGCGGTGTCCGACTATGCCTACGTGCTCGAAACTGGACTCATTGTCCATGAAGGTGTTGGTCATGTGCTTGCCCAGGATGAACGCATTAAAGCGGCCTACTTGGGTGGACACATTGCATAGAGAATAAGGGGGAAACAATGAAGAAACTATTTATACTTGTATTGGCCTTGTCCATGGTGTTGGCAGGGTGTGCGTCTGGAACACAACCAGCTGAAACCAGTGGCAATGACCAGGGCGGCCCAGCGCCTGTGGAAGTGGCCCAGGGCATCCATGAAGACAAAATTGTTGTGGGAACTACCGGTGCCCAGCAGGGTCCCTTGGCCTTTATTGGCAAGCCTTACTTTGATGGTATGAAGGCCTATATCCAAATGGTCAATGAAGACGGCGGTGTGGCAGGCAAGGAAATTGAACTGATTGTTCTAGAAGACGAGTTCAAGCCTGAGAACTCCATAGCCAATGTGCAAAAGCTGATTGACGATGAGGAAGTCTTTGCCTTGGTAGGCCTCTTTGGCACACCAGGCGTAAAAGCCTCCATACCTTTGGTACAAGAAGCTGGCGTTCCAGCAGTTTACTTTGCAACAGGCGCAACTGCTCCAACCAGAGCAGGGGAAAACTTCTTCCCAGTCCAGCCCAACTACTTCTATGAAGGCAAGCTCATGTCTCAGTATGCCCTGGAGTATTTTAAGTCAAAAAAGGTCGCTGTTATTTATCGGTCCGACGACGTGGGTCTCGATGGCCTAGATGGTATTCGAGAAGGCCTTAAACTTCAGGACAGAACAGACGCCTTAGTTGCAGACTTGTCCTTTGACGCAGGGGCCACTGACTTCACAGCCCAGGTGGCTAAGGTCAAGGACTCTGGTGCTGACCTGGTAATTTCCTATGGCCTTTCTGGCGGGCTATCAGGCGTTCTAAAGGAAATGGAAAAGGTAGGTCTCCACGACATGCCAGTTATTGCTCCTTATCCAAACGTGTCTGACAGTTTTATTGCAGCCAACAAAGAAGCAGCTCCAACGGTAATTGAAAACTTGTACGGCATGGGCTGGGTGGATATGACACGACCAGCTGTGGAAGATATGGTTGCAGCCATGACCAAGTACTATCCAGACTCAGCAGTTAATGCCTATACTATTTCTGGATGGATTGCGGCTGAGACCTTCGTTAAGGGCCTTGAACTGGCTGACCAGCAGGTGGGTGTTGACAACCTGTCATGGGAGGCTTATATCGACGCCATGGAAACACTGGAATACACAGAGGGTATTATTCCTCGAATTGCATATGCACCAGACGAAAGAAATGGTGTTGTGAACATGACCCTGACAGAAGTAGAAGGTGATACCTGGGTCAACCGAACTGACTACCTGGAATTTAAGAAATAAGAGGAACACAATGACCTATTTTACCATTGCGTTGACAATTGAATCCATAGGAAATGGACCGCCCCTCTTGCTCCTACCGGACAAGGGGTATGGTCCATGGATGTGGCGAGAACAAGCGAGGGTCCTGTCCGACCACTTTCGCTTGTTCATGCCAGACTTCAGTGATCTCCATGTGGCAGGCAATTCAGTTGAAACCCTGACCGTTAAACACTTGGCGGATCAACTGGCTGTTGACTTGGACCAATTTGGAGCTGTTCCAGTGCACGTGGTGGGCGTAGGCTTTGGCGGTCTTTTGGCCATGGAGTTGGCCAAGGAACATCCTGAAATGATCGGTAAGCTGGTGTTGTGTAACACCAGCTGTACCGACATGGAGGGGGGCTACACCAGCGATGTACTGGCCCTCTTGTTTAAGCAGGGGGCAGAGGCGGCACCCAGTATACAGGAAAGCATTACCCAGCTGGAACTCTATCCCCACCGGGACAAGGGCCTCATTGAGCGGGTCCAGGACTTGAAGGGGGACCTACCCTCCAAGGCAGACTACCAGCGACAACTATTGGCAGAAGCGGGCTATCATCCAGGAGACCTGGGACGGATTTGGGCAGACACCCTGATCCTCCAAAGTGCAGACAACAAAATCATCGACCCCGCAGAAGGCCGCAAATTGCAGGCGGCCATACCTGGAGCGGTCCTCAAGGAATTGGACTATACAGGCCACTTGGTAACCCTTACGGACCCTGGCCGGGTAACCCATGCCATCATGGGTTTTATCCTGGACCAAGGGACAATGGAGAAGACATCATGATTGAAAAAAACCATGTTGGCATACGGTCAACAGGCATTTATATACCCCAACCTAGAATGACGGCGGCAGACATTTCTCAGGCGACAGGTGGCCAGTGGGCTACTCAGGCGGTGATTGACAAGCTGGGCATTGTTGAAAAGCCCATACCAGGCCAGGGGGACGGCACCCAGGCCATGGCGGTCCAAGCAGCAAGGCATGCCCTGAAGAGGGGCCAGGTTGACCCGAAGGACATTGACCTGATCCTGTCCATGGGAGAGGAGTGGAAGGAATACCCACTGACGACCACCGGCATTTATGTCCAAGACCAAATCGGGGCAGTCAATGCCTGGGCCATCGACCTCCAGCAGCGGTGTTGCTCCACGGTCAGTGCCTTAAAAATTGCCAAGGATATGATGCTTCAAGATCCAGACCTCAAGGTCTGCATGATTGTGGGCGGCTACCGCAATGGTGACTTTGTTGACTATGGGGACACCCAGGTGTCCATGATGTTTAACCTGTCTGCTGGTGCAGGGGCCTTAATTTTAGAACGAAACCTGGGCCGAAACGCCTTGAAGGGCAGCCACATTATGTCGGATGGGTCCATGGCCCGGGACGCAGGGGTGGAAATTGGCGGAACAGTCAATCCCATTACCCCAGCCAATGCCCTGGAGGCCCAAAAATCCTTACGACTGATGAATGCCAAACATATGAAAGACCGCCTCAATGCCGTGTCCATGGACAACTGGATGCATTGTATTGACAAGGCCCTAAATAAGTCGGGCGCAACCAGGGCAGACATTGGTTACCTGGCTGTCCTACATTTTAAAAGGTCCATGCATCAGTTTATGCTGGGGGAGCTGGGCTTGACAGAAGACCAGTCCATTTATCTGGAAAACTATGGCCATATGGGCCAGGTGGACCAGATCCTATCCCTCCACCTGGCCATTGAAGAAAACAAGGTAAAAGACGGCGACCTGGTCGCCATGATTGCAGCTGGCATTGGTTATGCCTGGGCGGCAGGCATGGTAGAGTGGGGGCCCGTGGAAAGGACATAATCCATGTTTGAACAAGTGTATAATAAGAAACGAATAACCGTGGATCAAGCCCTGACCATGATTCAAAGTGGCGACAATATTGTGTCTGCCCTGGCTGGGGCAGAGCCACAAAAGCTCCTCAGCCGACTCCATGAGCTTCCTGACGGTATCAGGCAAGTTAATGTGGCCACCTGCCTTCCCATGGGGGGCTATGAATACTTCATGAACCCTGACCACAGGGACAAGGTTCAAATGGACGGCTGGTTTTATTCCAGAGAACAGCGTAAGGCCCATGAAATGGGGACCGTTTCCTATATTCCAAACCACCTCCACCTGGCGGGCACCAACCGCCTCTTCCATAGGAAACCCAATGTATTTGTCGGTTCTGCCAGTCCCATGGACAAGCATGGCTATGTGTCCCTTTCCCTGAGTGCAACTTATGAGAGGGACATGATGAAACACGCTGACTTGATCATCCTTGAAATCAATCCCAAGTTGCCCAGGACCTTTGGGGACACCATTGTCCATATCAGTGAAATTGACCATGTGATCGACGTGGACTATGCCATCCCAGAACTTCCCACGGTGGAGCCCACCCCCATGGACCAGACCATAGGCCGTTTGATCGCCAACCAGGTGGAAGACGGATCGACCATCCAGCTGGGTATTGGGGGCATTCCAAATGCCGTTGCTGCAGCTTTGGTTGAGAAAAAGGACCTGGGCATCCATACGGAAATGTTCACCGACGGTATGGTAGACCTGGTCAAGGCAGGTGCTGTAACAGGCAAATGCAAGACCCTTTATCCCGGAAAAATGGTTGCAACATTTGCACTGGGTTCCAAGAAATTATATGATTTTCTAGACGACAACCCCGCAGTCCTGATCCTCAATGGCAAGTGGGTCAACGACCCCTATGTCATAGGAAAAAATGAAAAGATGGTCTCCATAAATACAACCTTGGAGATTGACCTCACTGGCCAATGTTGTTCGGAATCCATTGGCCACCGGCAGTTCTCTGGAACGGGTGGTCAGGCAGACACAGCCATCGGGGCCCAAATATCCAAGGGGGGCAAGTCCTTTATCGCCCTTTATTCCACGGCAAACGTGCGAATGCCCGGCCAAGAAACCCGGGTCATGAAGTCCAAAATTGTACCCCGTCTCACCCATGGTGCTGCGGTTACCCTGTCTAGAAATGACGTGGATTTTGTAGTTACAGAGTACGGCGTGGCCTCCTTGAGGGGGACCAACGTCCGGGAGCGAGCAGAACGTCTCATTGCCATTGCCCATCCTGACTTTAGAGAACAATTGATGGAAGAAGCCAAAGAACTGGGTTTGCTATAGCCCAAGGAGGTTCCAATGCAACCTTTACAATTTATGCAAGTGAATGGTGAAACCCTTGCCTACCGCCGCGGTGGCAAAGGCGACCAAACCATCGTCCTCATCCATGGCAACATGTCTTCATCAGCCCATTTTGACCTGTTAATTGAAGCGTTAGAACCAAAGTATGACGTTGTCGCTGTGGACATGCGGGGGTTTGGTGGATCATCCTACCAAAAACCAATCAATGACCTCTCGGATTTTGCAGAGGACATTTTTGCCATGTTAAACAAGCTAAACATCACCCGCTATCAGCTTCTAGGCTGGTCAACTGGAGGTGGCGTAGCCATGATCATGGCAGCCAAAGCCCCCCAAGCTGTGACCAAGCTCTACCTCATGGAGTCTGTTGGCATTCAAGGGTATCCCATGTTCTTTAAGGACGACCAGGGGCAACCGATTTTGGACAAGCGTCTTGAGGCCAGGGAAGATATCGCCAAAGACCCTATCCAAGTGGCCCCTGTCCTAGAAGCCCTGGCCAACAAGGACAAGGACTATTATAGGGGTTTGTGGAACCTCTTGATTTATAATGCAGGCAACCAGCCAGAACCCGCAGCCTACGACCGTTACCTCAGTGATATGTTGACCCAACGAAACTTGGTGGACGTGGATTATGCCCTCAACCGCTTTAACATTTCACCCAACCATAATGGGCTGACGGAAGGGAATAACCTGGTGGCAGACATTAAGGCACCCGTTGTGGTCTTCCAAGGGGACCAGGACCTGGTGGTACCCCAGACCATGGCAGACAGCATTGTAGAAGCCTTAGACCAGCGAGCAACATTTGTGTCCCTGCCTTCGGGCCACAATCCCATGATTGACTGCTTGGACCGGCTTGTAGACCACATTGGGGAGTCCTAGGATATGGAGCACATGCGCATCGACGTCCAGGGCTATCAAGTCCATGTAGAAGTCCATGGACAGGCCCAGTCGGACCGTCCGCCCCTCCTCATTCTAAATGGGATCATGATGAGTACAGCCTCCTGGCAGCCTTTACTGGGAGACCTGTGTCAGGACAGGCAGGTGGTTTTAATGGACTTCCTTGACCAAGGTCAGTCCGACCGCCTGGAAGGTGGGTCCTATGACCAAACCCTTCAAGTGGATGCGGTTCTTGCGGTCATGGACCACCTGGCCCACACCCAATGGGACCTCCTGGGCATATCCTATGGTGGTCAGGTCGCCATGCAGGTGGCCCTTGCCAATCCCCAGGGGATCAGACGACTGGTGCTTGCCAACACGGCCCTTTGGACGTCACCTATTCTGAAAGATATTGGTGACAGCTGGACTGCGGCAGCCCAAACAGGGGATATAGAGGTTTTCTTTCCAACTTGTATGCCCATGATTTATGGGGAGACCTTTTATCAAAAGTCCCACGCTTGGCTCATGGACCGGAAGCTTGCCCTGGGGGAAGTCTTGCAGAAAAGTTGGTATGACGGCTTCATCCGCCTGGTCCGGTCGGCTGAAACCTACGACATTCGTGACCGGTTTGTAGCCGTTGACCTGCCCACTTTATTGATCAGTGGAGACGAGGATCGCCTGACTCCTCTGGCAGACCAGGTTGCCATTGGTAAGGGTTTAAACCAGCATAGCCACTTGGTTCTAGGGGCCTGTGGCCATGCCTCCATGTATGAGGGAAGAGAAGGGTTTACCACTGCTCTTGTGGGCTTCCTTCGGTAATTTGGACAAGCTATCCCAGTCCCTCTTTTGACAGACAAAAGTTCTGCTATGGACAAAATAAAAGCTCTGCTGCGACAAGTGAAAAACCGGTTGCAGCAGAGCTTTTTTACTTAGTAGAGTTGGCGAACATCCATAAGACCTGTCAACTTGCCCAGGGGCAGGGTCAAATAGACCGGATAGTCTGCTTGATCCTCTTCGATGACAAGCACCAGTCCCAGTTGACTGAAAAAGAAGCTGGGCTGCTGGCTGAGGCTGGCCTGGTAGCCACAGTCTTCGAGGACTCTTGTCAGGTCTTCTCTGTAGTCCTCAAAGGGTCTGTTGAATAGGGTTTCTAAAGTCACCACTTGACCCGTTCGCAGGTCCAGGGTTAGGTTGCGATGAATACTTTCGATCCCCTTGGTAGTGTCCGAGTAGGTGTTGGACAAGTAGAGGCTCAAGTAGTTGGCGTTGGAGAAGTTAACCCCTGTCCGCAGGACTTGACTCTTGTTGTTGTCCAGGGTCATCTGGGCCAAGTGGTCAAGGATGGTTTGATTGATCAGGACCTGGATGTCCGGGTCACCATGGCCCTCCACCTGCACCAGGTGGATTTCAGCTCCCCTGTCCTCCACTTGCGTCATGACCAGGTTGAGGCTTGTTTCCCCTGGATAAAATCCATGGGTGTTGACGATATTGATCAAGTTAAAAAAGTCCTTGTTGTCGCTGTCAAGCAAACTTTGGGCAATCTGCCCCATGAGGGTGCCTGGGTAGTTATTGGCCAAGGTCTCAAAGCCGTCCACAAAGTGGTCCATGCCCTCTGAAAAATTGGATAGATGAGAGCCCTCACCACCCACAAAAGTCAGGCCAATTTGTTGGATGTGGGTCTGTTTGAGCTGCCACTTCATAAAGGGGTCTGTGGAAGCCAATAGGGCTGTTTCAATCTCTTGTCCATCCGCACCCAACTGGTCATAGTCAGGCAGGAAATTTGTAAAGTAATGGCCAGACTGGATCTTGGCCATGGTGGTAAGCCAGAGGTCCTGGTGGCCAGATCCCGGCAGGTCCAGGTCTAAGAGGGCCTGGTAATCGGGCTCAACAATGGGGACCTCCTCATACCGGACAATGGTCATGAAGCTATCCACCAGGTCGGCATAATTCCTACGAATAAGAGGGTCTTCAATTTGGTCTAGCTTCTGGGGATCAAGAATGCCACCCATGTCCACATTGAGGGCCTTGAGGTAGTCCAACTGGAATATCAACTCATTCATGGTCTGGGCGTAGGCGGTCTGGGCCAAGACCAGGTCCTCCAGTAGGCTTGTCATTTCTTCAGACGTCAAATCCCTCCTGTTTTCCCTCAGATACCGGCCCATGGCAGGTGCGGAAGGTTCCTTCTGCAAGAAGGCTTCTAGGGCAGTGGGTTCAACAACCGGTGCCTCAGGTTGGATGCGCTCTTGCTCAATGGCAATGGGGGACGTGGTTCCTGTTTCTTTTTCGGTTGGTTGACTTGTGTCGCTGGTACAACCACTTATGGTTAACATGCCGCCAATGAGGAGGGCCATGTATTTTATGTTTGTCTTCATAAGACCTCACTTTCCAAATCATGATTATTGTAGCACAGGCAAGGGTTTAGAAGGGCTACAATACGGTTTCACTTGGCCTTTGATTAGAGGAACCTTAGTATTCTAATATATTATTGATTTGACAATACTGTGCGACGCACACTATAATGAAATCAGAAGGAAGTGATCACATGGATAAGGCCAATGAAATTGTTGCCAAACTGGTTCAGGAAATGAGGAAGGGCACCCTGGTGCTCTGTGTACTGAGTCAGGTGAAAACGCCCCAGTATGGCTACTCACTGGTTCAATTGTTGAGTGACCAAGGAATTGCTGTGGAGCAAAATACCCTCTACCCCCTCTTAAGAAGGCTGGAGAAGCAGGGCCTGCTGGAAAGTAGTTGGAATGTAGAGGAGTCAAGACCTAGGAAATATTACGGCATCAGCCCCTTGGGGCGAGAGGTGTATGTTCTACTCCACAAGGAGTGGAAGACCATTAGTCAGGCCATGGGGGCCTTGTTAGATGGGGAGGGATCAGCATGACTTTAGTAGATCGGTATGTATATGCGGTAGGCAAATTATTGCCCAAACGAAACCGTGAGGATATTGAACAGGAAATCACGTCTTTAATCTGGGACCGGGTGGACGAAATGGTCCATGGGGGATTGACAGAGGAAGAGGCCATAGAGGAGACCCTCAGTGAGTTGGGTCGTCCTGAGAAGATGGCGGGGGAGTACAACCAAGGGATCAACTATCTTATAGGTCCTTCTCTCTTCCATATTTATAAGATGGTCATAGGCATAACGGTCTTTGCCATTATTCTTGGTTTGACCGTGGCCCGGGTCATCAACACGATTTTCTTGGCCCCTGAAGAGGTCAAACTCCTATCCATCCTCTTCTCTTACGTCGGCCAGATTTTCCAAGCCAGCGTAACCAGTATTGGGGTCATTACCTTAATCTTTTATGGCATTCAGAGGAGCATGGGAGACGAACTGGAAGTGGAAGCAGAAAGCACGTGGCATCCAGAAAAATTACCAGACGTACCCCTTGCACCTGCTCGTATTAGCTATCCAGAGATAATTGCCAACATTGTCTTCACTGCGGTGGCCCTGGCCTTGTTCAACTTTTACCTGGGCCGGGTGGGCGTCTTCTTTGATCCGGAGGCGAGCCAAACTGTTTTCCTTCGTCTAAACATGGACGTCTTCAAAACCTATCTGGTTTATTGGAACTTCCTTTGGGTGACGACCATTCTTGTAAACATCATTGTCTTGGCCATCCAGCGACATCCCCTGGTCATGCGTTTATTGGAAAAGGTCATTTCCATAGCAGGGATCATTGTATTCTATCGATTTGTGACAGAACCTGATGTTCTTCTACCGGGTAGCCTGTCTTGGGCCCAACCGGAATGGTTGCAGTATACGGGCATAGCCATCCGGGTCTTTATCGGCTTTGTCCTGGTGGTGACAATTGTTGAAATGATCCAACAGGTTGTCAAGTTCACCCGTTACAAAGGATAAAAATATAGGCACCCTAGAGAATGGGTGTGTCATGTGGAATCCCATTTGTCTTTGACAGGCAAATGGGATTTTTTTATTTAATTTCTGGACCTCATCAGCTTCAGATGCGTAAGCACCCTAAAGTATTGCAAAATTGTGACAAAACAAAGGATTTACCCTGTAAAAATGGAATATTACATGTTGGAAGTGAAATCGATGTGGGGGTTGTCAGATGAGGAACTTATTCAGAATAGGAATGGTATTATGCATATTACTTGGGGTGGTTGCGGGCTCCGTCACCATGGGCGAAAAATCAGAACTGCCCTTTAGTAAAGAAGTGTCGGTAGCCATATACCCCAATGATCCCCTGATTATTATTGAAGATGATCAATTGGATGGATACCTGGTGAGCCTCTTGGAGGAGGTATCCAATGCAAACAATTGGAAGATCAACTATCAGGTAACGGACCTGGCAGAAGGGTTAGACCAAGTGACCCAAGGCAAGGTCGACCTCATGTTGGGCGTGGCCTGGTCAGAGGAAAGATCAAAGAAGTATACCTTCAATGAGGAGTCTGTCTTTGTCAATTGGGGTCAGATTTATAGTAATCCCAATGTGACCATTGAGTCCATCCAGGACTTGGCAGGCAAACGCATTGGTGTTTATAGGAATGACATTCACTATGTGGGGACCAATGGTCTTCGTAACACCCTCAAACAGTTCGGTATCCAGGCATCCTTTGTGGAGTTTGAGGACAAGTTGGACATCCTCACAGCCATTGAGTCAGGTGAAGTGGAAGTGGGTATAGTAAACCGGACCTATGGTAATGTCCATAGTAGTGGTTTTCAAATCCTAAAAACCGCCATCCAGCTGAACCCCGTCCAACTTCATGTGATTACGGGTAAAGCAGAAAACCAAGGTCTCCTAGACGCCACTGACCATGTCTTAAGCCAGTGGAAAGGTGACCAGTCCAGTGTCTACTACAACCTGTTGGAAAAGTGGTTCCAAGAACAAGCGCCCTCTGGGGTGCCATACTGGATGTGGTATACGGTTTCCTTTATCGTGTTTTTATTGGCCATCGCCCTGGTTGTGATTTATGGAACACAATCGGTGATTCGGCGAAAGACCCAAGAACTTCGGGAGTTAAACGACTCTCTTGAATGCCGTGTAAAAGAACGGACAGCTGAAGTGGACTCCATGAACTTTCAGTTGCAAACCTCTCTAATTAACCTGGAGGAAAAGCAGGCTGAGTTGGAAGAAATGAACGCCATTCTTACAGAACAGATCGGCCTACTGGAAAGGACCCAGAGTCAACTGGTAGAGTCGGAAAAAATGGCTTCACTGGGACGGATGACAGCCTCACTGGCCCATGAAATGAATACGCCACTGGGGGTTTGTGTGACCCTGAATTCCAACCTACAGGTGGATACCGAGGAACAGCGGGAGGCCCTACTGGACCGAAGATTAACCAAATCCAGTTTGGTGACCTACTTGGATGACGTCAAGGCAACTGTCGAAATGTTCGACAGCAACCTCCACTCGGTGGTAGACCTGGTATCTCGATTTAAGATGTTGTCCAGTGACCGTACCCTACACAATGAGCGAAAGGTTAACTTACACAGCTTCTTACATATGCAAATGAAGTCCCTGAGTCCGGAGTTGAAACACACCAATCACCGGTGCAGTATCCAGTGTCCAGAGGACCTTGAAACAGTGATTGATCCCGGTGCTTTTTCTCAAGTGATCCGGAACCTGACCATGAACTCTTTGTTACATGGCTTTGACACCATGGACAAGGGCAATATTGAAATCCAGGTGGAACGGAAGGGCAGTAAGGTGGTCCTTCAGTATGATGACGATGGCAAGGGGATTGACCCAGCCATCATGAACCGGGTCTTTGAGCCCTTCTTTACCACAAAGAGAAATGAGGGGGGAACGGGTCTAGGCCTTTCCATTACCCACAGCGCAGTCACCCAGTCCCTGTCAGGTGACATCTGGATTGACCGCCACAAGGCCAAGGGGGTTGGCTTCCGAATTGAGCTTCCTTATCGTGAGGAGGAACCTCCCATGTTTTCCACATGGAAACCCAAGGTCTAAACAAAAAATAGATCCCATTGCAGAATGGTTACCTGCAATGGGATTTTTCATGCTTAGACAGTATTTGATTTTATGACTGACTTGTTCCCAACTCAGATTCCACAAAATGCTTAAAGGCTTCCATATCCGATTGGGTTTGCTTGCGGAACTGGCCTTTCATAAAGATGCTCATGATGGACATAAAACCTGAAAACTGGAAGTCTGTTTCCATACTCCAGCGGGTCGTATTGCCATCGGCCTCAAAGGTGTTAATACAGAGGTTCCAAACCCCTTTTGCCTCATAAAGGGTTTCTTGTAGGTCTGGATATGAGGCCTTACGAACGGTTTCAACCATGGTGACATCCCGACCATTCATGCTATAAATGAGTTCTGTTTTTGATCCAGCCTCTCCCGGTATACCGTCAATGGATTTCATACCCACAAAGCCCTTCTGCCAAAGGGGGTAGTTGTCCATGTTCTTATACAAGGTCAATACAGCTTCCCGGGGGTGATCTATGGTTAATGAGCAAGTATACTTCATTGTCAACTCCTTACCTAAGGGTCATCCTTATACCCTCAGTATACCTCCAGAGGCTGACTTTAATCAAAGGATCTAGCAGGAAGGGTATGACAGAAAACCCTCCCTGTGCTACTATGGTTAGGACATCGAAGGCAAACAGAAGAATGACGTTTTCAGAGGAGCAAACTGTGCAAGATAAAAAACAGGTATCACAGGAAACAAATGAAGTTAATTATTCGGAAGAGAATCAGTCAGAAGGAAA
The DNA here is from genome assembly GCA_964342805.1 of uncultured Peptostreptococcaceae bacterium. GTDB lineage: Bacteria > Bacillota > Clostridia > Peptostreptococcales > Acidaminobacteraceae > CAYFHQ01. The sequence goes on along the minus strand of CAYFHQ010000051.1, from coordinate 5,446 downwards.
TCAACCTCAAGGAAATAAGGGGATAGCAAGTAAGAATCCATTGAGGACGTCAGGTCCCTGGATCTTGCTGTTCGCCCTGGCCCTCTTGGTGGTGGCCCTGGTCCCTGACCTCCGCCACCAAGTAACCACTTCCTTCCATTTACTTAGCCGTCTAGACGTAGAAGAGATAAAGACCTATATCCTCTCCTTTGGCATGTGGGCACCTGCCATCTCCTTTTTACTCATGGTCTTCCAGTCCGTCATAGCCCCCCTACCGGCATTTGTCTTGACCTTTGCCAATGCGGGCCTTTTTGGTTGGCTCTGGGGAGCCCTTCTTTCATGGACCAGTGCCATGGCTGGCGCCTCCCTTTGCTTTTTGATTTCTAAAAAGCTAGGCCGGTCTACGGTGGAAAAGTTGACATCTAAAACAGCCTTGGAGTCCGTGGACGCCTTCTTTGAGCGCTACGGTCAGTATGCCGTTTTGATTGCCCGTCTCTTACCCTTTGTCTCTTTTGACGTGGTGAGTTATGGAGCCGGCTTAACAGGCATGAGTTTTTGGTCCTTTTTCTGGGCCACTGGTCTGGGGCAACTGCCTGCCACCTTGGTCTACTCCTATGTAGGCGGCATGCTGGTTGGTGGAACGAGGCTACTTGTTTTTGGCCTTATGATCCTCTTTGCCCTTTCCGTAGGAATCATGTTGCTGAAACGATTTTATGAGGACAAATCAAAAAAAAGTGAATAGGAAATTATGGCGTTGAAAAAAGCGATCCATACAGCCACTCCACAAGGTGATCCAACCTTGCTGGAGTGGCTTTTTTCATGGGGTTCTCCAGAGTCCTTGGGTAAGAATGGGATAGTAGTGTGTAAAGGAGGGAATCATGGAGAAACCCACCATTTTAATTGTTGATGATATTAAAGACAATATTGACGTCTTACAAGAGATCCTGAAGGGTGAATACAAGTTAAAGGCGGCCACGTCAGGACCAACAGCCTTAAAGATTGCCAGCAGGTTCAAACCCGACCTGATCCTACTGGATGTCATGATGCCAGAAATGGATGGCTATACGGTGTGTCAAAGGCTCAAAGACCATCCTGAGACCCGGCAAATCCCAGTGATCTTTGTTACAGCAAAGGATGACGATGTGGACGAAGCCCATGGTTTTCAGGTAGGGGCCGTGGACTACATTACAAAACCAGTCAACCCCTTGATCGTTTCAGCCCGGGTGAAAACCCACCTGGCCTTATCTGACCAGCGGCGGGCTTTATACATGGACGTCATGGAAAAAACCCAAGAAGTCCAGCAAACCCGGTTGGAAATCATCCGGGTCCTGGGACGTGCCTCTGAGTTCAAGGACAATGAAACGGGTTTACATGTGGTACGGATGAGCGAGTATTGTTATGAAATCGCCTTGGCATTGGGGCTTGACCCCTCCACAGCCCTGCTCTTAAAGAATGCGGCCCCCATGCATGATGTAGGGAAGATCGGAATCCCTGACCATATTCTTAGGAAGCCTGGAAAGCTGGATGAGGAGGAATGGCTCGTCATGCAGGCCCATACCACCATTGGAACTCAGATACTGGGAGAACAGGAGTCTGAACTCTTGAAAGTGGCCTCTATTCTGGCTGCGGAGCACCATGAACGCATAGATGGAAAAGGTTACCCCAGGCAATTGACTGGTGACCAGATCAATCTCCTATCGAAAATAGTGACTGTGTCTGATGTATTTGATGCCTTGACCAGTGAGCGGCCCTACAAGGAGGCTTGGCCTGTGGAAAAGGCCCTGAGAGTCATGGAAGAAGGGCGGGAAAGTCAATTTGATGGCCGGGTCCTGGACGCCTTCCACCGGGCATTGGATAGAATTCTTGAAATCAAAGAAACCTATAGGGAATAGGAGGAGCCTGTGACCCAACGAATTATGATTGTAGACGATTCTCAACTAAATATTGACATACTCAAAGACGCCTTGTCTGAGGAATACAAACTCATGGTGGCCATGGACGGTGCTCAAGCCTTGGAACGGTTGGAAAAGGTCCAACCTGACCTCATTCTCTTGGACATTATGATGCCCAAACTCAATGGTTATGAAACCCTGGAACGCATTCAGGCCCATCCCCAGTGGAAGGACATACCGGTCATTTTTTTGACAGCTCAGACGGAGCTCCATGAAAAGACAAGGGGCTTTCAGCTGGGTGCCGTAGACTACGTGACCAAGCCTTTTGAAGTCATTGAGGTCAAGGCCCGGGTAAAAACCCATTTGGAACTCCATGCGGCCCGCAAGTCCATACAAGACCTACTCAGTAAAACAGTGGTCGGTAGTACCAAGTTACTAATGGAAGTCCTGGCCACGTCAAACCCTGTTGCCTATAAGTTATCCGTCAGCATTCGCCAAATCGCCAAGGGTCTTGCAGAGGTCCTAGAGGTTGAAGAAGCATGGAAAATTGAAATGGCTGCCATGTTGTGTTTATTGGGCTGCCATAGGCTACCCGGTGACCAACTCCACAAGCTCTTAACTGGAAAACCCGTTCCCCAGGAAGTAAGGCAACAGTTCCAGACCATGGAGGAGACAGGGGCCAGCCTGCTGGAGAAAATTCCGAGGTTCGAAGACGTTGCAAGCATTATCCGTGTTCACAAGCCTGACAGCCCCCATTTGGCTTTTGAAAAGAGGGACACCATAGCCTGTGGCCAGGCCATCCTTCAGGTGGCCAAGGCCTATGCCTACGGCCTTGTGGCCGGGAAGGAAAGTCAAGACCTACTGACCAGTCTGGGGCAAAAGAGACAGGCCTACCACCCGGTCGTTGTGGAGGCCCTCAGGCAAATTCTGTCTCAAAAGCGACTGGACCAAATTAAAACCCTCCATGTCACTGACCTCAAAGCGGGCATGAGACTGGACAAGGATATTTTAGGGAGCCAAGGGGAGGTTTACTTCCCAGCGGGGACCGAACTGGACACCATGACGGCCAACCACATTCAGCTCTTGGCTGAAACCAGGCGGATCAAAGACCAGGTAACCGTCAAGCTGTAAGGAGGACAAGATGAAGCTACGCACCAAATACATGTTGATCTTGTTGTTGGCCCTTGCCTTGGTGGCCTTGGCCTACCAGTTTGTCGTCCGTCCCATGATGGTTGACCGGGTCACCACCACCTATGTGAGTGAAGTCCAACAGCAACTCATACAAATGGACTACTTCTTAGAGGAGTTCATCAACAATACGAGGGATGATGTGGCTTTTTTAAAGAATAGCCAAGTCCTCTTGGCAGACCAAGAAGGCTTCACCGACTATACCCAGGCCAACACCGAAGGATTCACCTATGCTTCCACTGACAGGGAGCAGGCCATTGTTAGCCTCTTTAATGACTACATCACTGCAAAAGATGAAATCGAGTTTCTCTATTTCGCTGGTCTAGAGGGCAGTTTCGTCATGCATGTGCCCCTACAGGCAACCGACGCAGAGCCAAAGGACCTATTTAATTTCGATCCGCGACAGCGGCCCTGGTACCAAGATGCCATGGCCCGGCCTGACGAACTTATTCTGACCGAACCCTATGTTGCCCCTTCTGGCTACGATTTCTTTTTAACTGCAGCCACAACCGTTCGTAACACTGACGAGGAGATCGTTGGGGTCCTGGGAATCGACTTAAATATTGTCGAGTTGGCCAACTATCTCATTAACACCCGCAAGGACGAGCCAGGTATATTAGGCTTACAGCAGTCCTCCACAACCATATCAGTTACGAAAGATGATGGGGTTGTCATGTCGGAGGCTGACCCAACCTTACAGCTGGCAGTCCAGGACTTGATCGCTTCTGGAGCCCCCTATCAGCCACTTGGGTTTGATGGGACAGATTATTATTTAGTGGCAACCGAAGCCAACACGGTGGACTGGCAGTATTATGTCCTTATCCCCGCATCTTATATTAATCAATTGATTTCTGAGTCTGTGGTCACTTACCTCGTGACCATGGTTTTGTTGATTGCCATTACCCTCATGGTATTGACGGTCTTCACCCAAAGGGCTATTTTGGGACCCTTGGCCCAGCTGACACAAACAACCTCAACCATAGCCAACACCGGTGACTTGTCTGTTCTACTGCCCCAGTTTGGTGACGATGAACTGGGGGACGTCTCCAACTCATTTAACACCATGATTGGGGAACTCAGGGCCCACAGGGACCATTTGCAGGACATGATTGACGAGCGGACCAAGGAACTCCATGCCCTCAATGCAGTCAATGAGGAAAACAAGAACTTCCTGGAGTCTCTTGTTAACAACTCTCCCACCATGATTTTCGTCAAGGATGTGGAGGACCGTTATATCCTGGTCAATAAGCAATGGACAGACACCTTTGGCAAGACCCAAGACCAGGTGGTGGGCAAGACCACTGAAGAAGTCTTTGGGTCAACGGAGTATGCCCGGACAGAGGAAAACCGCAAACTGGTAGAAAGCCAGGAGCCCCTCCAAAGGGAAGACGACGCAACCATTGACCAAGTGACCAAACACTTTATCGTTAACAAATTTCCCATACTGGCTACCGATGGGTCAACCCAAGCCGTATGCGGGATTGCAACAGACATCACAGAACTGAAACAGGTCCAAAGGGCCATCCGGGATAATGAGGAAAAACTACGATTTTCCCTAGAGGCCATGGGCGCTTTCTATTGGGTAGTGGACTTGACCTATGACACCATTTACTACAATACCAATACCTTCTACAGCCGGTATGGCTATGACGAGTCCGAGTACCCTGTGAACCTGGACCAGTACGGTACCTTCATGCATGACCTAGACCGGGAGGGGGCTTTTGAGGACCTCTATGCCCACCTGAGGGGAGAGACCCCCTCGGTTGAAACAGATTTCCGCTATCGACGCAAGGACGGGTCCTATGGGTGGATTCTCAATATCGGCCGGACCATCGAATGGAACCCAGAGGGCAAACCCCTCCGTGTGGCAGGTTTGTCCATGGATGTGACGGACCGGAAAGAACAGGAACTGGAGCTGACCCGGTCCCAGTTACAGCTAAAAGCCCTCTTTGAAGCCCTTCCCGTAGGGGTGAGCATGGTTTCGGAAAGCGGAAAGGTCATGGAGGCCAACCGGATTTCTGAGCAGATACTAGGGGTCTCAGCCGACGATCACAAGCAGCGGGAGTTGTCGTCACAAGAATGGAAGATTATTAATGTTGACGGAGACACCATGCCCATTGACCAGTATCCGGCTTCCAGGGCCATGGCAGGAGAAGCCATTGTTCGGGATGTGGAAATGGGGGTCAAAAAAAACGGGGACCTGGTCACTTGGATCAGTACCAGTGCGGCGGCCATCGGCAAGGAGGCAGGTGGCGGTGTTGCCGTTGCCTTCCTGGATATCACAGAAAAAAAACAGGCTGAGCAGGAGTTGATCCGGGCCATGGACACGGCCAAGGCGGCCACCAAGGCCAAGAGTGACTTCCTGGCCAATATGTCCCACGAAATCC
>CAYFHQ010000050.1:0-25817 GCA_964342805.1 uncultured Peptostreptococcaceae bacterium | reverse complement strand
GTGCATTTTAATTGTTGAAGTTGAAAGTTGAATTATGCAATTTCCTCAAGTAACTTGCCCGCCCCTCACCTACTAGTAACACTCTCTTTCAGACAACGAAAACAAGAAAAAGAAAGGAAGAAAAATTCCTCCTCATATACTCATTCTAGAAACAGTATTGTATCGGTATTGGGGCGAAGAGTTACTTGTGGTAAGAGGGGATTTGAACGCCCAGTATGACCTTCATAATCGCCCTATATCGAGCCACAATATACCACTAACCAATGAAGCAACAGACAAGAAAACCGGCACGAGAACACCTTTTTTACCCTTATTTCTTGGCTTGTTTACTAGAGAACTGAGGGGGAATCTTGGTCGAGTAAGCCTCTTTTTTGAATAAAAAAATGAATGGACGTACCATGAAAACTTGCGCTTTGATGGGGTCCATTCATTTGTTGTTTTTTCAAAAACTAAACTTTGTTAAATCTGAGCGATCTTTATTCTCAAAAACCAGTCTTTATTATTACTACACAATTTAAGGTGTCCTGTTGTATCCAATTACTCCACCGTAACCGACTTAGCCAGGTTCCGTGGCTTATCCACGTCATTGCCCCGGGCAATGGTCACGTAGTAAGCAAAGAGTTGTAGGGGAATCACGCTTAGGATCGGTGAAAGCGCATCGATTGTCCGTGGAATGTAGAGGACAGAGTCTGCGACCTTGGTAATTTCCTCATTGCCGGACTGGGCAATGGCAATAACCTCGGCCCCCCGGGCCTTTACTTCCTTGATATTGGACAACATCTTATCGTATAGGTGCTCTTGGGTAGCCAGGGCAATGACCAGGGTGCCTTCCTCAATGAGGGCAATGGTGCCGTGCTTGAGCTCTCCAGCCGCAATGGCAAAGGAGTTGATATAGGACAATTCTTTGAGCTTTAAAGAAGCTTCAAAGGCAATGTCCACGTCTACCCCACGTCCCATAAAGAAAACAGAGTTGTTGTCAAACTGCTCGTCTGCAGCCTTCTGAATGGCTTCCTTGGAGGTCAGCACATGCTCGATCAGTTCTGGCATTCTTTCCAGTTCCTTGAGCAGGGTCTTGTATTCCTCCATGGGTAGGTTGCCCAGGAGGCGGCCCATGTGCATGGCGATCATATAGAAGGCCGTCAGCTGAGTGGTAAAAGCCTTGGTTGAGGCCACCCCAATCTCAGGACCTGCCCAGGTGTAGAAGACATCATCAGAGTCACGGGCTACTGAAGATCCAACCACATTGACAACCGACAGGACTCTGGCCCCTTTCCGCTTGGCCTCCCGTAGGGACTGGAGGGTGTCTAGGGTTTCACCAGACTGGGAAACGGCTATGAAGAGGGTCTTGTCGTCAATGAAGGGTTCTCTATAGCGGAACTCAGACGCCACGTCCACTTCCACTGGTATTCTTGCAAACTTTTGAATGGCATATCGGCCCACAAGGCCGGCGTGGTAGGCTGTACCACATGCCACAATATACACACGGTTAAAGTTCTCTAGGTCTTCCTTGGTCAGGTTAATACCCTCCAAGAAAATGTTCCCCTCCTCGTCCAGGCGACGGGACAGGGTTTCATGGACACCCTTGGGTTGTTCATGGATTTCCTTAATGGTGAAGTGCTCGTAGCCTTCCTTCTCAGCTGCAGCCACATCCCAAGTAACTTCAAAAACGTCACGGTCCACTTGGCGGCCCAGGTCATCAAAGATCTCAATGGAGTCTGGTGTCAAGACCACCGTTTCGTCGTTCTCAATCAGGTAGACGTTTCGGGTGTATTTCAGCAGGGCTGGGATATCAGACGCCAGGTAGTTTTCGCCCTGACCAATGCCTACAACCAGGGGCGAGTCCTTTCGAACAGCTACGATCTTGTCGGGCTCGTCCTTACAGATAACGCCAATGGCATAGGCCCCTTCCATCTTTTCAACGGCCTTTGTTACAGCCGCATAAAGGTCACCCTCATAGAAATAGTCCACCAGGTGGGCAATGACCTCTGTGTCCGTTTCCGAACGGAAGGTAACACCCTTTTCTTCCATGAGCCATTCTTTAATACGCATATAGTTTTCGATGATCCCGTTATGGATCACAGCGATGGTTTCGTTCTGGTTGAGATGCGGATGGGCGTTGATAACTGTCGGTTCCCCGTGGGTTGCCCACCGGGTATGACCAATGCCAATTTGGGCTTGGATAGGGGCTTTTTCCAGTACATTTTCCAGGTTTTTCAGGCGTCCCTTGCACTTGCGCACTTGTAGGGCCTGGCCGTCATAAACAGCGACTCCAGCAGAGTCATAGCCTCGATATTCCAGGCTAGAAAGACCGTGCATAAGTACCGGCAGTGCTTGTCCATTTCCAATATATCCAACAATTCCACACATGATAAGTGTCTCCTCTTCTACGTTTGAATTCGTCAAGGAGCATAATGAGTCTCTCCCCTTTAGGGAGGATAAAGTTGTAAGACCATCTGACAGAATTTGTCCCCAAAATCGCTTTTGGGCTTTGCCTGTCGTTATCGGTGATGGCTACACCGCGGAGTATCCGCCGAATGTTCGATACGCTCCGTCCTCGTCAACTGACTCTAGTCAGTGCTGGCGCTTTGTCCTATACTGCCTGTAAGTCCCTTCTCTATTAACCACATCCTTTCTTATGCTCATGACCCATTATACTGAAAACAGCGCCAAGTGCAAACCTCAGCGCTGTTTCTGAAACTATTTTGTCATTGATTCCCACTGTCTTAAAGGTCCTTGGTCCCTTTAGACCTTAGGCTTAGGTCTTCACATCGAACTTTTCAGAACATGACGAACAGGTAATCCGAATGGTGCCCTTGTTCTTGGGTGCCCGCATCCGCTGGTCGCAGTGGGGACAAGAGATCACTCGAAAGTCCACCAGGTCTTCAATCCGTTCCTTGTCAAAGCCTGCAAAGAATGTCCCACCAATATCAAAGGCAGGAACCCCCATGATCCCCCGCTTCCGCAGCATGTCCCGGGCACTGACATCCATGGCGATATCCGTTTCGTGGAAGGGATACCCCTTTTCTCTCAGGTATTCTTTGGCTGCTGAGCAATAGGGACAGGTGGGCGTTGTATATATACGAATGTCATTCATGGCATTCCTCCTCTCACTTGTTATATAACCCAATTTACCGGTTTTATTCATCATCTACTAGGGCAATAAAGGTCCCGCAATGGGGACAGTGACCCCGCTCTACATGCTTGTGTGTTCCCGTAAGTGATCGCTCTATAACCACCCCTTGGCACTGGGGACAATAGGTATTGCGGTCGGTCTGCATATTGCCTGCATAAACATAGTCCAGCTGCTGGCGGCCCCATTTTACCGCCTGGTCCAAGGTTGCTTCAGGTGTTGGCGGGTCTGTTCGCTTATAGCTTGGAAAGTACCTGGACAGGTGGAGGGGGATGGCTGGGTCAAGGCCCGCAATCCACCGGAACATGGCTTCTAGTTCTTCGCGGTCCGTGTTCTCTCCCTGGATCAGGAGGGTGGTCAGTTCCACATGGGTCTTGCCCACAACTCTCGCTATGGTTTCTAGGACTCCCTGGCGTTGGCCCTTGCAAATTTGGGTGTAGAAGGCGTCATTAAAGGCCTTGAGGTCAATGTTCATGGCATCTATATAGGGCAGTAGCAGGTCCAGGGGTTCTTTTTCCACAAAACCATTGGTTACCAAGACCACACGAAGACCCTGGGCCTGGGCCAGTCTCGCTGTGTCATAGACATACTCAAAAGCCATGAGAGGTTCATTGTAGGTAAAGGCAATGGCCCCATTCCCCTCTACGGACAAGGCCACCTGGACAAGTTCCTCTGGTATCATTTGCCGAAAGGCTGGCTGGCCCTTGGCTATGGCGTAGTTCTGACAAAAGTCACAGGACAGGTTGCAGCCGTAAGAACCCACCGACAAAATCGAAGACCCCGGACAAAAGTGATAGAGGGGCTTCTTTTCAATGGGGTCCATGGCAAGGGAGGTCACCTTGCCATAACTGAGGGGGATGAGGACACCTTCCTCATTGCTACGCACCCCACATATGCCTCTTTTGCCAGGTTCAATCACGCAGTGGTGGGGGCAGAGGTCACAGCGGACCCTTTCCCCTTCTAGGGCTTCCCAAAACAAGGCCTCTCTCATGTTAGCCCTCCAGGTCTACTTCATAAATAGGCACATAGCACAACTCCCCACTGGCCGACGTGCTCTCAAACAGGGTCAGCTTCCCCAGGTGGACAGGCCAGGGTTCAATGGGCATGAGGCCACCTATGGCCATGGGGTCACCCTCCCACTGGACTTGCCTCGCCAGGGTAATATGGGCATTTAGGGACCGGTCTGCCGGTTCAAAGGACTGGCCTTTTAGGGCCTTTTCCAAGTGCTCAAAACAGGACTCCATTTCCTCTAACCCGTCCCCTACACCAGACCACAGGATATAACGGTTACGCTTTTTAAAGGTCCCCAGTCCAGCCAGGGTCATGGTAAAGGGCTTCATAGCCTTGCAGGCCAGGTCCATGGCTGCCTTGAGCCGGTCAATTTCTTCATGGCTACACTCACCCAAAAAACGAAGGGTAACATGGTAGTTGGATGGGGTGGTGTAGTTTCCTCTCACCCCCTCTGATATCAGTCTCCCTTTCACTTGTGAAAGATAGGTCTTGGCCCTGTTTCCAATATCAAATCCAATGAATACGCGCATGTTACCCTCCAATAGGCTCTATTCAGTTACCGTCAGCTATACTTACCCTTGCAGGCCTTCCGCCAAACGGAAGAGGGTCCGAACACCCGCTCCAGTGGCACCGCCAATGGATTCAGCTGACTTTTTTGTATTCCAGGCCGTTCCTGCTATGTCCATATGAACCCAAGGTGTGTCACCCACAAACTCACCAATGAAGAGGCCTGCTGTGATCATGCCCGCCGTTGCTGTGGCATTGATCAGGTCTGCTTCATGGTGCTTGATCAGGGCCTTGAACTCTGGATGGCTTGGCATTAGCCATATCCGCTCCTCGGCCAGGTCAGCTGCCTTGGCCACTTGATCATAGAAGGCTTGGTCATTGGTCACAGCACCTGTTGTTGTGTTTCCAAGGGCATGGAGGCAGGCACCCGTAAGAGTTGCAATGTCCACCACCCGGCTGGCCTTTTTGTCCTTGATCACATAGTCTACAGCGTCTACTAGGGTCAGTCGACCTTCAGCGTCTGTGGACTTTATATAAATGCTCTTGCCACCCCGGGACTGGATAATGTCACCCGGTCTGTAGGCGGTTCCATCTAGCATGTTTTCGCAAGCAGCCACAACAGCAGTCACGTTGACCTTTAGGCCTGCTTCAGCAATGGCCTTCATGGCACCAATTACCGCTGCGGACCCACCCATGTCACTCTTCATGTCCAACATGGAGTTTCTTGGCTTGAGGGAGTAGCCCCCTGTGTCAAAGGTCAGTCCCTTGCCCACCAGGCCTAAAATATCCTCTGGTTGGCCTGGATTGCCCTTGTAGTCCATGACAATCAGGTGGGGCTTGTTGATCGAGGCCTTGGCCACTTCCATATAGGCAGGCATCTTAAGGTCCTCAATGGCATTTTGGTCATGGATGGTCACCTCAAAGCCAGAGGCTGCGCCTGTTTCCACAGCATTCTCAGCCAGCTTGGCTGGGGTCATGATGTTGGCAGGATGGTTGACCAAGTTACGGGCGTGAAGGGTTGCAGCGCCCAGTATGGTTCCCCGGTGAACCGCATCTTCCAAGGAGGAGCCCGTTATTAGAACGGTTTCAATGGACTGGTCCTTTGGTTTTTCTTTGTAGTCTTCAAACAAGTAGCCTGCCAGCTGGGTCATTTCGGCAGTCTTCATGGCCAGGTGGTCCAGGCTGAAGCCTTCTGGCGCTTGGTCCAGGGGCACCCACAGGGTTTCCACCTTTTCCTTGGCCGCTTCAGCTGTTGCAGTGGCTAGGACCTTTCGGAGTTTATAAGAGTCCTGGTCGAGGTCAGCCACACCCGCTATGATCAGCTTTTCCACTTGGCCGTCGACCAGTTGGCTATAGGTACGGACATTGCCCACCTTGCCGGTAAAGGCTGTGTCCTTTTTAAGTATTTCCTGAAGGTCATGGGCCAGGGGTGAACTCGCATAGTTCTTCCCATCGGTTAAGACCAGTTTCGTGCCATTTCCACCATTTTCTTTCCAAGTAATCTTCATGGGTCTTCCTTTCACCACTTTCACCTGTGTCGCCAAACACTTATTATTTATGGGAGTAGTTTTTCAGCAACCTGTTTCCAGCTGCTAACCACTTCTCCCTCCCATCCCTGGTTGAAGGCTGTGTCCTTGTACTTGTAAAGGATCTTCCGTGAGGCCTTTGTGGAATGGAGATTTTCTGGGTGGTCGTCTATAAAGATGGCCCCTTCTTCCAACATGGACACCCGGCCCTTGCCTACCCCATTGCGGCGCTTGTTGATGACTACCAGAACTTCTGGAATAAAGGGCAGGTGTTTTTCGATCCAGAGGACTTTTTTGGACGCATTGGCCGGCCAAGCAGCTGTGCAAATGACCACTTGATAGCGGTGGCCCAACTCATGGAGGATGTCCACGGCATGGTCATAGGTGGTCAGGTTGTCAAAGAATCCTTGTTCTCCAAACATGTCCCGCACCCGCTCCACAGGGTTTTCAAACTCCTGGTGGATCAGGGGACACTGGTCCTTGAAGTCCCACCGGGTCAAGGCCTTGGGATCAGCCGGAACGAAGTCTGGATGTTCCTTGTATAGGGCATTATAATAGACACAAAATGCGGACTCGGAGTCAGCGATGGTGCTGTCAAAATCCACATAGAGGCTTTTTTTCTTTTGGTCCATCTTGGTCTCCTATTTCTCACTGGCTGGGCGATTGACCCAATCAAAGGTATCGTCGGATAGTTGGAAGCGTTGATCCAAGCCCTTGGTCACATAAATTTTCTTGTCTGTGGTAATAAAGACAGCCTCAACCTCGTCCAGGTTATTAACCAATTCGGTTGCCTTTTCCAGGCCCAACATAAAACTGCTAGTGGACAGGGCGTCGGCGTCTGTGGAGGACTTGCTAACAATGGTCACACTGGACAGGTCAGACTCAGCAGGGAAACCCGTGTAGGGGTTGAGGATATGGTGGTAGGCCTCTCCATCTTTTTCGAAGAAGCGCTCATAGCCGCCAGAAGTTACGATGGACTCGTCCAAGATTTCCAGGACGCCCACATAGGCTCCACGCAGTTCCACGGGGTTTTGAACCCCAATTCGCCAGGGGTCACCGTTGGACTTATTGCCCACAACAACAATATTGCCCCCCAGGTTGATAAAGGCGGACTTGACACCGTAGTCCTCCATGAGGTCCCTAACCACGTCCCCAATATAGCCCTTGGCAATGCCGCCCAGGTCTAAACCCATGTCTTCCTTTAAGAAGGTAATTTGCTTTTTTTCTGTGTCGATGTCAACATTTTTGTAGCCAATGCGCTCCAAGGCCCCCTCCCGTTCCTGGTCTGTGGGAACATGGGGAGAGCTGGTGCCAATCCCCCAGAGGTCCACCAGGGGCAAAACGGAAATGTCAAAGTAGCCGTCTGTCAGTTGGGCATACTCCATGGCCATATGAATGAGCCAAATGGTTTCCTCGTCGGCGTCCAGGGCCGTGTTTGACGCACTCCCATTGAGCTGGGACAGGACGCTGTCCTCTCGTTGCACGGAATACTTGCTCTCATATTGGTCAATATAGGACGCGGCAGACTTGAGCACATGGGCTGCTTCTTTCTCGTCCATATCAAAGATTTTCATTTGTACTAAGGTGCCCAGGGAAAAGAACTTCAACTCGGTCCAGTTGTCTTCACTGGTAATGGTCACATTGGGAGTATTTTCATACTGGCTTGCCGAAGACGTGGCTTCTGGTGGCTTGCTGGCCGTGCACGCCGTCAGCAAAAAAGCGGTCAGTATGATGGCTATCAATCGTTTCATGGTGTCTCCTTTATATCTCACTTAGAATTATTCTCACTTTATTGTTTCATAGGTTCTCCCAAATAGCAATGGTTTGGTATACTAGTAGCTAGAAACCTACTAAAAGTCACAAAAGGAGGACTGTATGAAACTCATTCATTTCATGTACCAGGGCCGGGCCCAGGTCGGTTTTCTTCGTAAGGAGAACGACGTGGTCTGCCTCAGTCCGCTTTTGGAACAGCTTGCGCTACCGCCTATCAAAGACATGAACCACCTGATAGACCGTTGGGACGACGAGTTAGCTCGTGCCCTCGCCCCCCTTGTAGCCAAGGCCCCAGGAGATGCGCCCGCAGACCACATTCAACTGCTGGCCCCCATTCCCTACCCGAAGCGACATATCATTTGTTTAGGCAAAAATTATGTGGACCACGCCAAAGAAACTGCTGGCCTCACGGGCAGCACAGACGACCTGCCCAAGTTCCCCATCTACTTCAACAAAATTGCCCAGCCAGCCATTGGCCATGGGGACCTGATCCTTGACCATGAAGGTTTGACGGACAAGGTGGACTATGAGGTGGAACTGGCCCTGGTTATTGGCAAGGACGGGATCAACATTGCTCCCGAAGACGCCGCTTCTTACATTTTTGGATATACCATTATCAATGACATATCAGCGCGGAATATCCAGCGCAAACATATGCAGTGGTTCAAGGGCAAAAGCCTGGAAACCTACTGCCCCATGGGACCCGCCATTGTCACCGCTGACGAGTTTTCCTGGCCCATAGAGCTGGACATCCAGTGCGCCATCAACGGCGAGGTCCGCCAAAATAGCAACACCCGCAAGTTGATCTTCGACATTCCCACCATCCTTGCTGACCTGAGCAAGGGCATGTACCTCCGCAGGGGGGACATTATTGCCACTGGAACCCCTGCTGGGGTTGGCTTAGGCTTTAAACCCTTCCGTTTCCTCAATAAGGGCGACCGGATTGACTGTTCAATAGAAGGCATTGGTACCCTGACCAACTGGTTTGGCAATAAGGAATAGTCATTCCCTAGGCCACTCGGTTATAGGAAAAATACATACACCTAGTAAAGGCGCTGAGTCAATCGTTTCAGATTAACTCAGCGCCTATTTCTTGTGTTGGGTCATGTGTTTTGTGTCGGGTCATTTGTGGTTAAGCTTGTTGCTAGCTGGCTTCCTATGATGCCTTGGACCGGAACTGGGAATGGTAGAGGCCATGGTAGAAGCCCTTTTGGTCCAGAAGCATGTCATGGTTGCCCTGTTCATGGATCTGGCCATCCTTGATGACCAGGATCTGGTCAGCTTGCTGGATGGTGGACAGGCGGTGGGCAATCACAAAGGAGGTTCTCCCTTCCATGAGTTTTAAGAGGCCTTCCTGGATGTGTCGTTCCGTCCGGGTGTCCACACTGGACGTCGCTTCATCCAGAATGAGAATGTCTGGATTGGCCAAGATGGTTCTGGCAATGGCCAGGAGTTGTCGCTGGCCCTGGGAGATATTAGCTCCTTCCCCAGACAAGTTGGTGTCGTAACCTTCCGGCAACCGGTGGATAAACTGATGGGCATTGGCCAACTTGGCTGCTTCAATGACTTCCTCGTCAGTGGCGTCCAGGCGCCCATACCGGATGTTTTCCATGACCGTGTCTGCGAACAAGTAGGTGTCCTGGAGGACAATCCCGATCTTGGACCGCAGTTCTTCTACTTTTAGGTTCTTGATGGGGGTATTGTCAATTTCAATGACCCCGCTATCAATGTCATAGAAGCGTGTCAGCAGATTAATAATGGTTGTCTTCCCTGCCCCTGTTGGACCCACCAGGGCGATCAAGTCCCCCTTGTCAGCCTTAAAGGAGACACCCTTGAGGATTTTCTGGTCCTCCACATAGGAGAAGTCCACCTGGTCAAAAGAAACCTTACCCTGAATATTGTCCATGGACTTGGCGTCCTTGTGGTTGGTGATCTCAGGGTCCTCGTCAATGACCTCAAAGACCCGTTCAGCACCTGCAATGGCCCCTTGTATTGTATTGTACAAGGAAGCGATCTGGTTAATAGGGCGGGCAAACTGGCGGGAGTAGTTGACAAAGGTCACCACCACACCCACGCTGGTATGGCCCTTGATGATCATAATGCCACCAAACAAGGCGATCAGGGCGTAGGTCATGTTGTTCATCATGTTCATAAGCGGACCCATAACAGAGGATAAAACCTCCGCCTTAATGGCCGCGTCCTTATAGGTCTTGTTTTGAGCCTCAAAGGTGGCAATGGCCTTGTTTTCCTGACCATAGGCCTTAACGACCTTTTGGCCAGACACCGTCTCTTCAATATGGCCATTGAGGGCACCTAGACCCTCCATTTTTGCCTTAAAGAACTTGCGGGTATACTTGGCGATCTGGCCCGTAATCAGGATAATGATGGGGATCATGACAAAGGAGATCAGGGACAACTGCCAACTGAGGGCAAACATCATGACCACAACGGCCACAATGGTAATAACGCTGGACATGAGCTGGGTCAAACTCTGGTTCAAGGTGGACGATATATTGTCCACGTCATTGGTCAGTCGTGAGGTCAAGTCCCCGTCGGAATGGGTGTCAAAAAACTTCAGAGATAACTGTTGTAGCTTGTAGAACAAGTCCGACCGAATGCGCCGGACAGAGTCCTGGGCAATTTGCACGGTCAAATAAGACATGAGCCAGGAGAACAAGGCGCCCACCACGTTGACCCCAAACATGAGGAGGATCATGGTCAAAAAGCCGTTGAGTTCCTTGACGCTCAAGTAATCATCAATGGCCCGGCCCATGAGATAGGGGCCTGCCACACCCAGCAGGGAGGCCATGATGACAGAGACAAATATAATGGCCAACTTGCCATACTGGTCGTTCATATAGGTCAACAAGCGGATGACTGTTGCCCTTGTATTGTTGGCCCGTGGGGCCTTTTTGAGCATTCTGCCCTGTTGTGGTCTGCCGATCATGCGCTCACCCCCTTGCCCAGTTGAGACTCATAAATATCTTGGTAAACTGCATTGGACTGGATCAGGTACTCATGGTTGCCGTCTCCCACAATCTGCCCTTCTTCCAAGACCAGTATACGGTCTGCGTCCAGGACAGAGGAGATGCGCTGGGCCACCAATATCACAGTGGTCCCCCCATAAGACCTTTTCAAGGTGTCTTGTATTTTTACCTCAGTTTGAACATCAACCGCACTGGTTGAGTCGTCGAGAATGAGGATTTGTGGCTTGTGGGCCAGGGTCCTGGCAATGGAAATCCGCTGCTTTTGGCCTCCGGACAGGTTGACACCCCTTTGGCCTATTTCAGTGGCTAGACCATCAGGCTTGTCCTGTATAAAGTCCTTGGCTTCTGCCTCCTGGGCGATTGCCAGAAGGTCTGACTCCATGGCATGCAAGTCGTCAGCGTCCCGACCATAGGCGATGTTAGAGGCAATAGAACCTGAGAAAATCAAGGCACTTTGCTGGACATAGGCTATGCTTTCCCGCAGGTGGTTGGTTGGAATGTCCTTTACATTGATGTCGTCAATGGAGATGGTTCCACTTTCTACATCATAAAATCTTGGAATCAACTGGACCAGGGTAGACTTGCCGGACCCGGTAGCACCCAATATGGCCAGGGTTTCCCCTTGGTTGACCTCAAATGAGATATCCCGTAAAACCGCATCTTCCCCGTCGTCTGAATAGGAGAAGTTGACCTTGTCGAAGGTCACCTTGCCCTTGATGGAAGACGCCTTTTCGCTATAGACATTTTCGATTTCTGCTTCCTTGTCCAGGATCTCCACGATCCGTTCAGCAGAGGCCCCTGCCCGGGACACCTGGAAGAAGATCATGCCAATCATCATGAGGGCAAAGAGCAGGCGCATAATATAGTTGATGACGGCTACGATCTCACCTACGGTGGACGTTCCCCCCACCACTTCAAAGCCGCCGATCCAGAGGACACCCACAATACCTAGGTTGAGGGTCAGGGTGATCACTGGAATAATAATGGCGAACTTGCGCATGGCACTGACCTGGAGGTCTCTCAGCTCCGTGTTGACCTTGTCAAACCGCTTGGTTTCATAGTCTTGCCTTACAAAGGCCTTGACTACGCGAATGCCCTTGAGGTTTTCAAGCATAACGGAGTTCACATTGTCCACGGCGCTTTGTACCTTTTTAAAGAGGGGTCTCGCCTTGATGATGACAAAGGCAATGACTGCCATGAGGACAAGGATCATGCCCACCAGGATGGCCCCATAGCGGACGCTGACATAGAAGGTCAGGACCAGGGATCCCACCATCATGAAGGGGGCACGTACCATGATTCTGAGGAGCATGTTGAAAAACTGCTGAATTTGAACCACATCATTGGTCAAGCGGGTAATGAGGTGGCCGGTCTCCAGCTCGTCTAGATTCTTAAAGGTCAGGGTTTGGACCTTTTTAAAGAGGCTGTCCCGGATATCTGCCCCAGCATTCTGGGAGGCAATGGTGGAAAAGACCCCGCTTCCTGCCCCGCCAATAAAACCCAGGAGGGTGAGGAGGATCATGCCCCCTGCGTACTGGAGGATCATCTGGATGTCCTGTTGTTTGATCCCCACGTCAATAATTTGCTGCATGATCAGGGGTTGAAAGAGGTCAACCCCTACTTCTACCAGCATAAAGAGGGGACCAAAAATGGCAACCTTCCAGTATTTCATTAAGTATGCAAACATTCTTTTCACATGTCACCTACTTCTTGCCACAAGCAGAACAATCCACCTGGCTGCGGATATTGTCGCTGACCTTCTCCAAGAGCCTGTGGAGGGTTTCCACGTCTTGGTCGGTCATCCCGTCAAAGTACACGTCAACGGCTTCCTCCATAAAATCGGACAACTGGTCCTTTATGGCCTTGCCCTTTTCACTGAGAAAGACCCGGGTAATGCGCTTGTCCTTGTCATCTTTCTTTGTAAAGACAAACTCGTTCTTTTCAAGTCGCTCCACCATTTTTGTGATGGTGGGTGCGGTTACGTCAAACCTTTCAGCAAGTTCCTTTTTGGTTAGTCCATCTTCTTCGCTGAGAATTTTTATAAGCTTGGGCTGGCCACGATAGAGGCCCATGATTTCTAGTTTGGACCTGGAATAGATCATTCCGTCGTGCATGACCCTTCTAAACATGTTAAACGTTTCGCTTCGCATGACACTCTCCTTTTACTTAGTCGGCTAACTTATTATACGTCTTTGGAATTACTTAGTCAACTAAGCTTTTGTGAACATCCTATGAACAACCTTGTAAAAAGCGAAAAAAGCCACCTATGATTAGGGGACTTCCCCTTGATCATAGGTGGCTAATAGGCTTGTTTTCCGCTTGCGTAGAAGGCCTCACATGGCGTTTTCTATCATGCGAAATGTTATTACTGGTCGATGTCCACATGGAAGTACTGGATCAGCTCTTCCTCGGAGAAAGCCAGGGTTAGTTCAACCATGTCCTGGTCCATGTAGGAAACTACTAGACCTTGGTCATTCATCCAGGCTTCTGGCACCATGGAGGCAGTAAATGGATTGACCACTTCCTTTTCCATTGTTGCAATGGCCGCAGTTGCCTTTTCCTCCAGTAGGGCCCAAAGGGCTGGGTCATTCTTGGCGTCCATCATAAAGGTCCGTAGGTCCACAGGAGCACCATTCTGCATGTCAAGGGTTACTCCCTTGACCAAGTGGTAGAGGTCCGTGCCATTGGCTGAAGGGTCTGTTGTAAACCGGTAGGCAAAACTCAGGAAGTTCTTGTTTTGCTTGCTGATCTCTACTTTTGCGTCCACCACATTGGCCTCTCCTGCTAAGAGTTGCTGGATAGACTTAAAATGTTGGAGCATGGTTGCATTAATGCGGTCAACCAGGGGTGACGGTTCTACCTCTCCCAGGACGGGATAAGCAATCTCCAGGTCTAGATCGTCGCCTAGGACCTTGACCGTCATGGTTTCTTTGACCACGTTCACCGTATATGTATCAAGAACAACTGGCTCTGGCTTTTCAACAACTACTTCTTCCTTCTGAGCGGGTTGCTCTGGCGGTGTCTCCTGCTGCTGGTCACAACCTACTGCCGTCAACAGTAGCAAACCCGATAGCAGAAGTACCGATAATTTCTTGTTCATGGTATTCCCTCCTCGTTTGTCTTAACCATCATACCAATGGCAGGGGGGAATAACAACTACAGAACCATTACAAAACACAGGCAACCTTAAACTTACTGTAATCTATTAGGGCAAGAAAAAGCGCCTGTTAGGATGCGGGTTTGCATACCAACATGGCGCACTGGGCTATTGTGATTAAACTGAGATGATAGGGTTTTTGTTTAGTCTTTCTTTTGGAGTTTTTCTGGTAGCTTGGGCTGGTGGAAAATGAACAAGCTATTCTTGTTTTGACCATAGTCCGCAGCGTCCTTAGCCATTTTTGCTACCGCTTCTAAAACCAGTTTCATTCGATACACCTACTTTCTTATTTAGAAATGGGAATAATGTTATTGACTCAAACAACAATGCATGTGAGCCTATAATGGATAACTCCAACGTATACTTGTTAAACAGTGAAGCCGCTATCAGTATTATTGAAAACAACAAGGCAACTTGCCTTGATTTTTTCTCAAAAACGTTAATCTCACTTGAACTAAGGGGCCTATTGGGTGATTGGATTGGTGCATAGCGAAATACCAGTATGAGTGATAGCAAACACTCTATCAAAACAACAACAGGATGCATCGGGGTGATAGACACAGAATAAACAGCGAAAAATGCAAGTGTGGTAAATAGAGTAAGACACATTAACGCAGAATTAAGGTGTACACCTCCTGCATAGGATCTAAGCACTGCAAAACACACCAAGAAAACAAACACCTCTAGAATTTTTCCCAAGACAAGACCTAGCATTAAGAGCAAAATGACCTCACTAAATGCGAGTACGATCATCTCCATTCCAAATAAATAAACAGAATAGTCATCAAACTCGATAATATTCTGCTTCACTAGTGTTCTGGTAATATTTTTTGCTATAGCTTGAATCACAGGCCACCTCAACACGATCTACTAACCTTTTAGTTAAACTCATACTTTTGTCCTATTCTATAAGAATAAAAAAGCCCAATCAGCAAAGTTGCATGATCGGGCTCTGAACACGTACGATTCGACTAATTAATCGGAAAAGCAAGGTTAACAGTGAATACATTATTTGATTGTTTAAACTGGTATATCCCGTCATATTTCTGCACTACGAACTGAATATTCGATATGCCAAATCCATGATTCTCCTTATCCTTTTTTGATGTAACTGGAATACCGTCTTGATTAAACTCAACCTTTGTAACACTTGAGTTTGAGATCTTCATGTAAAAATGACCATCTTTGATCATCGATTCTGCTAGAATCCATTTGTCTGCCGTATCACTTCTTTCACAAGCTTCGATAGCATTATCCATGGTATTTCCTAGTACAATCGAAATATCCAATGGGTCAATTCCAATGTCTGTTGGGACATAAATGTTACTGGTCAATTTGATCCCTACATTATGCATCCGTTGGGCTTTTGTATTCATTAGAGCTGTAATGTAGGAATGGTTGGTATCCACTACCCTTGCTTCTGAAAAATGCATATCTTGAAGTTCATGAATGTAAGATAAAACTTCATTATTCTTGCTGTCTTCAACAAGGCCAGCAATGCAGTCAATATGATGATTAAAATCATGCCGTTGAGATCGTAACTCCTGGGTTAACTTTTGAAGGTTATCCATGTAAAACAATTGTCTTCGATACTCAGATTCTTTTACCTGCCAATCTTGTTCCTTCTTTGTGTACGTTACGATACTCTCAGTGATACGAATGATTAAGATAGTCAACGTAACAACTCCAAGCACGACTAGAACCGCGAATATGACTTGATTAGAAAACCACTCTCTCTTGCTAAAATACAAATCAGCTGCAAGAAACAGGAATATTACGTTAATGATTAGTACAATGAGTAACTGAGACATCCGACGAATATCGAGCTCAGTAATATACTTGATTTTATCAATAACAACCCGAGCTATAAGAAAAAACAACATTTTACTAAAGACAGCTACAACCAGACGAGGAACCGTTGGTTCCATCAGGCTCGCAGCAGGAACACCAACTCCAGTTGATATTAGCAATCCAACATAATCTGAAACACCAATCAATAGTGTGATCACCAAAAATGTCATAAACACACTACTAATGCGACAATCATACACAATCCAAATACCAACCACCATTGAAGTCATGGTTACTGCAAAACTGAACATACCTAGATCACCAAACATATGTCCACTTATCTGCGTGATAATCGTTAAGATTATTACAGCAACAGGCATTCTCCAGAAATCCGTATCCCGCTTCTCATACAACATCCCAAAAACCAGCATGATCAATGTGATTTCAATAATGCTAATTGGTAATTCAATAATCAATCCATCCATAACCATTTAACTCCCAAACAACTTCCGAGCAAGGGCGTCCTTGACTACCTGCACATTGGGCTTGCTAACAGGAAGTGTTGCTTCTGTTCCCTTGAGGGTGATCACCCGGTCCCGAATGCCGAGGATTTTTTCCACATTGACAATGTACCCCTGGTGGCACTGGACGAAGCACTCCATGTTGAGTCGTTCCATGATGTCCTTGAAGGAGGCATAAATCTCAAACCGCTCGTTAACACTATGAATAATCACCTTATGACGACTCTTCTCGAAATAGAGGATGTCCCGGTAGGGTAGGTTGACATTGATGGTTCTACGCTCAATAAGAAAACGTCTTTCCTGGTCGTTTCTGTACTCAATCTCTTTAATTCTGTTGAGACTCTCGTCCATGACTTTTTTAAACTCATGGGCTTGGACCGGCTTGGAGAGATATTGGAAGGCACTGACCTTAAAGGCGTCAAAGGCATAGCTCCTGTGGCTGGATATGTATATGATCACGGCGTCAGGGTTGGTTTCTCTGATTTTGTGGCCGGTTTCGATCCCATTAATATCACCCATTTCCACGTCCAGTAGGGCAATATCCACTCGTTTTTCCCCTAGGGACTCCAATAACTTTTCACCACTTTCTTCTTCCAAGAGGCTGAAGGAGGCCTTGTTCATATAGTTTTCCAGTAGACCTCGGATGGCCTCTCTTTGTTCCTGAACATCATCACACATTACAATATTCAACATTTGAATCCCCTCCCATATACTTCTATAAAAATCAGACGATCATCTTCTTGTTTTATCAATTATATACACCTAGGAGTAGGACACTATTTGCCCATGGTATCTCCTAGTCTAATTGTATCAGTTTCTCTTTTTGATCTGCAACCCGAGTTCAATCGTGTCTATCTTATAACAATTGTTGGAAGTCATGGTGAATGGGGTATAAATACTTTCAAGAAAGGAGATTCCACCATGCGCTTACTCCCCATTGAGTATGTTAAGCTCAATCAGAAACTGGGTGTAACGTTACTGGATCGGAACAACAATACGCTGCTCAAGCAAGGGACTGTGATCACAGAAAAACTCCTTGACCGCATACGGTCAAACGGCTACTATTCCCTCTATGTCTCAGACGACGACGTTGACGAACTACCAGACGAACTTATTCCAGCTAAACTAAAACACCACTTGATTGAAGAACTGCATAACCTCTACAAGTCCGTCCACTTTTTGTATCGTACCCACAAAGCTAGACGGGCAACAAGCTCCCACCATATGCACAAGCTCCTCAGCCGCAGGGACAAGGTGATTGGTAACATTGTAGAGCTCACAGACGATCTCATCCACTTCCTTATCCACCATCGACCAGAGTATGTGGAGCTGATGGAACTCAAAACCCTATATGAGTACGAATTCCAGCATAGTATACAGGTTGCTGTACTTGCTGTTCTTTTGAGTGTCCGATTAAAATTTCCTATCTATAAAATCAGGGCCATCGCCCTGGCTTCTCTACTCAAAGACGTTGGAGAAGTCAGTATACCAGAAGAAGTCCTCAATAAACATGGGCGTTATAACGAAAAAGAAAAAGAACTGGTCTTTCAGCACCCCTCTATCACCTATGAGTGTATTCACAATTGTAGCTTTGTAAACAGCTATACCCGCCTGATCTGCCTCCAGCACCATGAACGACTGGATGGTAGTGGCTACCCCAAGGGCCTTTGCGACACTGAAATCCACGACCTGACCAAGGTAGTATCCATTGCAGATGGATTTGATGCCCTGACCAGCGACCGGCCCTTCCGTAGGGCCTACCCCCAGCACAAGGCACTGGAGATTATGGAGCGGTCTTTAGATATTGAATACGACAGGAATATGTTCAATGTCTTTAAGTCCATGGTTGCCAGGTTTCCAACCGGCTCCCACGTTGCCCTCAGCACCTACGACTATGCAGTTGTAGTCGCCCAAAGCAGCAATCCAGCGAAACCCCGTATCAGCCTATTGAACGGTGCCAATACGGTTGTAGACTTAACCAAGGTGCCCCATATCAATATTACGGGACTAAAATACACGGAATAAGCAATAAAATAGGGATCTTGCCAGTGACACCCTTGTCACCCTGCAAGATCCCTTTTCATGTTGTATTTTCAGCTAGCTATAAGTCCGCAACTAGGCGGGTTCCTGATTTGTTGGCTCTTCTTTTGCCCCTTGGGCACCTTCAACTATCTCTTCTGCACCAGCCTCCACCTTCTTGCCGAACCACTTGCTGGCATAGGTGGTGACCTGGTTGGGCATGGCCACTGCCCCCTTTTTCAGGATGGCCCCCACTGTCTTACGGGCCTGTCCACGGGCCAATTTCTTGATATTGGTCTCCTGGAAGTCTTCCTCTGTCATATAGAGCCAATACTGGGTTACGTAGCCCACCTTGGCTGTGATATAAGCGGACAGGACCCCCTGGATGACTGAACCAGAGATCTTGCTGAAGACTTTAGCAAAGAACTTTTCTCCCGAGGAGTCCAGGACGTCCTCCAAGAAAGCTTCTGGCTCGATTTCTTCAATGGTATTAAAGATAAAGGCCGCTGCAAATATGTCCCCGTACATGCGGACTAACTGCTTTATCGTTGGTCTAAACCCCGATATTTCAACGATTCCGCGGACCATTCTCACATTGTAGTAGATGACAGCCACGGCGTCCAAGAGGCCATTTTGTGACAGGGAAGAAGCCATCATGACCAGGCTACTGTTCCTTTCAATCTCCACCTCAATGGTGGCCTTACGGTCTATGTAGACCGCCTGGATAGTGGCCAGGGCCAAGTCATTATTCTTTTCAGTTAAGGCCTGCTGGAGACTTGCCCGGTGGCCTGCAGAAACCCGGTTGTCCTGTAAGAGCCTTCTGACAGTCTTCTTGAGTCTTTTGTCTGGAATGGCTGGGGTCTCTACCATGTAGTCTCCTACCCGGTCTGTGGGGTAGCGGAGGACCCGCAATAGGGGGACGAGGGTGATCCAAGCCAAGAGCCCACCTGCAATCACATAAAAGGCCACCTCCAGGAAGGGGTGAACCCGGCCTACTTTCTCGCCAATGGTGAGGACGTTCCCCAATATAATGGTCAAAAGGAAGAATGCCATAATCCCCAGGGCAATCATCCATGTCTTCTTTCTCATCTGTCTACCTCCTTGCAGTCAAACTCTATCATAGGAATCTTAAAAAAGCATTAGGAAAGGGGATCGACACAAAAAACCACAAGAAAACCCGCTGATTGCAAGACAAGCAGCGGGTTAAGATTTTACCTTTCTGGCAAATGGGCTTTTTCTCGTTTTTACCCAGTCTCAGGGACTTCACACATTAATTATCCATTTTGCTCATGGACCCAATGAACTTGAGTCCTTCCACAACCACCAAAGGAATGAGGGAGGCCAGTAGGACCACCGTCCACTGGTTGCCTGTCAAACTGGTGACCTTAAAGATCCCTTGAAGGGCTGGAACAGAAACCACAATGGCCTGTAAGCTTGCGGACAGGGCAATGGCGCCCAGGGACAGCTTATTGGTAAGCAGGCCCTTTCCGAACAAGACCGACTGGTCGGACCGGACATTAATGGAATGGGTCAACTGGGAAAAAGCAATGGTCAAAAAGGTCATGGTCTGAGCAGTGACCAGGCCAAACTGCTGGGCGTAGATAAAGACCGCCAAAGAGATCGACCCCACCATGGCCCCTTCCAAGACCAGTTTTTTCATTAGTCCGTCTGCAAAGACACTCTCTCCCTTGGGGCGCGGCGGCCGACTCATGATATCGTCGTCCATGGGTTCAACCCCCAGGGCCAGGGCTGGGAAGCTATCGGTCACCAGGTTGACCCATAAAATGTGAATGGGAATAAGGGGGACCGGCATATTGAGGACCATGGCAAAGAACAAGAGGATAATCTCTCCAATATTACAGGACAGTAGATAGCGAATGGTCCGGCGGATATTCTGGAAGATTCCCCGCCCCTCCCGTACTGCAGAAACGATGGTGGCAAAGTTGTCGTCCATTAGGACCATGTCTGCTGCATTTCGGGAAACGTCTGTTCCTACCTTGCCCATGGCTGTCCCGATCTCTGCCATTTGTAGGGCTGGAGCGTCATTGACCCCGTCCCCGGTCATGGCGACCACCTGGTTCTTGCTCTGCCAGGCTTTAACGATCTTGACCTTGTGCTCAGGAGAAACACGGGCATAGACACTGACATACTCCACCCGGTCATTGAGCTCTTCTTGGGTCAGCTGGTTGAGTTCACTACCAGTCATGACTTGGTCCCCTTCGCGTAAGATGCCCAACTCACTGGCAATGGCCGTGGCTGTGATCTTATGGTCCCCCGTGATCATGACGGGGCGGATGCCCGCCTCTTTACAAGTGGTCATGGATGCCTTGGCTTGGTCACGGGGTGGGTCGATCATGCCTACTAGTCCCATGAAGACCAACTGACTTTCCAAGGTGGCCGAAGTGAGGTCCTCTGGTACACTGGACCATTGGCGTTTGGCCAGTCCTAGGACCCGCAAGGCCTTGCCGCCCATGGCTTCATTTTGCTCTAGGATGGTTGCCTTATGGGTCTCAGTTAGGGTTACCACCTGACCACCCACTACAATAAGGCTACACCGCTGGAGCATTTCGTCTGTGGCCCCCTTGGTATAGGCCATGAGTCCACCGTCTACCTGGTGAATAGTGGTCATCATTTTTCGGTCTGACTCAAAGGGGAGTTCACTCACCCGGGGCATTTGACCTTCTAGACTTTCTTTCGATAGGTCCACGTCCAGACCCAGGCGCACCAAGGCAGTCTCCGTAGGGTCTCCAATTTCCTTGTCCCCTTCCACCGATGCGTCATTACAAAGGACAAGGCCTGTGATCAAGTCTTTTTCTGCCGTTGAAATGTCCATATCCTTCTGGCTAATTTCCTTATAGCCATCCAAGGTATAGAGGGACACCACAGTCATTTTATTTTGTGTCAGGGTCCCCGTTTTATCGGTGCAGATGACCGAGCTGGACCCCAGGGTTTCCACCGCTGGCAGTTTTCGAATGACTGCATTCTCCTTGGATAGGCGAACCACACCCAGGGCCAATACAATGGTCACCACGGCTGGTAGGCCTTCTGGTATGGCCGCAACGGCTAAACTGACTGCAGTAAAGAACATGTCGAAGAGGTCACGGCCCTGGAACATGCCCAGGCCAAATATGACCACACAAACCCCAAGGACCAAGAGGCCCAGGACCTTGCCGATTTCGTGGAGTTTTTCTTGGAGGGGTGTTTTCTCCTCCTTGGTCTCCATCATCATGTGGGCGATTTTTCCGATTTCCGTATCCATACCCGTGGCAGTCACCACAAACTGGCCCCGGCCATAGGTAATGACCGTTCCTGAAAAGACCATGTTGCCCTGGTCACCAACAGCTAGATTGGTCTTGTCGATCACGCCTTCTTGTTTTTCAACGGGTACCGACTCCCCAGTTAAGGCTGATTCTTCAATTTTTAGACTGGAAGATTCGATCAAACGTCCGTCTGCCGGTATGTAATTTCAAGCTTCAATTTGGACAATATCACCTGGGACCAGGTCAACGGCTTCAATCTCTACCGGTTTACCATCCCGAATGACGATACACTTGGGTGCTGACAACTCCTTGAGGGCCGCCAATGACGCCTCTGCCTTGGCCTCTTGGATGGTACTGATCACAGCATTCAGGATCACAATGGCCAATATAATATAGGCGTCTGCCTTTTCGTGTAATACATAGGAAACCACCGCAGCGGCCAAAAGAATGAGGACCATAAACTCCTTAAAGTTTTCTAGGAACTTGACCCATAGGGGTTTGGGCTTCTTTTCATCCAGTTGGTTAACCCCGTGCCTGTCTCTAAGGACCGAGACCTCCGAAGACCCAAGTCCCTTGTCTGGACTTACTCCCAGGTCTTCCAGGACCTCTGCACTGGTTTGATTATAACGTTTCATCAGGTATCCTCCTCGCGTTTGGACTTGCTTTTCTATTATATACCAAATCAATAGAAAAGAGGAGAAACCACTGGCCCTTTGGCCGAGGTTTCTCCTCCAAAATTCAAGATTTATTTCCCTTTCGCACGCTCTATGGACGGGGAAAGGACAGAATAAAGGCAGCTCCCCCCTGGCTTCCTTGCTCTACCATGATCTCACCGTGATGTTTATTGACAATACTGTCATAGGCAATACTCAGACCCAGGCCCGTCCCCTGGCCCACTTCCTTGGTGGTAAAGAAGGGGTCAAAGATTTGCTCCATCTGGTCCTGGTCGATCCCCACACCATTATCCTCTATCCGGCAAACCACCCGATTGCCCTCCTGAGCAACAGAAATATCCACCAGCCCCTGGTCGGGACAAGCCACGTCGATGGCGTCCATTGCATTCTCCATAATATTGATAAAGGCCTGGCCCAGGTCACTGAGGTTGCCCTTGATTATTGCATGGTCCTCAAAGTGTGTCTTTATGTCATAGTGGTCACTGCGGGCGGAACCCATGAGTTGAATGGAGTCTGTGACCAGGTCTCGTAAGTCGATCAAGCCCGAAATCTCCGGTTGCTCGTTGGAAAACTGACGGAGGTTCATGACGATATCGCTGATCCTAGCTAAACCCCGTTTGGACTCGTCCACAAGGAAGGGTAGCTCCTGGTTGAGGTAGTCTGGTTTGCCCTTACGCCACTCCTTAAGGAGCTGTGTATGGAGGGCCTGAACCTGCCTAGCGTCCATGGTTTCTGAGTCCAGGAGTTCATGAAGGTATAGGTAAATGGGTCGCATGGACTCCAGAGTTTCTATTAAGTGGTCAAAATTACTGGCCACAAAGCTCAAAGGATTATTGATTTCATGGGCCAAGCCAGCGGCAAGCTGACCAATGGCAGCCATCTTTTCATGTTGGACAAGGCGCATCTCCAAAAGTTTGAGTTCTTTGAGTTGCTTTTCCAGTTGTCGGTTCTTGTCTTCAATTTGGTCGTCGTGGTCCTTATGGGTGTAGCCATGGCCCAACATGCCCGCTATGAGTTGGAGGTGGTTCATGTCCTCGGTGTTGAAACCATGGGTTTTGTGGGTATCTGTCAGGCCAATAAAACCCTTGAGGACCCGCTTGGACCAGACGGGAATGATTACCATGGACAAGGCGTGGAGGCTCTTAATGAGCATTTTTTCGGGCTGTGCCTCCTCAGGAAGGTCATCCACAGACCCAATCATCATATGGTCACACTGGACGATTTGGGCCATCCACCAGGGGAACTTGCTGGTTGGAATGTCATGCATTTTTTCCTTAAAGGACTGGACACCTGGCCTACACCATTCGTAGGCATTACTCACAGTTTTCATGTCTTTTGAAAACTCAAAAACATAGGCCCGGTCCGCCTGGGTAAAGAGGCCAATCTGTTCCAGGGCATAGGAAATAGGATCTGCTATGTTATTGCCCATTTGTATGAATCGATTGGAAATATCCACAATGACTTTTTCAAATTCTACCTTGCGGGTGTATGACTCCGTTACCATGACGTCCTCCCGATAAAAGAATGTAATCATGTAGTCTATACCCACTTTTCAGGTTTATTTACACTTTTTGCAACTATCTGTAGCAAGGTACAAGTCTGTCTGGTCGCCACATAAAAAACACCTCGACTGTTTCCCAATCGAGGTGTTAATGGACTTGCTCATGGTTTATTACAGGTGTATGGTTCATTCTGTTTCTTTGTAGAAGACGGACCGGAAAAAGTCTAGGTAGTTTTGGGTCTGGTCCTCCACTTCCTCCATGCTGTAAGCCTCGTCAATGATAAATTGGTTGACCAGCTTTTCCAGGGTTGCAGTAATGACAAAAATGGCCTGGTGAACATTGACGGCATCCTTAAAGAGGCTTTCGTCTATGTCAGACATGAGCTTGGCCTGGAGGCCCTCCATGGAGGCGTCTTTGATCCGAGTGATTTCGCTGGCCACCGCCTCGCTTTTCTCCTGCTTGGCTATGCGGACAAACTCAAAGACCAGGGGATGGGTATTGAGCAAAAAGACGTTGCCGTGCATCATGTTCCCAATGCGGCTCAGGAGGTCTCTTTCCCCCATCTGCAAGACCCTGCAAAACTCTTCTTCAATCAGCTCCTCCCCATATTGAAAGAGGTAGAGGAAGAGGTACTTCTTGTTTTTAAAGTAATAAAAAATGGATCCCTTGGAGATACCCGCCGCGGTCACGATATCATTGATAGAGGCCTTTTCATAGCCACCTTTCACAAATTCAGTCATTGCTGCGTTGATAATCGTCTTCTGTTTTTCTGCTTTTAAGGACAAAAATGCTTCGTACATGGTCGGACTCGCTTTCACGGTTTTCTACTAGTATACACTTTTTGCCCAAAAGATGCGCTATGGCCGTACCCTTCTCACCACCGCAGCCACTGCTCTTGTGACTGGGCCTTCTAAATGTTCTTGGACATGTTTGAACTCCTTGCGGATCTCGATGTGCTGGGGACAGTGTTTTTCACACTTGCCACAGTCAATGCATGTGCTGGTCCAGTGGGCCTTTTTGTCCTTGGTTTGAATGCCCAAATAGGCCATGTGGTACATGCGAGCCTCCATTTTGGAGAACATGTGATAGTTGTTGAGGTTTTTAAAGGCCGCTGGAATGTCAATACCTGCGGGACAGGGCATGCAGTAGGCACAGCCGGTACAGCCCACCTGCAGGAGACGGTTGTAGGTGTCTTTCACCTCATTGAGCAGGCCTAACTCCTCATCCGACAGGCCCTGGGGCAAGCTGTCTGTAGCGACGGCAATGTTTTCCCTAATGTGCGCATCGTCATTCATCCCAGACAGGATTAGGGTCACGTGGGGGTTGTTCCAGATCCAGCGGAGGGCCCAGTCAGCTGCAGACCGCTGGACGGGTGCTGCGTCATAGATTTTTTGAACCTCTGTGGGTAGCTTGCCCACTAGAGAGCCTCCCCTTAAGGGTTCCATGACAATGATCCCCATTCCCTTGCTGGAGGCATACTCGATCCCCTCAATCCCTGCTTGAAAGTGCTCGTCAATGAGGTTGTACTGGACTTGGGCGAACGCCCAGTCGTAGCCGTCCACGATGACCTTAAAGTCTTCCCGCTGGCCATGGAAGGAGAAGCCCATGTGACGGACCTTGCCCTCCTTTTGGATTTTGTCCATAAATGCAATGACTCCGAGGTCCACCATTTTCTCCCAGGTGAGTAGGTCCAGGGCATGGAGCAGGTAGTAGTCTATGTAGTCCACCTGGAGTTTTTCCAGTTGCTTGTTGAAGATCTCCTCCATGGACTCCGTCTTGTTTATCGAGAAGCAGGGTAATTTGGTGGCGATATTGACCTTTTCCCGGTAGCCGTCCTTGAGGACGTGGGAACCCAAAAAGGACTCTGACGCCCCCAGGTGATAGGGATAGGCCGTGTCCAGATAATTGAGGAAATTGCATAATTCAACTTTCAACTTTAGAAAATAAAAATCATAGCAA
>CAYFHQ010000049.1:0-25981 GCA_964342805.1 uncultured Peptostreptococcaceae bacterium | reverse complement strand
GAGTTCATAACTACTGAACTTGAATTTCGTGTCTTGACAAGCGTGTACATTATACATATCCATTCTAATAGGAGGTTGAAGTTCAAGAAATTTCTTATAAAACTGAGACCTGTCTTTATTATCTAATTCACTTAAGTCCATTAATAAATCAAACGTCTCACCACTCATTTTCATGAAACAATCAAAATACTCTACTAAATATAAAGCATCAATTAACTCCAATGTGTTAAAGACAATAGAGATATCTCTTTTTATCTCATGTAATGGATTCATAATATCTAAATCTTCATTAAATAAAATCAACTCTCCCTTTTCTAAACCTAGTGCTTCTTCGAGCTTTGCAAGGTATCTCCCTGTTAATTGTTTACCCTTTCTATAAATTGAATCATGAATAACACTTTCTTTATAACCTGTAGTAGTTGTTAAATAGTCGATAACTTTGTTCATATTGGATACATTATTCTCAGCCATATATCTTTTCACTTCAAACTTAATCTTTTTCATTCTAACTTCTTGGAAATCTAAATTATTAAAATCGTTATTCTGTTTCAAAACATCCCCTCCCATAAGTCAATGTATTCATCAATATAAATACAAAAGATTGATACATACCGTAACCATTTAATTATATCTATAATAATATATGAATTCAATATTAACTGGCCAGAACAAGGAGGTGATTACAATTTTAAAAACAATATTACAGACGGCATTAAAGGAAACTATTAAGACTATAGTGAAGGAGATGAACAATGATCAAATTAAACCAAGTTACAATAACCGAGGATATGATAACAAAAAACGGAAAGATAATTTTAATCAACATAAGAGAAGTTAAAGTCTTTGTAGATGGTAAGCGAACTGACGAGGTATCTGGGTATGCTTATGAGCTGATTGCTCCCAACAACAAATATTGCCAATTCGTTGTAAAGGTAAATAGCAAAAAACCATTAATTACAAATGATGAACTCGAAAGTCTTGGAGGAAGTGTTGAAGTGACACTAACTGATTTTGCAGGTAGATTTTATCAGAACTCTTCAAAAGACGTCATGTTTACAGCGACTGCATCAGGAATCGAGGTGATGACGTAGCTATGAGCATTATCACCTTTTTAAGAAAGTTATTCGATGATAAAAAATATGCTCAATTAACTGTAATGGTAGTAACAGGAGTAATTGCAACTGCAATTGCTCTAGTTATTATTATTCTTGGGATAAAAACTATTGCATCATTTGTTATTAACAATATTGAAATAGTGATGTTAATCCTAGGTGCATTGTTATTTATTATCATTTGGATAACTGATAGGAACAAAAAAAATGTAGAGTTGAGGCAACAGGAAGAAGAAAAAATCCGATATATGGCTGAAGTATCAGAACGTACTTTTTTAGAAAACAAATACAACTTAACACGAAATATGATATATCTAACTATTAAGGATACTTCTGAAATTCTAAAAATCGAAAAACCTAAACGCGTTGAAGACCTTGACCTACCTGAAAGAAATCAAAAGAAGAAAAATTATTTTATCAATCAGTTCATAGTTTTAAAGAATGGTGAAATAGACCCTATAGAAGTTAAAGAAATACTCCAAATCAAAATTACCCAAAAACTCAACTCTTTTGACTTTCCTGGTATAAATCAGAATATATATATTTACGAAGGTCATATATATCCAATACTGATGATTGATGAGGTACATGATTTTGGAAGATATCTTTATCTAGATGTCGTTTGGGTTAGCGAAAGATATTGCAAGTTAGTTAACAACCGACTAATAGCACGACAGCTTGAACTGGAACGTAAATCAAACATTGTTGTAGATAAGGACTTCTAAATGAGTGAAATATCAATAGCTTATAACAATGAGTATCTTTCATATGGTGTAAAGAAACCGATAAAATGGAATCCAGATAAAGCTCCTCATATTGTAATAATTGGCTCAACTGGAAGCGGAAAAACATACTTTAGTAAGTTCTTATTAGGAAAAATATCATTGTACCTACCTGATACAGAGCTTACAGTATGTGATTTTAAAGGTGATGACGATTTTCAGTTCCTAGGTAAATGTCCTAATTTTTTTAGATATGATAATTGTATTGACGGATTCAATCAGTTCTATTCCAACTTTCGTAAAAGGCAAAAAAATGAAGATAACTCAAGAAATGCTTTAGTGCTTTTTTTCGATGAATGGGCAAGTTATTGTAATAGTCAAGAGAAGAAAAAAGTCGAAGAAGAAAAGAAGAAGTTAGCAACATTATTAATGTTGGGTCGTTCATTTAATGTACATGTCATACTAAGTCAGCAACGTGCTGATGCTCAATATTTTAGTTCTGCACGTGATAATTTCAATTTAGTAGTTGGACTTGGAAACTTAAGTGAAGAATCCAAAAATATGCTATTTCATTCCTTTAAGGAACATATAAAACCAGACCGGAAACAAGGGACAGGTTACATTATTCAAAATGGAAGCAGTCTAGAATCCATCATTGTACCTACTATAAGGAACATAAACAAACTACATGATAGTATAAGAAATATCGTAAATAATTCATAGTCAGCACTAACGAAGTGGTAGGTGCTGACTATTATGAATGCGAAGCATTCACAGTTGCATAGGCATAGTATTACCCTATGCAACATCTGTCGCAAACACTACTTACAATTGAATTTTCAACGTTTTCGACTATGCGACACGAAAGGAGGAAAAACTATCGCTAAAAACTCACAGTCACGAAAATGGCTCATAACAATAAATAATCCACTAGATAAGGAGTATGATCACAAACGTATTATAGCAGAAATCAAGAAAATAAAATCCTGTGTTTATTACTGTATGAGTGACGAAATAGGAGGTAAACAAAAGACTCATCATACCCATGTATACTTAGCTTGTAAATCTGGGGTAAGATTTAGCACAATCAAGAACAGGTTTCCTGTAGCACATATAGAAATGGCGAGAGGAACTTCAGAGCAGAATAGAGACTATGTTTTTAAGCAAGGAAAGTATGAGAAAGAAAAAGGAAATACTAAAATCGCTGGAACTGAAGAAGAATATGGTGTGATACCAATTGAAAGGCAAGGTAGTAGAAATGATTTAAATGACCTGTACGACATGATAAAAGATGGGATGACAGACTATGAAATTTTCGAAGAAAACCCAACATATATTTTGCAAATTGATACATTGGAAAAAGTAAGACAAAGAATCAGAAATCAAGAATTCAAAAGTTTAATTAGAAAACTCGAAGTAGTATACATCTGGGGAAAAGCAGGTGCAGGTAAAACAAGTCACATCATGAATAAATACGGATTTGAAAACGTTTATAGAGTAACCCACTACTCAAAAGGATGTTTTGACTCCTATGCTGGACAAGACATCATCGTATTTGAGGAGTTTAACTCCAGTTTCAAAATACACGAAATGCTCAACTACCTCGATATTTATCCACTAGAACTACCCTGTAGATATATGAATAAAGTTGCTTGCTTTAGTAAAGTTTTTATTACATCAAACATAGACTTAACCTTACAGTACAGAGCCATTCAAAAGGAAGCACCTGAGACATGGAAAGCATTTCTTCGTCGAATACATCAAGTTATGTACTTCGATGATATTAACAAAT
The DNA here is from genome assembly GCA_964342805.1 of uncultured Peptostreptococcaceae bacterium. Lineage (GTDB taxonomy): Bacteria > Bacillota > Clostridia > Peptostreptococcales > Acidaminobacteraceae > CAYFHQ01. Next base: position 22,355 of record CAYFHQ010000049.1, on the reverse strand, counting down.
ATAAATTATTTGAATTAAGAGATTACATCGAAAGGAGTAATTAATATGATATCAAAAGAACAAAAATTTAATATAGCCAAAAGTCACAAAAATTCATACCCAACATACCCAAAAGCATCAAATATAGAGGAATATTGCATAAGAAAAAATGAATGGATTTACCAAGCAAACAGAACAAATGCAGTATTCAACATTTCAATCAAAACATCTTGTGAGCGATATGAGTTTCCTAGTAAAGAATTTGTAGAGCTTGAGCAAGAGTATTTTTGCGAACTTGTAGATATACTAAGAAAGTAAGGTGACTAAACAATGAAAACGAATATAACTCCCTTTTATTCAGCAACAGAAGTTGCCACTATCCTTGGAATCTCCTCATCTTCTGCTTATCGAATTATCAGGGCATTAAATCGGGAGTTACAATCTAAAGGATATATAGTGATTAAGGGCAAAATAAGCAAAAAATATTTTGATGAAAAATTTTACTAGCGATTTCGTTTTGCGCAACAATCGTTGTTTGATTTGCCATTTAAGCAACATTATGATATATTTAATTGAGGGAGGTGATATAATCAAAACAATTCATGACAAGCTTAAAACATATAGGCAGATGAACAATATGACACTTGATAATGTCGCTAAAGTAATAGGAGTAAACAAGACAACTATCCAAAGATATGAAACAGGAGCTATCCCAAATATTCCTATCGAAACAGTCAAGGCATTGTCAAAACTATATGGAGTCTCTGCAAATGAGCTTCTTAATCTAACAGCTGTAGAATCCATTAAGGATCCATTTCTAAAACTTTTGCAAACACTAGGCTATGAGTGTTTACCAACAAATGATGAAAAAGCCGATAAAAAAATCAAGATAAAATCGGCTGATGGAGCATATTACGAGATAACTCATAATGAACTATTAGAATTGAAAACTGAACTAAAAGATTTTCTATCTTACCAGTTATTCAAACTAAATCAAAAAAAATAACTGCCTGTGCTGGAACACAAGCAGTTATTAAAAAGATACTATGCAGACAGAAGTCTGTGGTATAATACCTCTTCGCAAGTTCTATTATATCACCCTTTTTATCTGTTCTGCAAATAGTATATTAACAATGCAAACATAGATGAAAGGAATATGATATGCCAATTTATAAAGATAAAGAACGCGGAACTTGGTATGCGAAGTTTAACTATACCGATTGGACTGGAACAAAGAAACAAAAACTTAAAAGAGGTTTCAAGACGCAAAGGGAAGCAAAATCCTTTGAGCGAGAATTTCTTGAAAAGTCACAGGCTAATCCAGAAATGAAGTTTGAAACACTTGTCAATCTATACATGGAAGATTGCAAAACAAGATTAAAACCAACAACTTATGAAAATAAGTGCTTTGTAATCAATACAAAGGTTCTTCCTTTTTTTAAAGATATGCAAATAAGCTCCATAGAACCAGCAACTATAAGACGTTGGCAAAATGAGTTATTATCCGACAAAAGAGGATATTCACAAACATACTTGAAAACAGTAAATAATCAAGTATCGGCAATTTTCAACTACGCAATGAAGTATTACAAACTACAGAGTAATCCAGCTAGAATAGCAGGTTCAATGGGTAAGAAAAATGCTGATAAGGTTAACTTTTGGACTGTTGATGAATTTAATCATTTTGTCACACATTCTGATAATCCAGCATATTCTGTAATCTATGAGCTTCTTTTTTGGACTGGTATAAGGATAGGTGAATGTTTAGCCTTAACCCTTAACGACTTCGATTTTGATGCTAAGACAGTATCAATCAATAAAAATTATGCTAAAGTAAACAAAGAAGATTTGATACTTGAACCTAAAACACCAAAGTCAAAACGCATAATTACAATACCAACTTTCCTTTGTGATATGGTAAAAAAACATTCATCAACATTATATGGTATCACTTCAAAGGATGACTTTTCCCTTTTTACCGCTCAACAATCAACTCACACCTTGTACGTATATGTAAAAAATCAGGAATTCGGAGAATACGTGTTCATGACCTTCGTCATTCACATGCATCGCTTCTAATTGAAATGAATTTTTCACCTTTGTTGATTTCAGAAAGATTGGGGCATGAAAACATAGAAACTACCTTACAAACATACTCCCATTTATACCCGAATAAGCATGGTGAAGTTGCAGAACGTTTACAAGAACTGAATCAAGGGAATTTTCAAATATAAGCGAAAAAAGAAAACGTATCATACCTGTATCATCAGTAAAAAAGGAACCCTGCAAACCAAGGTAATCCAAGACTTGTAGGGTTTATTGTTTCTATTCCCACTCAATAGTTGAAGGCGGCTTAGAAGTCACATCATACAAAATCCGGTTCACATTTGGAACCTCATTCACTATACGGGACGAAATCTTATCCATTACCTCATAAGGAATTCTAGCCCAGTCGCTGGTCATCCCGTCGATGGACGTTACAGCACGAATACCAATGGCATGGCTGTAAGTTCTTTCATCACCCATAACGCCTACAGAGCGTACGTTAGGTAGGGTTGTGAAGTACTGCCAGATGTCTCTTTCCAGGCCAGCCTTGCGGATTTCCTCGCGGAAAATGGCGTCGGACTCGCGGACTAGGAAGAGGCCTTCTTCAGTAATTTCACCCATAATACGAATGGCTAGGCCCGGTCCTGGGAAAGGCTGACGCCATACGATCTTCTCTGGAATGCCTAGGGCTTCACCTACTGCACGTACCTCGTCCTTGAAGAGGTCTCGTAGGGGCTCGATTAGGTCGAACTGCATGTCTTCTGGTAGACCACCTACATTATGGTGGGACTTAATGATTTCTGCCGTGTCTGTACCGGACTCGATAACGTCTGGGTAAACTGTACCCTGAACCAGGTACTCAATACCCTCTAGCTTGCCCGCTTCTTCTTCAAATACACGGATAAACTCTTCACCAATGATCTTACGCTTCTTCTCTGGGTCAGACACACCCGCCAGCTTGCCTAGGAAACGGTCCTGGCAATTTACACGAATGAAGTTTAGGCCAAAGTCCTTGCCGAATACGCCTTCAACTTCATCCCCTTCATTTTTACGAAGTAGACCGTGGTCTACAAAAATACACGTCAGCTGGTCCCCAATGGCACGGTGAACCATAACCGCTGCTACGGAGGAGTCTACACCACCGGACAGGGCACAAAGAACCTTCTTGTCGCCTACCTTCTCACGAATAGCAGCAATGGCCTGCTCAGCATAGTCACCCATGTCCCAGTCGCCTGCACAACCACATACCTCATAAAGGTAGTTTTTGATCATTTGACGACCGAATGGGGTGTGCTCTACTTCAGCGTGGAACTGAACGCCGTAGAGTTTCTTTTCTGTATTTTCAATGGCTGCATAAGGGCAAGTTTCCGTGTCTGCAATCATCTTAAAGCCTGCAGGAATCTCAGCAACGTAGTCGTTGTGGCTCATCCAGCAAGTATCGTTGGAGTCAATATCTTTAAATAGAGTGGTATGGTCTTTTACGGAAAGTTGGATCTTGCCGTATTCTCTAGTCTCTGCACGGTCAACCTTGCCACCAAGAACGTGGGACATGAGCTGCATGCCGTAGCAAATGCCTAGGACCGGAATGTCCAGTTCAAAAATTTCTTTATCCAGGCTTGGTGCACCTTCAGCGTAAACGGAGTTTGGACCGCCCGTGAAGATAATCCCCTTCAATACGCCTTCCGCCTTCATTTCCTTGGCACGTGTGACTGCCTTTTTCCAGGAAACAACTTCTGAGTATACTTTATTTTCTCGAACACGTCTTGCAATCAACTGATTGTACTGACCGCCGAAATCAACGATCATAATGGTCTCTCTTGCCTGCATGGCAACCTCCTTGAAGTGAGTCAATGACTCTACGGGAACCCGTCACATACTTTACCGCTAACCCAATTTCTTTTTCTATTTCAGCCATGATAACCCATGGTGTCGTTTCTTCTTTGACGTAAGAAATGCGAAGCCCTCACGCTACATAAGAATGAAGGTCCGCATTTGGTGGACAAATTATTGGGAAGCCCTGTGGAAAATAAGGAGGAAAGAAGGAATACATTTCTTGAATGGACGAATGGCCGGTTGCCCGGCAGAATGGACGAAGTATATTCCTTCTCTCCTTATCTCCTATAGTGTTTCCCAGAAACTATGGTCACCGAACGGGGAGGAACGGTGGCCATAGATCATAGCTATTTGTTTTGCACGCTGTAGTTTGGTGGCTCTTTGGTGATCTGGATATCGTGGGGATGGGACTCACGAAGACCAGCGCCGGTAATGCGTACAAAGCGTGCATTTTCCTGGAGCTCAGGAATGGACCCTGTGCCACAGTAGCCCATGCCAGACCGTAGTCCGCCAAGGAGCTGATAAATCATGTCTTTCATTAGACCCCGGTAAGGTACACGGCCCTCAACACCCTCAGGCACAAATTTCTTTGTGTCATTTTGGAAGTAACGGTCGCCGGAACCTGCGGACATGGCCCCTTCAGAACCCATGCCTCTATAGGTCTTAAAGCTTCTGCCCTGATACATAACAATTTCACCTGGAGACTCTTCTGTTCCTGCGAACAGAGAACCCAACATAACCAGATGCGCACCAGCGGCAATGGCCTTTGGAATATCGCCTGAAATCTTAATACCACCATCGGCAATCACTGGGATACCGTGGGCCTTAGCAGCCTTGGCACAGTCGTAAACAGCTGTCAGCTGAGGTACGCCTACCCCTGCAACCACACGGGTTGTACAGATAGAACCAGGACCAATACCTACCTTAATACAATCTGCACCCGCTTCGATCAAGTCTTCCGTCGCCTTGGCCGTTGCCACGTTACCTGCAATGACGTCCAGTTCAGGATACTTTTCTTTAATGGTGCGAACTGCGTTAATAATGTTGGTAGAGTGACCATGGGCAGAGTCTAGGCCAATGACATCAACGCCAGCCTTGACTAGGGCGTCAACCCGGTCCATCATGTCTGAACCAATGCCTACCGCTGCACCGGCAAGCAAACGGCCTTGGCTGTCTGTTGCACGGTTTGGATAGATGATCACTTTTTCAATATCTTTTATGGTAATCAAACCTTTCAGCAGACCACTCTGGTCCACCAAAGGTAGCTTTTCAATTTTGTGCTGACGAAGGATCTGCTCTGCTTCTTCCAGGGTTGTCCCTTCCATGGCAGTTACCAGGTTATCCTTGGTCATGATTTCGTGGATGTATTTATCAGGGTCACCCTCAAAACGGATGTCACGGTTGGTGATAATGCCAACCAGCTTTTTATTTTCATCGACAATGGGTACACCGGAAATGCGGTAGCGAGACATTAGCTCAAGGGCTGATCCCACTTTTTCGTCTGGTGTCAGGTAGAAGGGATCTACAATAACCCCGTGCTCACATCGCTTGACCTTGTCGACCTCAAGTGCTTGTTTTTCGATGGACATATTCTTGTGAATAATACCCATGCCACCTTCACGGGCCATGGCAATGGCCATCTTGGCTTCCGTTACGGTGTCCATGCCTGCGCTGACGATTGGAACATTAAGAGAAATTTTCTTCGTTAGCTGTGTCTTTAGGCTCACTTCGTTTGGTAATATATCCGAACGTTGTGGAACCAGTAGTACGTCATCGTACGTATATCCCTCTTTGAGAATCTTGTCCTCCATGTTTTGTTTCCTCCCTCATACACAGTACCCTGATTGATCACAGACGCTCTGGAAAGTCACAGGCACATGAAGTCCCGTCCATAGAAATGGGCCCTTTATACAAACAAAAAACCTGCACAAATTTTCACCATTTCTATAGGGAAAATTCATGCAGGTATGCGTGTCAAGACAGCATTCTACAGCGAATTTCCACCCATAGAGAAGGACCGTTTACGGTGATCCAGTAGAGACTCGCGAACCATATTATCGCGATTATATGAGCGTCGTGTTGCAATTCAATTTTTAACAAGATAACAAATCTTTTAGAGGGTGTCAACCAATTTAACTAAGTTAAATGAGAAATGACGAAATTTTAATTAGCGCAAATTGGATATGTTCGTGTTTTTGTCCAAATGTCCGGTGACCAAAAACCTCTGCCAAGGCGCATCTTCCAAAGGCAGGTCCTAGGTTCTTACCAAAGTAAAATTCTCATTTCTTGTTCCATATAAGTATAAAGGCTTTATAAAGTTTCGACAACCGAAGGACTTTTTCTTCTTATATATGGTAAACTAAGTGCAGAGAAAAATTGGGAGGAAAACAGTGAAAAACATCAAACATGTCTTGCTCTTTCTGAAGGAACACAAATTCAGATATATTGTGGGCATCTTCATCTTGATCGCCATTGACGGTCTCCAGCTGGTGACCCCGTGGCTGATCGGTAATTTAACTGATGACGTTATGAACAGTGCGCTTGATCCCGCCGGGATTTGGCGTTATATCTTTTTCATACTCCTTACAGCAGGTGGCGTTGCAATTGGACGCTTCTCATGGAGAGTGCTGATCATCGGATCGTCGAAAAAGTTGGAAGCCTGGTTACGGGCCAAGCTCTTTGGTCACTTGGAGCTCCTGTCAGCCAACTTCTTTAACACCCACAAAACCGGCGACCTCATGGCCCTGGCCACCAACGACCTCAACTCCGTTCGTATGGCCTTTGGTATGGGCATTATCCTGATCGTGGACGCGGTCTTCTTGACCCTCATGACCCTGACAACCATGATCACGTCCATTGACCTGGGTCTGACCCTCATGGCCTTTTTACCCATGCCGATCATTGCAGTTTCTGTCATGTTCCTGGGTTTCCGTATGCGAAATCGCTTCCAAAAAGTACAGGAAGCCTTCGGTACGCTGACGGACAAGGTGCAAGAAACCTTCTCCGGCATTCGGATTGTCAAGTCCTTCGTTCAGGAAGAGTCAGAGCTGGCCAAGTTTGAAGAAGCCAATGACGACAACCTGAAAAAGAACATGTCCCTTATTCGCATTTGGGGCCTCATGTTTCCTTTGGTTGGCCTTGTGGCCTCTGTCAGCCTCCTGGTGACCCTGTCGGTAGGTGGCAACATGGTTATTGACGGGACCCTGTCTCTGGGACAGTTTGTTACCTTCATCACCTACATTGGACTCCTGACCTGGCCTATGATGGCCATCGGCTGGGTGGTCAATGTCATGCAGAGGGGCTTTGTTTCCCTGGGCCGGATTGCTGAAGTTCTGGACACAGAACCTGAAATCGTGGACGCTGACGACGTGGACAAAACACCTCCAAGCCAGTGGTCCATTACCTTTGACGACGTGACTTTCACCTATCCGGGTGCAGAAGTTCCTGCCCTGGACAAGTTGAACTTTACCCTTCAGGAGGGCCAAACCCTGGCCATCGTCGGACGGACGGGTTCTGGTAAAACGACCCTTCTTAACCTGCTCCTGAGAATGTATGACACCACCTCCGGTGAGATACGCATTGGCGACCGGCCTCTTCAGTCTATTACTTTAAAGGACCTGCGGAACAACATCGGTGTGGTTCCCCAGGACAACTACCTCTTTTCCCAGCCCATTGCAGACAACATTCGCTTTGGTGTAGACGAGGCATCCATGGACACCGTGAAAAATTATGCGGAAGTGGCCAGTATTCGAAAAGAGATAGAGGACTTTGCAGGCGGTTTTGAAACCCTCCTTGGTGAACGGGGCGTCAACATGTCCGGTGGCCAGAAGCAGCGGGTTTCTATTGCTAGAGCCCTAATAAAGGACCCAAGTATACTGGTTCTGGACGACTCCCTGTCGGCGGTTGACACCAAGACCGAGGAAAAGATCCTGGATCACTTGAAGGAGCAAATGGTTGGCCGAACAGCTATCATTGTTGCCCACCGAATTTCCACCGTACGGGACGCAGACCATATTCTAGTCCTGGACGAGGGCAAGATCATCCAGTCGGGCACCCACGGTATGTTGGTGGACCAAGACGGACTCTATAAAGAACTCCACGACAAACAACAGCTTGAAGAATTCATCATGGAGGAGGCGCGATAATGGAAAATAACTTTCATGAAGAAGAACAAATAGAAAAGTCGTTTGACCTCTACCTCTTTAAGCGACTCTTTAAATACACCAAACCCTTTATTCCACTCCTCTTGATCAGTGTCCTACTCCTGGTCATGATCACAGCAGTGGACCTGGTGAAACCCTACATGATCAAACTGGTAATCGATGATTATGTCAACGGGTGGGACCAGCCCCTTTATGTCACCGACGAGAAACCCATGACCCCCAATAGTTCTGCGGGCCAGGAGATCAAAACCGTTGAGTGGCAGGGCCAGTACTATACCCGCGAACAAAAGAACTTTGACCACGAGGGTCTTCCAGCCCGTCAGCTATACATCCATGAGGGCCAGACCTTCATGCTCAACGCCCCCATAGCGGACGCTGCAGAAGTGGAAGTCAATGCCGACCGTTTGGTGGCAGACAATACCCTGACTGCGGTCTACGAGGACGGCCGAACGGCTTCCTATACGGCTACCCCCATGACCCAAGAGGAATATGAACCCTTTAGGACTGACGACAAACGGGGCATCCTCAACATGGTATCCATTTATGTCATTATCCTTTTCACGGGTTTTGCCATGAACTATGGCCAGTCTTTACTCTTGACCTATATTGGTCAAAAGCAGGTCTACCTCATGCGCCAGGACATGTTTAAACACCTCCAGCGCCAGTCCTTGTCCTTCTTTGACAAGAACCCAGTGGGTCGACTGGTTACCCGGGTGACCAATGACATGAACAACATTTCGGAAATGTTCACCAACGTACTCATCAACGCCTTTAAGGATATCTTCCTTCTGGTGGGTACAGTGGTCATTATGTTCCAGATGAATGCTAGACTGGCTGTTGTGGCCCTGTCCACAGTACCAGTTATTCTAATTGCAGCCTACATTTTCCGCCTCAAGGCCAGAGACGCCCACCGGCAGGTGAAGGTCAAGCTAGCCCGGATTAACGCTTCCCTATCGGAGTACATTTCCGGTATGAAGATCATCCAAATGTTCAAACGGGAAGAGGCCATTTATAACCACTTTGACGACATCAACAAGGACCACATGGACTCCTCCCTACGGGAAACCATGGTCTTTGCCGTCTTTAGACCGACCATGAACATCATTTATGCCATTACCCTGGCCTTGATCATATGGTATGGTGGCGGCAGAGCCATCCAGGGGGCCATTGAATTGGGTGTCTTGGTAGCCTTTGTGGACTACACCCAGCAGTTCTTCCGCCCTATCTTTGACTTGTCGGAAAAATTCAATATCCTCCAAAGTGCCATGGCCTCAAGTGAGCGGATTTTCATGCTCTATGACACCCATGAGGAGATTGAAAACAAGGACAATGCAGCCAAGCCTGAAAAGCTCCAGGGTGGCATTTCCTTTGAAAATGTAAGTTTCAGCTACAACGACGACGAGTGGGTCCTCAAGGACGTTAACTTCGACATTAAGCCCGGTGAAACCGTTGCCTTTGTTGGTGCCACTGGATCTGGTAAAACGACCATCATGAGCCTGATCAGCCGCTTCTATGACATTCAAAAGGGTAGCATTAAGGTGGACGGCACAGACATTAAGGATATTGACCTGGCAGCCCTCCGCCAGCGAATCGGTATTGTCCTCCAGGACGTCTTCCTCTTCACAGGGGACATTCGGGGCAACATTGAGCTCAACAAGAAACTGACCGACGAACGTCTTCGGGAAGTCATTGAAACGGTCAATGCAGACCGCTTTATCGACAAACTTCCGGAAGGCCTAGACGCAGCCGTTTACGAACGGGGAGCAACCTTCTCCGCCGGCCAGCGTCAGCTCCTGAGCTTTGCCAGGGCCCTGGCCTTTGATCCAGAAATCCTTATTCTCGATGAAGCCACATCCAACATCGACACAGAGACGGAGGAATGGATTCAGGACGCCATTACCAAGCTGATCGAGGGCCGGACAACCATTATTGTTGCCCACCGCCTGTCGACCATCCAGCACGCTGACAAGATCGTGGTCCTCCACAAGGGCCGGGTCATGGAAGTGGGTACCCATAATGAACTGCTTTCCAAGCAGGGACTTTACCACAAGCTCTACCTGCTTCAGTATAAGTAGGTATTAGCGACGAGCTGGCCCCACAAGAGGCTAGCAAGTCTTTCATTCTTAAAACGATAAAGAGCGATTGCCCAGTCAAAACTGGCAATCGCTCTTATTTATTGGTTCGTCCTAGGAATTAGTCCCTCTGGCTTCCAAAGCCAATTTTTGAGCCCTTTTCCTTCATGGTCACCCGGAAGAAATATGCCAAATGACCCCCACCATAGACCATAACACCAATAGCAATCCACCGGATCATGGCCATGGTCGGCTTTTTACCGTAATCCATGGCGTTGGTCAGCCAAGAACCTGTCTGCATGTCAAAACTCTGGATCAGGGGCAACATGGCATAATGGCCCACTAAAATTAGAACCCCCACCAAAAGGGCAATGTTTCCGATTAACAATGCATGATTTTTCTTCATCCTCCACCACCTTTTCCATTATGTACCACACCCAGTATATCACTCCCCCAAACCAAGCACACTTTGTTACACAAATGGAAATATTATTGTAACTATTGTGCAATCTCTCTGGTCCCTAAATTCTGTACAATAGCAGTGAAAGCAGTTCTCATAGCCCTTGATTACAGGGTGCAAAGGGCCTGTTTCCCTTATATACACCGTCAAAAACTGATTAAAATAGATAGGATTCCCCATGACTCGAAAAAAGAACAGAAGTAAAAAATGGATCATGATCCTTTTGGTCTTGATCATTATCATTCCCCCCTGGCTCTGGTGGCAAAACAACGGCCTAATGGTCACCCGGCACACGGTGCAAACCAAGACTGTTTCCCCAGACCTAGACGGAACCCGGATTGTCCACCTGTCAGACCTCCAGTCCAAGTGGTATGGCAACCGCCAAAAGAGCCTGTCAGACAAGGTGGCTGGCCTGGAACCAGACCTCATTGTCTTCTCTGGCGACCTCATGGACGCCAACCATTATGACGAAGAGGCTGGCCTTACCCTCATGGAGCAACTGGTGGACATAGCCCCTGTCTATTTTGTCAGCGGTAACCACGAACACTGGGCAGGGACTTGGGCCCAGGTAAAAGACAAACTTGTAGACCTGGGGGTCCACGTGGTAGACGGCACCTCCCTGACCCCAGAAAAATACCCCGACCTGCGGATCTTTGGCCTGGAAGACCCAGTGGGCACAGGCATGAACGACTTCATTGCCACCCGACAGGCCTTCACCCTCTATGGGGACCAGTTCAACATCCTCTTAGCCCACCGACCAGAGCTCAACCACCTCTACGAAGGTTTTGACTTGGTCTTTGCCGGTCACGCCCACGGCGGCCAGGTTCGCCTGCCCTTTATCGGGGGTGTCATTGCGCCCAACCAGGGCTTTTTCCCTGAGTTCACAGAGGGCCTCCACCAGGTGGGAGACACCTGTTTAGTGATTTCCCGTGGGCTTGGCAACAGCATTGCGCCGGTGCGCATCTTTAACCGACCAGAAATAGTTGTCATTGACCTCCGGTCCCAATAAGATACGCCCAACCGTTTCTACTTTTGTGGAGACGGTTTTTTCTTTGGAAAAAATGTCATGTGCCTTGGGGACTTGTGGCGTATACTGAATATGAGATCTCGTGGAGGGGGTACCCGATGAACCATCAGCTGATTCAACAAGTACAACAGGCGATTGATTGTATGGAAGCGCACTTGCTTGAGGAAGTGGACCTGGATATGGTAGCCAAGGCGGCCTTTATGTCCAAGTCTACCTTGTATGTTGTTTTTTCTGGTTTGCTGGATATGACCTTGAAGGAGTATATTCGCAAACGCCGTTTGTCCTTATCTACCCGGGACCTGGTCACCAGTGACCGGCGTTTATTGGACATAGCTGTAACCTATGGTTTTCAGTCAACGGCCACATATTCCAGGGCCTTTGAGAAACTATTTGGTATGCGGCCCAGTCAATACAGAAAAGAAGCAGCCTACATAGAACCCTTTCCCCGCATTGAGCTCCATACATTCCACCGGGGAGGGTATGTGATGATCGGTAAAAACATGAACCAAGAACAACTGCGGCAGGCCATACGGGACATAAAGGGTGGCTACTTGCTGGACATTGACATTGATTTCTTTGACCGGATTAACAAGGACTTCGGCTGGGACATTGGGGACAAGGTCCTCATTGGTGTCCCCAACCGCATTCAAGAAGTGCTGGCTGAAATGGAACTGGACAACCAGGTGACCCGGATTAACGGGGACGAGTATGTGGTGGTCTTTAAGGACATTGACCGGTCTAAGGTAGAACTCTTTGCCAAGACGGCCATTACCCGGGTGGAAACGGGGTTTGTCTTCGGAGAAACAGAAGTCCCTGTCACCATTAGCATTGGCATTATGCCCTTTGGCGTGGAGTTTGACGAGGAAAAAGTCTTGGAAGAGACCTCTGCCCTCTTGGTCCAGGCCAAGCGGAATGGGCGGAACCAGTATGCCATTAAGTAGGAACCCATCTGGGAATAGAAGGCTCATTTGGCTCGCATGAAGCGACTTATAAAGACATAAAAAAGGTGTGATCCTCTTGGATCACACCTTTTAGATTGTCGACAAAGTCGGCAAGATTGAGACTGTAGAAACAACTTACTGGGCTACTGGCTTAACCGCTTTCATAACAGGTACAGTTACAAAGGCAATCAATACAGCTGAAAGGATCAGCTCTACCGATAGGAAGCTGCCATTGTAAATGCCAGAGTATAGCCATGGGTTCATTTCTCCTGCGTACTCAGAGAAGAAGATCACGCCGGATAGGACGTGGCATACAAAACGAACAATAACTGCTAGAGATACACCGATAACTGCATTTACGATAGCTTTTGTAGCGTCTGTGTTCACATTGTTGACTACCTGCTTGCTGAACAGGCCAGCAAGACCTAGGGCAGCAAATGCCAGTGGATAGTCAAGAGCCGCCTGGGCTGGGTGGATCACATAACCGCCCATGGCCATTTGAAGAAGGCCAAAGGCTAGGCCAGCCATTAGGCCTGGCTTGACACCCCAACGTAGGGCAAACACAAGGATTGGGATCATGGAACCTGCTGTTACAGACCCACCCTGTGGTAGTTGATAGATTTTGAATAGGTTTAGGACATAGGCTAAACCGATCATGATACCTGCTTCAACAAGCATCTGAACTGGACTTCTTTTCATACTTTCCCTCCAAATAATAAAACCCCGTACACTTGAGTACGAGGTTGGTTTGCAATCTCGCACTTTCCTACGCCGGTATGAGCCGGATCAGGTTCAAAGGGTCGCAAATTTGCTCTCAGTCTACATAGACTCCCCTAGTGCACGTCATATTCACTTGTGGACTGGCCACAACCCGATGGTATCACAGGTTTGGTGGGATGTCAAAAGAACCTCTTTTTCAGTAGGGATTTGCCAATAAACCCCGCAGATGTTTGCCAATGTGTCACATTTGGATAAGCCGAATGATCCCATTTATCTGTCGTCTGCCAATGACTGGCTGTATGAGCGAAAGACCTCTTAGCTTCTACAAAAGCACCGTCTTCAAGTTACTAATCACATGGTCCACTTGGGCGGCCTGTGACACCTTGTCCACCTCATGCTGGCAGACCACCTTGCCTTCTAGGACAAGCCGGTACTCGTAGTCTCCCAGGGCATCCGGATTGTCTCTCAAGCGAATTTTTCCTATTTCTATCCCATGGACGTCCTTTAAGTCTGCCTTTAGGTCTTTAATGGCCCCAATGAGGGAGTTTTCTCCTTCAGCCACTGCAATGGGGATTAGTCCTTCTCCGATTTCAATCATGTACTTGTCCGTGTTTTCCAAGATCCGCCTCCATTTTTCGTCCTCCTTGCTGATAAAGAGCTGCTCATTGAGGAAGGCCTCGATATTATTTTTGGACAGATCTCCTGACCCAAAGGTATTGAGGACAGAGTGAAGCAGGCTTTTAGTGTACTTGAGGTCCACAAGCTCTTTGTCCAGCTTTCCCAGCTTGTCAGACAGAAGGGCTCGAAGAAATCCACTATCATCCGCCTCTAGGACCTTTTTGATGTCCCCCAGGCCCACATTGAGCCGTTTGAAGACCAGTATGGTCTCCAGCACTCTGGCCTGGTCTTCCCCATAGACCCGCACATTGGACCCGTTTCGGGCCGAAGAAATCAGGCCCACTTCCTCATAATACCGAAGCGTTCTTACAGAAACGCCATATCGTTCAGCAAGTTCGTTTATTAACATATCAACCTCTCTTAGAAGTACTTCTAGTCTTATGATAGCCGATGACGTAGCGGAAGTGTCAACAAATAAAAAAGAGACTTCCGAAGAAGTCTCTTAAAATCATTTATACGGCAGACAAAATGGAGTTTGTCTACGATCTCAGGCTCACCTTGTGGATTCAGCCCAAATGATTGATATTACTTGTATAAACGGTGTGCCAGCTTACATCATCCCTGGCATACCGCCACCCATTGGAGGCATTGCCGGTGGGTTTTCTTCTGGCATGTCCACAACTGCAGACTCTGTTGTTAGGAACATGGCAGAGATTGACGCAGCATTTTGAAGGGCAGAACGCTCTACCTTCGTTGGGTCAACGATACCCGCCTTGATCATGTCCACGTACTCGTCAGCCAGTGCGTCATAACCGATACCCGCTTCTGCGTGCTTGATCTTCTCAACCACTACAGAACCTTCACGGCCTGCATTCTTAGCGATCTGACGTAGGGGTTCTTCCATTGCTCTTGCAATGATTAGGGCACCTGTCTTTTCATCACCTGCTAGGGTCTCAGCCATGGCAATTACCTTTGGAATGGCTGTAACGATGGCCGTACCGCCACCTTGAACGATACCCTCTTCAACAGCTGCACGTGTCGCGTTGAGCGCATCTTCAATTCGAAGTTTCTTTTCTTTCATTTCCACTTCAGTAGCAGCACCTACATTGATCACTGCAACGCCGCCAGAAAGCTTGGCTAGACGCTCTTGAAGCTTTTCTTTATCGAACTCAGATGTTGTGTTCTCGATCTGGTTCTTAATCTCATTCACACGGCCCTTGATTGCCTCTTCAGCACCCATACCGTCGATGATTGTTGTTGTGTCCTTGTCGATCTTAACAGCCTTGGCACGACCCAGCATGTCCACTGTCGCTGTTTGAAGGTTTAGACCGTGCTCTTCAGTGATTACCGTACCACCAGTAACTACAGCAATATCCTGTAGCATAGCCTTACGACGGTCACCGAAGCCAGGTGCCTTAACAGCCACACACTCGAATGTACCCCGTAGTTTATTCACTACAAGAGTCGCCAGGGCTTCGCCATCAATGTCTTCAGCGATAAGTAGTAGCTTAGAACCTTGCTGAACAATCGCTTCAAGAATTGGAAGGATGTCCTGGATATTTGTGATCTTCTTGTCTGTGATCAGGATAAAGGCGTCATGCATAACCGCTTCCATCTTGTCTGTGTCAGACACCATGTAAGGAGACACATAGCCACGATCAAACTGCATACCTTCTACAACTTCCAGGTCAGTTGCCATGGTCTTGGACTCTTCAACCGTAATCACGCCGTCCTTGCCCACACGCTCCATGGCGTCAGCAATCAGGGTACCAACGGACTTGTTAGCAGCAGAAATGGACGCAACGTCAGCAATGTCAGCCTTGTCTTCAATTTGCTTGGAAATACCCTTTAGGTGGTCCACTGCAACTTCAACAGCCTTTTCAATGCCGTGCTTGAGGATCATTGGGTTTGCACCGGCAGCAACGTTCTTTAGACCTTCTGTTACAATGGCCTGAGCCAATACTGTAGCTGTAGTTGTACCGTCACCGGCAACATCATTTGTCTTTGTTGCTACTTCCTTCACCAGCTGGGCACCCATGTTTTCAAACGGGTCTTCCAGCTCAATTTCACGGGCAATGGTTACACCGTCATTGGTGATCAGTGGAGAACCGAATTTTTTATCTAGAATCACATTACGGCCCTTTGGACCCAATGTAACTTTCACTGTATCTGCCAGCTGGTTCACACCAGACTCTAGGCCACGGCGTGCTTCTTCGCCGAACTTAATGATTTTTGCCATTTTGCTTCCTCCTTAAAGGGTTGCTCAACGTCCTGGGACATTGATGTGTACACGGATATGCTGGACATGTCGTCCAACTGAAATAGGCTACGCTTTGACTTATTCTACAATTGCCAGTAGCTTTTCTTCTTCAATAATGATCAGGGTGTCCCCTTCGAACTTTACTTCTGTACCAGCAAACTTAGGGAAGATCACACGGTCACCCACTTTTACTGTCAGCTCTTCTGTACCAATGGCCATGACTTCAGCAACCTGAGGGGCTTCCTGGGCCTGTGTTGGTAGGAAAATACCACTTTGGGTCTTTTCTTCAGCTTTTACCTGCTTAATAACAACTCTTTTGCCTAGTGGCTTAAGCATAATTTCGTCCTCCTTATTTCCGGCATACGCTATGTATGATGGTTTCCTTGGTTTGGGTACAATGTGTACCGCTTCTAGTCAATATCATAATACAAATCCACTGGCAATACAAGGAGTTTTAGCACTCGTTGAAACAGAGTGCTAACCTTGACACAACCCCACCTAAACCCTGTAATTGCAACACCCTCACCCATGTTCGACCCAAGTCCACAAGGCTTGTTCACAATTCTTTAACAACCCCCTTGGGGCAAATAGCCCGCAAATCCAAGGCCAACTGAATGGCATAAGGACACCAAGGGTCGTTTTTAGGCTAAGCATCCATACAATCAAAAAGGGAGCTCCCCCAGATCAACCCTTTCCAGTCGTCGATCCAAGTCAGCACCCTTATTCACACTATTCACTTCTAGTCGTGTCGCAAGTGGTCTAGACCCATATCCAAAATGGCACTGATATGCTCGTCGTCCAAGGTGTAGTACACAATCTTTCCCTCCCTGCGGTTCTTGACCAGGCGAGCTTGTTTCAGGACCCGCAACTGGTGGGAAACTGCCGACTGGGTCATGTTGAGTACGTGGGCCAGGTCACAGACACAAAGTTCAACCCCTTGTAGAACCGTGATAATGGTCACCCGGGTGGGGTCGCCCAATACCTTAAACAAGGCGGCTAAGTCTTGTAGCTCATCCTTGTCCGTCAGACGGCCTCTCACTTCGTCCACCACTTCCTGATGGATGACATTGCAATCGCATTTGTACTGGGTAATATCTGATGCCATCTATATCTCCAAACTTTACTCCACTGATTTCGCCTCGGCCTCAAATATATTGGTCGTCCATTGAACGGCTTCAATATAGGCATCTGGATACACGTTCATGCCCAGGTCTTTTTCCTGGGCCTTTAGGAACAAGTAGTCCCAGTTACCCTTTTCATATCCCTTAATAATGGTAAGGATCTCAGAAAAGGCATTGGGCTGGCCCATTAGGGCTTGCTTGACGTCCTCCTCAAAGGGTAGGTCTTTGAGCGCATCTTCCATGGTCATGTCCATTAAGGTGTCAATCATGGAGAAGACGCCTAATAGGAAAAATTCGTCTTTTCGTCCCCGCATGCCATAGTACTTGGACAAGACTTCCCCCATCTTGCCACGTACTAAACAGGCACGGAGGATCTCGTCTGGTTTGTCTGCCCCCATGTCTCGGAGCATAACAATGGAGACCCACTTTTTAATTTCTTTAAATCCAAGCATGACAAGGGCATGTTTGATGGACGTGATCTTACTATTGGTATAAAAGGCCGCTGAATTGATCAGACGTAGCAGCTTATAGGACATGGCCACGTCATATTCGATAATTTGAGAAATGCTTTCATACTCCGGCGTGTCCTTATTGAGTTCGGAAAGAATCCGCACATAGTTGTGGGCGTAAGACTTAATATCCTTCCGGGAAAGAACCACCGGTTTTGAGAAAAAGTAGCCTTGGAAATATGTATAACCAGCGTCAACCGCCTCTTGGAACTGCTCGTTGGTTTCCACTTTTTCCGCTAGGAACTTGACCCCCGTATTGGCATACCGCTGGATCAGCTGTCTTCTCTCTGAGGCATTGGTCAACATGAAGTCCACTTTGATAATGTCGACCATCCGCAGCAACTCTTCATGGGGGTACTGGAGGACAACATCATCCAGGGCCAGGGTATAGCCTGCGTCCTTGAGTTGGCGACACTTTTCAATAAAGTCGTCGTCGGGCACTATGTCTTCCAAAATTTCCACCACCACATTTTCACTGTCAAAAATAGTGGGAATGTCTTCATTAATCAAGTTTTTTGTAAAGTTGATAAAGGCGGGCCGACCTTCAGTTAAAGAATCCAAACCGATCAACATGAGGGCATTGGCCACAACAGAAGACGTTGCCGCGTCTCCGTCTACCACACCGGCCTTATTGACCGTGTCGGTCCGGTAAAGGAGCTCATAGGCAAACACATTCTTTTTCGTGTCAAAAATAGGTTGTCTAGCAATATATATATCCATTTAGGGTCCTCCGTCATAGTCTGCATAGTTTATACCCGAAAGCTATACAGCAGTAACGTTGTCTACATTTTCTTTATTGCATGACCCAAGGAATAATTGGGCAACTCATACTGAACACCTTCGATCATGACGTTCGGCACCTTCATGAGGTCTATTTCTTCAACGAGCACTCGGTTACTATTGTCTTGTATGATCATTCGAACCAGGGGACGCAGAGGGAAGTCTGGGTCCAGGCTGTCAACTACCCCAATCCGACCATCGGTCAACTTAACCAGGGTTCCCACTGGGTAAGGAATAATAAGCTTAATAAAACTCGTCACCAGCTTATGGTCCAGCTGCCTGTGGGCATAGGCCAAGAGGTACTCAATGGCTTCATTTGGGTTGAGGGCTTCCCGGTAGGGTCGGTCAGATGTAAGAGCATCATAAACGTCAGCAATGGCAACAATACGGGCCATTTCTATGATTTCCTTGTCTGCCTTTTTATTTGGATATCCAGTGCCATCCAGCCATTCGTGGTGCTGCAAAACAATCATACGAATGTGGGCGCTCAGGTCAATATTATCCGACAAGTGGGCATAACCCATGAGGGTATGCTTCTCGATCTCGTCCTTCTCTTTTCTTGTCAGCGGACCTGGTTTGTTTATGATCTTGGATGGAACAAAGTTATAGCCCACGTCATGGAGCAAGGCCCCAATGGCCAGTTCCTTGAGCTTGCTTTCTGGATAACCCAGGTCCATGCCCAGGAGGACAGAAAGTACCGCTACGTTAACAGAGTGCTGGTAGAGGTAGTCTTCCATGTGCTTAATATCCTGAATATTGATCATAAGTTCTCTTTTGAGAAGTAACTCCTCGATAATATTGCCAGCAGCATTTTTGATATCGCTAACATAGTCATAACGCAGGGTGGACAAGTGACGTGCACTGGTCGTCCCCTTATTATTAGCATTTACAAACTTATCGAACTTGTTAAAGCTATCCTTCATGGCCTTAACCGAGGTGATCCGCGTTGCTGGATCAATCATGTCATCAATATAGTTTGTACTGAATTCATCATTTATATAGAGGGACTTAAAACCCATGGCCAAGGCTCTTGTTAGCCTGGTTTCATTGAGTTCCATTCCTCTTTGCAACAAAACACGTCCGTCAGCGTCGTAGAGCGGTTTTGCCAGAACAGCTCCTTCTTGAACATGTTTAATGGGTACTAAACGCATACTTTCCTCCCAAACCTTCTATAAACGATGCGCCCGCGCATAGTAAAACAAATACTGTTGGGCATATCCCGCATATGCACCAAAATGCTCGTAAGCAAACTTTTCCATAATCTTAATATTATCACATTCCGGCAGATAAAAATATTGCATTGCTTTTTTTACCCAGGTATCAATGGGGAATACCAATTTATGGGGTGTTCCAAAGAGCAGTATGCAATCTGCTACCTTTTTTCCCACACCAAACAAAGAAAGTAGCGATTTTTCAACTTCCTTAGGGTTCCTGGTCTCCATCTGACTTATGGAAAAGGTCCCATCTACAATGCGGTTGGCCACATGGTGGACGTACTTGTCCCGGTAACCCAGACCACAAGTTCGCAGGTCCTCTTGGGGAACCTGGGCTAGCTGGTCGGGTGTCGGCAAGCCATAAGCAAGGACTTGTCCCTTGTCATCCCTTATGGGTGTTCCATAGGTTTCAGACAGGCACTCAATGGCCTTTTTGATCCTGGGAATATTGTTATTGGAGGACAGTATAAAGGTGAGGACCATTTCCCAGGGGTCTTGGCGGAGAATCCGGATCCCCTTGCCATAGGCAGTAACCTTGGCCATGGTCTCATCTTTTTGAGTAAGGCTCTCCAGGATGGCGCCATAATCTGTGTCCAAGTCAAAATAGTGGTGCCAAAATGCCTCGGACTGGCGGGAGTAGATTTGGACCTCCTGGCCCTCTTGACGAATGTCTACCTGCTCTCCATTGACAATGCCCACATAGGCTCCGTCCCTGATCCGCTGCCAGCGAAAAGCCTGGCCACAGTCAAAGATTTGGTCCAATTCACAAAGTTCAGAAGTAAAGGAAATCCATTTTTTATCCATCGTTTGCCTCCATTCCTATTGTATCATACCCAGGAAAGTGAACAAAAAAAAGGAGCCTTTAGAAAAGGCTCCGCAAATTGTCGACTGGGTCGACGGTTCAGCAACGAACGTGTGCGAGAGTGTTCAAGGTATGACCGGAGGAGGTCATACATGAAGGGTTCGGTGCTGTGAACCGCTACGCGCACCATGAGTCTGCGGTAGCAATGCGCCCTGGCCAGAGGGAAAAAAATAAACCTTCCCAAAATTGGTAGGAAGGTTTGTATAAGCAAAATCAGCACTGCTTGCAAATACACCCATCCTCGTGGGGTTACGTATTTTCCAATAGGCAGGTCTCCTGACTTAGAATCAACACAACGTCTCACCTTCCCGATTACTCAGTGGTATTTGAAACGTGCTCCTCTTTACAGTGGCGGGACCGTGTCGGACTTTCACCGACTTCCCTTTAAAGCCCTTTCGGGCACCTTTTGGAACTTATGATGCGGTTCATATATATAGTGTACTGGTTTCCGCAGTGGAAATCAATCCCTCTTTTATTGTTCCCATACAATAAAATGGGGCCCCATGATCAATATGGGGGCCCCATCCTAGATTCTCTACTTGTTACCCTATTGGTCGTCGTCATCCACACAGAGGTCCGTGAAACTGAAGGACTTCACATTAAAGAGTCCTTCGTCAGTCAGTTTCAACTCTGGAATAACTGGCAGGGCCAAGAAGGCTAGGGTCATAAAGGGATCAAACTCCCGCTTGACGCCCAGTTGGTCATAGGCCAGGTCCAGCATACGCTCCAGGTTCTCGTCCATTTCATGGAGGGGACGGTCAGACATGAGGCCACCTATTGGAAGCGGCAGGGAAGAAAGTACCTTGCCATCATGGATAATGGTCAAGCCGCCGCCAATCTTCTCAATTTCGTCTATGGCCAGCCTCATGGCCTGGTCGGTGTCTCCTATCACAATGAGATTATGGGAGTCATGGGCTACAGTTGACGCAATGGCACCATTCTTTAGGCCAAAACCTTCCACCAGGCCTAGGCCAATATTGCCCGTTGCATTGTGTCGTTCCACCACGGCCATCTTCAGAATATCCAGGTGCTTGGAATGGGCAAACTTGCCCTCCTTCACATCCACCTTGCGGATGGCTTCTTCAGTCACGATGGAATGGGGCATGAGTTTAATCACCCGGGCGATGTCCGACGTCATGGCAAGGTCAAGACTGTCCGCTTCAAGGGGTTTAAATCGAACCGTATCAAGCACGGTTGGTGAAGACAGGCTTTCCGCTTGGAACAAGGCCAGTCCAGCGTCAGCTACCATTTGCCCTTTCTTGAAGACCTTCTCCACCGTGAAGGTTCGTAGGTTGTCGACGATGATCATGTCGGCCAGGTAGCCAGGTGCAATGGCCCCACGGTCATATAGGTGGTAACACTCCGCTGCGTTAATGGTTGCCATCCGAATGGCAGACAGGGCCGGAACCCCATTTTCCATGGCCAGGCGGACGTTATTGTCAATGTGGCCATCCTTTAAAATGTCACCAGGGTGGCGGTCGTCCGTGCAGAAGAGGCAACGGCGGAGGTTCTCCTTGGTTACACCCTTGACCAGCTCAGACAGGTTGCGGGCAGCTGACCCTTCACGGATCTGGATGTACATGCCCAGACGAAGCCTTTCAATCATTTCGTCCACATGCTCACACTCGTGTTCTGTTCGTACCCCTGCAGCCACATAGGCATTGAGGGTTTCCCCACTGATGACAGGTCCATGGCCGTCAATTACCTTGCCTGCCTTTTCAGCCACTCGTACCTTGTCAATAATGGGCTG
>CAYFHQ010000048.1:0-26130 GCA_964342805.1 uncultured Peptostreptococcaceae bacterium | reverse complement strand
ACCTGATCAATCTTTCTTCTGTTTTACACTTGACTTTTCATAGCTGGTCTCCTTCTAAGTCCATTTTTCGTATCGAATGAGGTCTTCCAGTTCTTTTCTAGGTCTTGGTCCTGGTGCCTCATTGGCATAGCCCAGGGTGACAATCCCCATGACATACTTGTCTTTGGGTATGTCCAGGTGAGGGCGGATATCATCCTGCATAAACCAAGCAATCCAGCAGGTTCCCAGGCCCATGTCCTGGGCTTCTAGCAACATGTGGTCAATGGCCACCGAGGTGTCCCTTATGATTTGTTTGAGTTCCATTTGGGAGCTAAACTCATCAAGAACCAGGTCCCCACTGTCTTCCAGGCGACATTGGACGTCAGCCACAACAACAATATGAACCGGAGCTGTGGTCATCCATTGTTGGTTATGGGCTGCTGTTGCCAGTTTTCCCCGCATGTCCTCTGACTTGACGATGATAAAACGCCAGGGCTGGGTATTACTCCCCGATGGAGCTAGGCGGGCACTTTCCAACACCTGCATGACTTGCTGACCACTAATGGGCTTGTCCATATACTTACGAATACTTCTACGTTCTTCTATGACTTTCATGCTCTCCACTCCCTTTTTTCATACCTACAAAGTATACCCGAGATTGTGCTACCTGTCATGGATTCATACCCCTTGTTCCTTCTAAATGATCAGAAACCATTTTACTGACACTATGTTGATTATATTGTCCTGAGGGAAAAACTGTGCTAGTATGGTCAAAAGAGGTGTTCCTATGACATTTAAACGAGCCCGCACTAGTGCGCAAATCGACGAGCGACGCAGGGAGATCCTGTCTGCCTGTGCCACTCTATTTGACCAGGGCGATATTGACGACGTCCACTTCAAGGCCATAGGCCAAATGACGTCCTTTGCACGATCTACCATTTACAAGTATTACTCATCCAAAGAAGAAATCCTATTAGACTTGCTTATCCAGGAAGTGAAAAAGTGGGTTGCCGACGTGGAATCCTTCACCCAGGCAAATGATGCGCTTTCCCGGGAGGGTTTCTGTCAGGCCCTGACACAAACCTATGCCGGAAACTTCCGCATGCTGAGATTGCTGGCCCATCAGAATTTGTCTTTGGAGAAAAACTCTAGCCTTGAAAAAATAGTGGAGTTCAAGAAAGAGTTGTACAGTGAGACCGCGTCCTTTGTGGAGAGTATTCAAAAGTTCTTCCCCCAAGCAGATCAGCGGGCGGTGTCCACCTTTATTCACTCCTCTTCCTGCTTCATTGTTGGCCTCTACCCTACGGCCCATTCCACCCAAAAGCAGATCGAGGCCACCCTGGCCTCTGGAAACGAGTATGTACCTGTGGATTTCAGCGGAACCTGCTACAGGGTTCTCATGTTGCTAACTGCTGACCTAGTGTAAAATCAAATGAATGAAGAGAAAACAGCCAAGACTCAGAGGGGTCTTGGCTGTTTTAGATTGTCGACAGTCTCAAGCGTCTGCTACCTCCGGGTAGTTGGACGTTTTTTATTTTCTTTTTTAGGGCTGAGGCCAGTCTCCACAAGGTGTAGACCCACCATGGACCAAGAGGAAACAAAAAGAAATCGAAAATTAGTTGACATAGTGTCAGCAAATGCATATAATCAAATTACAAACACAGTGTCAGCTATTTGATACTCACCCACGGATTAAGGAGAATACCCATGAATAATAAAAGAGCCCTCATTCTTGTGACCAACCATTCTGACTTTCAAAAGCCAGGCGCAGACCCAACAGGCCTATGGCTGTCTGAACTCACCCATTTCTATGACGTCTTTGAAGCAGCAGGCGTTGCCATGGACATCGTCAGCCCCAAGGGGGGAAAGATACCAGTGGATTCCCGAAGCCTAGGCCGTATGGTCCTGGACAAACACACAAAAGAACGCCATGAAGACCCCAATTTCATGAAACTTCTGAGTAACACAAGGGCCCTGGCAGACGTTGATCCATCAGACTATGACGTACTTTTCTTTGCAGGAGGCCACGGGGCCATGTGGGACCTGGCAGACGACCCAAATCTTCAAACTGTAACACGGGACATGTATGAGGCAGGCAAGATCGTCTCTGCTGTTTGCCATGGGGTTGCTGCCCTTCAAAACGTAAAACTGTCCAGTGGTAAATACCTGGTCGACGGAAAAAGAGGCACAGGCTTCTCCTACTTTGACGAAGGCATTGCCGGTGTGAAAAAGCTGGTTCCTTACAACATGGAAAAACGTCTAAAGGACCGGGGCTTGAAGTATAGCAAGGCCTTTATTCCCCTGGGACGTCACACGGTTGTAGACGGCAACCTGGTTACGGGGCAAAATCCAAACTCAGCGACGGAAACGGCTGAAAAGACACTGGACCTACTAAGAAAGTCTCGCTAGATAAGTAGGTAGAGCGAACACACCCTGTCAAAGGCCACTTTATATGGCCAAAAGTAATTGCCAAGATGGCGATGAAGAGAACCAGAAGTCGGAGGACAAATCAATGGCTAGTAAAACATGGACTACAAGTAATATCCCTTCTCAGGAAGGTCAAGTCGCAATTATCACCGGTGCCAACAGCGGCATGGGCTATGAAGCAAGTTTAGCCCTGGCCAAGCAAGGGGCCACGGTCATTATGGCCTGCCGAAACAAGGCTAAGGCTAAGGCTGCCCTGGCTCAAATCAAACAAGCGGTTCCCAAGGCCAAGGTTGAAGTTATGGACCTAAACCTGGCCAGCCAGCAGTCCATCCGGGCCTTTGCCACCGCTTTTACGGCCAAGTATGACCGCCTGGACCTCCTGCTCAACAATGCAGGGATCATGATGGTACCTTACGGAACAACAGAAGACGGCTTTGAACTGCAACTGGGGACCAACCACCTGGGCCACTTTGCCCTCACGGGCCTCTTAATGGATGTGATTAAGGCCAGTGAAGGTGCCCGGGTGGTGACCATGAGTAGTGGTGCCCATACCATGGCCCGGGTTAACTTTGACAACCTCCAATACGAAGGAGGCAGGGGCTACTCCCCTTCCTTCGCCTACGGTCGGTCCAAACTGGCCAACCTCCTCTTCACCTATGCCCTTCAGCGGAAATTTGAAGCGGACAATATCCCGGCGATTTCCCTGGCAGCCCACCCCGGTGGTGCCCAGACCAATCTGGGAAGCCATATGGAAAAGACCCTCATGGGTAAACTCATGAAACCCATTATGAGCCGAACCATGCAAAGCGCAGCCATGGGTGCCCTGCCCATCCTGCGGGCGGCCACAGACCCGAATGCTAAAGGCGGCCAGTATTATGGCCCAGACGGATTCACAGGCAATACCGGCTACCCCATTCTTGTGAAATCCTCCAAGCGGTCCCATGACCAGGTCAGCCAGGACAGACTCTGGACGCTTTCCGAGCAGTTGACTGGGGTGTCTTACCTCTAGCGGGCATATGATCAATTCAAACAACTTGACCATAGAGCCGACTATTTACTAAAAGGGTCTACAAAACACTAGAAAAGCCAAGCGCTCATATTGCGCTTGGCTTTTGTTGATTCTATTCAATTCGATTTATAGCCTTGGCCTAAATCTCCTCCCGAACAATCCGGTAACTTACGAGGGGAACCATCATGTTGTAAACCAGAAGGATGGTAAAAATGGGTGATGTGTAGTCCGTATAGAAAAAGTACATCAGAGTAAAGAAGGCCACACGGCCTGTGTTCAGCAAGATGACCCGGAGCATGAGATTGCCCAGCATGTCCCCTTCATCCACCGAGTGCTTCTTGGCACTTCTCAGCTGGACGCCCACCAAGGGCGTCTGGAAAAAGGCTGCCCCAATGGAGGTCAGAAGTCCGTATGCGATAAAGGTGTACATGGACGGCTGGAAGACCAACAAGATGACAATGGCGCAGGCCAGGGCTCCAAGGCCCATGACCTTCCTACGACTGGCCAGCCGCAGGGTCCTCCGGTAGACGATGAACATTAAAATGGAAAAGACACTAAAGGCGGAATTTATGACTCCAATCAAAGACTCCCTGACCACAAAACTATAAAGAAACACGCTATTGGCAATGGCCGTGAACTGAGAATAGGGCGGCATAAGGAGGTTGGACAGGAGGACCTTGTGGTAGGCATCCCGCCGAAAGACCTTTTTTACATTGACCCTGCCCAGAACTGTAATACTATGGGAGGACATGTTTAGGGACAAGAGGAACTGGACGACAATAAAGCCAAAGAGGATGGCCGTCATAACCCGAAATCCGTAGAACTCAATCACAAAGCCGGAAACCACCGGTGTAATAATGGCTGAGGCCTTGGACAAGGCTCCATTAATGCTCATAAAACGGTCAATGGACTCCGTGTCCAACTGGCTGGACTGGAAGGAGTTGAGGTTAAAGAAAAAAAGGCCGTCACCGGTGCCTCCCAAGAGGCCTATGAGGATGGCATAAGACGAAATGGTCTCTGAAAACAAGCCAGTCAGACCAAAGGCCACCATAAAGGACAGGGAGGACAGGATATAGTTGTAACGCATGTTCTTCAGGGCGATCATATTGCCCACATAGAAGGACACGGTTGCAGCAAAGTAGTTGGCAATATTAAAGACGGCCACTGCCTGCATGCTCTTGCCCACCTTCCACAGGTAGATATTGATATAAATCAGGACGAAACTCTTGAAGACTGAGTAGATCAGCCGCATGAGGATCATCATATTGATTTCTTTTTGTGTTGCGCCGGATGGCGCCCCCTTTGACGGGTGTGGTTGATTCATATGAAATACTCCCATTTCATGACTTGTGTGGGGTTATTGGATGTCAGCTTTGGTCTAGCTTAGATTTGGCTTAAGTGTATCATGAAAGCCATTTTTTGAAAGCCTAAAAACCAGCTCCTTTCATTGGTAGCCAGCGACAATTCAATAAAATTTTTATTACATTCAAAAATTTTTATTGAAGTTGCGAAGAGTCGAAAGTATAATTATACCAGTGATCAATGCCACGAGACGTCGTGGAGGACGAAAAGGAGTACAGAATGAAACTAGATCGACAACAGTAAAAACGTCGTTGGATGCCGTGGCAGAAAAGTGGGACTACTCCGGGCATTTTGTTCTCATGAAAAACGACCAAATCTTACATAATGAGCATTATGGTTTTGAAAACAGAAAAAAAGAAGTCAAGACCACCAAGGACACCCGCTACCTGGTGGACATCCCCGTGGACTTCCAGGTGGACGGTGTCTTCTCTGCAACAGCTGACGACTTGCTCAAGCTGGTCATGGCCCTCAAGAACAAAGACTTCCTGTCCAAGACCATTTGGAAAAAGGCCCTGTCCTATGACGAAGAAGGCAATGGCATGCTCTTCGGAAAGGCCGATGGCTACGATGCGGGTTCCATGGACTTCCTTGGTTTCGGCTGCCACCTTTACTTTGACTTTGACAAGGATGTGTCCTTCGTAAACATTGTCAACGAAGACCAGACCTTTGAAATGGTCGACAACTCGTGGCGCTACTTCCGCCGGGACTCCCGGGAAACCGTCGCTTCCTTGCTGACCTTCCCCGAGAACACAAAGATGGTCAAGGTCAACAAGAAGAACTTCTGGAATGCCCTTAACCTATCCATTTTTGAAGACCAGAGGGAGTTTGTTCTGGACGCCAAGTCCTCTGTAGCCATGTCCCTCCTCTACAAGACCAAGACCGCCTTTGTCCAAATGGAAGGCGACGTGGCAGTGGGCCTCCTGGTTCTGGACGTGGACAAGAAGAAGGACGTCTTCCATATCGATATCATTATTATCGACAAGCAATTCCAGAACAAGGGCTATGGTAAGCTCATGGTCAAGTGGGCTGTAGACTACCTGAGAGAGGCTGGGGCAGACAAACTTGCCATCGGCGTAGCCCGGGAGAACATCGACGCCAAGAAGGTCTACCTCAACGCTGGTTTTGAACCCAAGTCCGTTTATGACGGGGGTATGGAACTGGAGATGAAGTTATAGAAAAAGAACCATCCCATACAAAAAGGCGATTCAAGTGGAGTCTAGCTCCCTTGAATCGCCTTTGTTATTGCTTCATATACTTGTTCTTTATTGCCTAGTGGGCTTTCTCTTTCCCTGTAGGTCTATTGGGGCCAGTGGTTTGCGACACATGAGGTGAAAGGGCCACCCTAGCTGGCTTTTTCTTGGCCGGCTACTTGCTCGCTCACTTCACCCTGAACAGCTGCCTTTACCCGGTCAACCAGTTCCAGAACACCGGCTTCAATCCCTTGGAAGTGGTCTTCCTTAGGCGTACCCTTGTACTCCACACTTGGAATAAAGGACCAACCAGTCTTGCACTCATCCATGATCTTGGCCAGTTCTTTTTCAGCGCCGCCGGACCAGCCGAAGGAGCCGAAGCGGAAGGCTTGACGGTTCTTCATGGTCTTTTTGCCGATCTCTTCTAGAGCTGCAGCCATGGTTGGGAACATCTTGTTCTCATAAGTTGGCATACCCAGAATGACACCTGTTGACTCCCATACAGAGCCCAGGATAAAGCCCCAAGACGTTTCCATGATGTTAATGACGTCGTATTCAATACCTGTCTTCTCAAGTACCTCTACTGCCTTGTCCACACCCTTCTTGGTCATGCCGTACATGCTCCCCCAGAGGAGGGTGATCTTTTCCTTGGCAGGGCCGTCCTGGTAGGAGGCATAACGAGCATAGTCGTTAACAATCTTCATGGGGTCTTTTCTCCACACAAGACCGTGACCCGGTGCAATGATCTTAATATCAATGCCACCAGCTTTTTGAAGGGCCTTAACGACCATTCGAGAGAAGGCTGCAACGATATTGGCATAGTAACGAACAGCTTCCTTTTCATAGAAGTCCAGTTCTTCTTGGGTCAACTGGTCGTCATAGCCCTTTTCTCCAACACTACCGTATGACCCAAAGGCGTCACAACAGAAGAGGGTTCCGGATAGCTGGTCAAAGGTAAAGATGGTGTCAGGCCAGTGAACACCTGGTGCTGATATAAACTGCAGAACTCGGCCATTGCCCAGGTCCAGGGTTTCGCCGTCTTTTACCACCCGTACATTGTCCACGTGACCATAGAAGGCTTCTAGCATTTTGCTGGCTGCCATGCTACAGATAATCTGAACGTCTTCTTTCAGATTTCTAATCCCTTCAATCCAACCGGAGTGGTCTGGTTCCATGTGGTTGATAATGATATAGTCGATGGATTCCAGACTCAGGTCCATTTCCTTCAACTTGCCCAGGAAGGTCTCTGGCATACCGTCCCATCCACAAAAGCCGTCGATCAATGCAGTCTTTTCCCCTTTGACTACAAATGAGTTCAGTGACACCCCTTCTGGAATGTCCCAAAGGCCTTCAAACAAAATATCTTCCACATTGGCCGTTAACTTATATATGCCTTCCGTCACTTTTGAAATACTCATGGTTTCCCCTTTCATGCCCGCCACCTATCCGTCCCTCAGGGCTTGTCATGGCTTGGCCGCTTTCATCACTTGAATATATCCTATTGGTTTAATGTCTAGTCTTTTTGTATTGATTACATCTTGGCAATCATTATTATACACTGTTTTTGTTTACTTTTTGTCAATTTGTCTTTTTTGTTAGAAAACACGGAAAAAACCGCCGGGTTGTCCGACGGTTTTTGATTAGTCTCCAAGTATTTCAATGACCAGGTCTGCGATCCGCTGATAACCTGCCCCACTGGGGTGGAAGTCGTCAATGGACAAGTAGGTGTCCAGCTGGCCATTAAAGACATCATAGAGGGGAACATAATAGGTTCCTCCCACCTCCAAGAGTTTGGTCCTGGACTGATAGTTCCATTCATGGAGCAAGCGAATATCCTCCAGGGCTGAGGTCTGCCCATAGGGATTGTACAGGCCTAAGAGGACAAGGTCCACCTGGCTGTTTCTTTCATGGATATAGGTCAAGACTTCTTCAAGACCCTGTAAGTGAGTCAACAAGCGGTCTTCAAACTCTATGACCTTGAGACTGGTGTCCGCATTGCGCATTCGGTTGAGGTTGTTGCCTCCGATGGAGACCACAATGGTTTTCGCCTCTTGGATGGACTGGTCCACCTGGCCCCGCTTCAAGAGGTCTACCAAGTCCGCTGTCACGGACCCGGGGACAGCCTGGTTAACCAGATTAAGGGCGTCAGCCTCCTCAAAATCCATTGCCCCTAGCATTCGACCACCAATGCCAAGACTCCGCTCGTCGCCAATCCCGGCCCCAATGGAGTCCCCAAGGATCAAGAGGGTTTGGGGTGGGGGCGCATCTGTTGAAAGGGGTTTGTTCTCTTCTTGTCCACTACTCAAATCGGTACTCCTAGGGTCAACTTGACTCTCCCTGTTTTCAACCTCCTGGGTCTGGGTGATGGCCAAGACCTGGGCAAAACCACCCAGAAAGACCAGGCTCATGGCCAATACAAGTACAAATAAAAGGGGCCAAGCTACCTTTTTAAGCGTCTCCATACGCCCACCTCCTAGACCAAAATATCTTTCTTTTGAAAAACGACAAAACTAACCACCATGGCCCCCAGGGCCCAAGCACTGAGCACGGTCACAGAAAAGCCCAGGGACATGCCCTCGACAAACTGCAGGTCGCCGCTGAGGTAGTTGGGCAGGTTCATGTTGGTCACAAAGAAGTACTTGACCAACTCCCAGTCGGACAGGAGAAACTGGATAAACTGGCCTCCGATTAAGGCGGTCATAATAATGCCTATTGAAGCCGAAGTGCTTCTGACCAAGACGGAGATCATAAAGGTAATGCTCCCAATGACCAAGGAGACAAACCAGGCTAGGGAATAGACCAAAATTAAGTACTGGAACTGGCTGACTTCGATCACATTGGACACGTTTAGGCCCTGGCTACCCAGGGAGAAACCCGTAATGACCGGTTCGTCAAAACCAAAGCGACCAAAGAAGAGAACGGAGACAAAAATCGCAATCAGGGCAGACAAAAGAATGACCACGGTGACCATGGCATAAAGGGCCAGGGCTTTTGACAGGAGGATTTTCCACCGGGGTACTGCCCGGGTCACCAGAACCTTGACGGTCCGATTACTGAACTCCCCAGACACAATATCCGCTGCCAGGATAATGACCAGGAGGGGGATGAGTAAGACGATCCCCTGTTCTGCAAATCGCCCGGCAAACTTGGCTGCGCTGGGGGTTATGGGGTTGATATCATTTTCAATAAAGTACTTTAGCTGCTCAATCTCCAGGGCAAGAGACCGCTTGCCCTCCTCGGACATGTAGGGGCTGGACATGCGTCGTTCCATGTCCTTGACCTGCTGGCGGGCCAAGTTCTCCCAGTCAAAAAGCAAGTCACTGGAAATCACCTCAAGCCGTTCCAAACTCTTTTCATAGGTGTACTGCTCCCCATAGGCAAAAAGGGCTATGAAGATTAGAAGCAGGGTGACAATCAGGAAGGGTTTTCTACTGTTGAGCATTTTTTTGATTTCATTCTGTACCAAATATTGCATGGCCACCTCCTTCTTTTCCCTATAGGATCTTCTGGTTTTCTGTCATCTCTAAAAAGAGTTCTTCCAGGGTCTTTTCTGTTCGGATAACCTCATAGAGGTCAATGGTTTCTGAGACCAGCCTGCGATTGATGCTGGCCACCTGCCCCTCTGCCACCCGGGCCACTACACCCTCATGGTCTATTCTGGCTTCAATATTCAACCGGTTCAGTAGGTTCAACATTTGCCCATTGTCAGAAGTCTTCCAGACCACTTCCCCAGCGTCCACCAGGTCTTCCACCGGGCCATAGCGGATGATCTCCCCTTGGTTGATAATGGCCACTTGGTCACACATGAGCTGGACCTCACTGATTAAATGGGAGGAAATGAGGACTGCTACTCCGCTGGCTGCCAGTTCTTCAACGATCTGACGGAACTCATAAATACCCTGGGGGTCAAGGCCATTGGTGGGTTCGTCGAGGACCAGTAGCTTGGGGCTATGGAGGAGGGCTGCCGCTAGGCCCAACCTTTGTTTCATGCCCATGGAGTACTCCTTGAGTTTGTCGCCAATGCGGTTTTCAAGGCCGACCAGTGCCACCAACCGGTCCACTTCTGACCGGGGTGCTCGGCTCCCCATCAGGTTGAGCATTTCCAGGTTTTGAAGACCTGTCATGTTGTTGTACATGTCTGGCCCCTCAATCATGCAGCCTACCTGGGCCATGGCCTTGACATAGTCCCTTTGAATATCGTGACCATCAATGGTAATCCGGCCATCGTCTGGCTTTGACAGGCCCACAATCATTCGTAGGGTGGTGGATTTCCCTGCCCCATTGGGACCTAAAAACCCCAAAACCTCTCCTTTTTTGATGCGGATTGTGACGTCTTTTATAATATGCCGTCCTTTAATACGCTTGTTGACTTGGTCGACTTTTAGGATGTCTTCTTTCATGGCTGCCTCCTGGGTTTGTATCTACATCAGGCTTGGTGTCTTTCTCTATGCTTGATTTCTTTCACTACCGTGGGTCATGTGGCCTGCATAGTTTTTCTCTGACTTTTGTATAAGTGGAGTGTTCAAGTCTGTATTTATGCTTTTAACCGATTTAGGGCGACCTTACGCATAAAAAGAAGAACCTGGGCAACTAAAAACGCCGATTTCGTGGGGAAATCGGCGTTCAGATGGTCGACGGGGTCGACGCACTTGTATTTCTTTAATGGGTTTGGTGCAACTGCAGTCACATGAACTTTATTGACCACTATCCTCACTACCTAGCAGAGAAATGACTAAGTTGCCCTTCTTATGGCCTGCTTCTACATACTCATGGGCGGCTACAATCTCTTCCATTGGGAAAACTCGATCAATGGGTGGCTTTACGTGCCCCTCTTCAAGCAATCCCTTGAGCTGGAGGAGTTCTTCCTGGGTATGGTTGGCTGAGTCGAAACGTACCCGCTTACTGGACGACCCGTTGACCCTGCGGCCCTTTGACTTATGGTGGCCCTTAGGGCTGGCAATCACGTAGGTTCCCTGGTCCTTAAGGACCTTGAGGGTTGCTTCAAATGGACTCTTGCCGACTACGTCAAACACCAAGTCATAGGTTTGACCAGACTTCGTAAAATCTTCTGTATGATAGTCGATCATGTGGTCGGCACCCAGGCTGGCAAGAAAGGCGTGTTTTTTCTTACTATCCACCACGGTTACTTGAGCCCCATGGCGTTTAACCATCTGCAAAACAGACGTTCCAATACTTCCACCGGCTCCATTAATGAGGACATGGTGGTCTGGTCCAAAGTGAAGACCCTTTAGGAAGTGGATGGCCTCCAAGCCACCCAGGGGTGCTGCTGCAGCTTCTTCAAAAGAGATATTGGCTGGTTTCAAAGCTATGGACCCGGACTTGGGTTTTTCAGGTATGCACATGTATTCACTATAGGCACCAAGGGAGAAACCCATGCTACCAAAGATTTCGTCGCCTACCTGATAGGTAGTCACGTCCTTACCAACAGCCTCTACTGTTCCTGACATCTCCTGGCCCAGGACCTTGCCCTTGGGTCTAAGAAAACCGAACATGATCCGGAAGATCAGTCCAAATACAAAGGGGAACTGGAGTCCCCTGATTTCACAATCTCCTGCCGTAACCGTTGTTGCGTGAACGCGAACCAAAAGTTCATTGTCCTTGGGTATGGGTTTGTCTTTTTGGGAGACACGGAGTACCTTGGGTCCACCGTATTTTGTCCATTCAATATATCGCATGATTGATCCTTTCCTTCTGTCTATGGCATGTACCCTATCCATACCCATTTTGGTCTTTAGCTATTCGAAACGATGTCCACTACCACATTGCCCCGCTTATGGCCACCCTCAACCCGGGCATGGGCCTTGCGAATGTCGTCAAAGGCATACTGGCTGTCAATGACTGGCTTGATATGGCCTTCTTCTGCCAGCTTTGTGAAGAAGCGGAGGCCTTCCATGGTATCGCTGGCAACGCCAACAATGACCTTCTTCTTACCAAATACTGAGGTCCATAAGCCCTGGATAATGCCCTTAAAACCAAAGACTGTCATGAGGAAGGACCCGCCTGGATTTAAGCTCTTTTTCACTTGGCCATAAGTGACTTTCCCCAAAGTATCAAAGACAATGTCGTAAGACGTATTGCTTTTGGTGAAATCTTCTTTCTTATAATCGATGACATGGTCTGCCCCTAGAGATTTGACCAAGTCTACATTCTTAGCACTGCAAACACCTGTTACCTCTGCTCCATAGTACTTAGCCAGCTGAACGGCAAAGGTACCCACTGCACCGGAAGCCCCGTAGACCAAGACCTTGTTGCCCGGCTGAATGTTGGCCTTTTCAAGGAAGTACTTGGCCGTGGCTGCCCCGAAGGGAATGGAGGTGGCTTCTGCATAAGACATGTTCTTTGGCATGGGCACCAGGCCCTTGTCCTCAGAAAAACTTCTATACTCCACATTGGTACCACCAGCCAGGCCAAAGACCTTGTCTCCAACCTTAAACTTGGTAACCTGGGACCCGACCGCTTCAATTTGTCCAGCTACGTCGAAGCCCAGCATATGCTTCTTGGGTTTAAAGAAGCCAATGGCCAATTTAGAAATGGGCCACATGGGGAGGGAGTCCTTGGAACCAATCCGCTGGCGGACGTCACCAGACGTTACCGTGGTTGCATGAATTCGAAGCAAGACTTCGTTTTCCTCGATTACGGGCTTTTCCATTTCCACAAACTTTAGAACCTCTGGTGAACCATACTCTGTGTATTTAACAGCTTTCATGGGGGACTCCTCTCTACCTTTGTTTTCCGTGGTCGATACCGACTTGGTATCTGTTTGTTAATATCATTATAATACTATCAAAAGTTAAAGTCAACTGTTTTTGTGTACAAATAAAAAACGACTCTGTGAAGGGGACCTCACAAAGACGTTTTCCATGTCATAGCTTCCGGTTAAAAAGCTAGGGGTTCAACAAATCTATTCACTTCTAGGCTTCCACAGTATAGCTAAAGTCCTGGAGGTTGGCCCTAAGCTTGGCCGTGGCTCCATCCTTTTCCCATACCATTTCAAGCAGGTGGTCCTGAGGAGTTGTCACTGTCAACTTGGCGTCAAAGCCAAATGCCCTTGAGGTATTTCGCAGGTGGAGTAAAAGTACCTGCTCCTTAACCACGTCCTTCTTCAGCTGGTCCTGAATATGACTCAGGGACAGGTTGGTTCGGTTGATCTCCTTATGAGAGCCCGCTCCCCCCCGCTTGACAGCTTCATAGTCATTGGTGCCTGCAAAGAGGTCCAGGTACCACACCTGGGGCTTGCCTGGCATAAAGACCTGGAGGGCTCTGGCCAGTTTCATTTTCTGGTCATCCTCACCCAGGGCACTATAATAAGTTGCATTGACCTGGTAGTACATGTTCTTCTTGCCGTGGAGTTCCTTGACATGGCCCCCTCGGTCCACAACCGTCTTGATCAGACCTTCAATCTGATCATCCGGCAGTAGGCCCTTGAGGTCCAGTAGGGGAATCCCGTCATGGCAGCCCAGCATGTTAACTACCTTCATTTTCTTGGACTGAATGTCTCCAATCCAGTGAACCAGCTTGTCAGCTGACCCTCTTTCAAAGGCGTCAATGATCAAGCCTGGCAGGAAAAAGTCATAAGTCAGAAATCCTTTTTCCGATATTTCCTCATGGAGGGCCTCCCCATACATGGAATGAATTTCAGGTAGGAGTTCAATTTGGTGTTGGTCTGCAAGGGCCTTGACCCGGTCCAGGTCGTCCCAGGTTTCCGGTATATTAAAGAAGTTGCGCTTGCCCACGATCTTACTGGAATAGGCAAAGGCGTCCAGGCGAACAATGCTGGCGCCATAGCCTGCTAGCTTCTCAATGGTCTCCCTATAAAAATCCCAGACCAGGCTAGACTGGATATTGAGGTCCATTTGGCCCAGGTATTGACGCTTGCTCTCCAGCAGGTCAATGACCCGGTCACGGACAGGTTCAAAGCCGGTAAAGTCCATGTCCACAGGCTTGATCCCCTGGTTCACGGAATCATTAATTCGGTCCTTTAAGAGGCAGGCCTCCACGTACTGGAGGTCCAGGGCAAACATGAGTTCCTGGTCTGTCACCTTGTTGTAGGTTACCTCCTGGTAGAAGGTATTCCAGTAGGGCACCTCCCTACCGTCGGGATACCGTACAGACAGGGTTGGCAAGGACGCCTTTCTAAAGAACATGTCCTGAATAAAGGACGGGTCTGGCTGGAGTACACCGTCTGGCCCCAGGCTGCCTGTTCCCTCCCAAAAGTCATTCCAGTTAATGAAAAAGTCCTTATAGAGGGAGTCTTCTCCCCTTGTCAGAATGTCTTGAAACTGAGGAGACAAAACCGACAAGTGGTTGAGGACAAAGTCGAACTTCAGGTCTATACCCATGGACTTGAGCTCGTCAATGTCTTCCTTGGTGGCATAGACCTTATTGAGTCCATAATCAATAATGGAAAATCCCCGGTCCAGGTCCGTGTTAAAAACACTGGGCAGGATATAAAAGGAGTCAAAAATGCCTTTCAGTTCTTCCAGCTTGAGGACCTGCAAAATGTCCTTTAGGTTTTGCCCCATACTATCGGGATAGGCGTTTAGCATAACGCCACTGGTTACTTTGCTTTTCATTGTCTTACCCCATCAATTTCAAATATTCATCATAGCCAATGACCTCTCCTGACTTGGTCAGGATAACCTTGGCTTTCATTGCTTGCTTATGAATCTTGGCCTGCTCCAGCTCCAACACGATTTTTACAAAGGGGCTGTCCACCTTGCCATCCCTGCTCCGGCTCAGTCGGTGGGCCAGGGTTTCCTCCGGTGTACTGTTGAGGAGGACAGGAATGTCCACACCCTCTAGGTTGGCATTGTTGCCATGGGTCCATTCCACAATCAGTACGTCTACAGCAGAAAAGTCCACCGCGTCGTACCAAAGGTCCGTTACAGTCCGACCCATACGCTTCAGTAGGATCTGGTCTGCCCCACCCTTGAAGGCTGCAAGTATACCGTTGATCTCATCGAAATCGATCTCTGTCCGTGTGCCCAGGTAAGCGTCCAGGCCCTTTTTTCCTTCACGAATGTAGGTCTCTAAAAAGGCATGGTCTTCTATTTTTCCAGTGTCCAGGTCGTCTCCCGTAGCCCGCAGGTCGAAAATTTGGTCCCTGGCTTCTTTTGTGTATTCCTTGGACTGAACCAGACCCTTTAGGGCGTGTTCTCTAAACACCCGAATCCGTTCAGCGTCATTGTTCACAGGAATGCGTCTTGGGTAGTTGTCCCCTGACAGAATGTAGGTCCCAATGCCGTTGGCATTCAATATGTGACCAAGTACAGAAGCGGTTTCTGACTTGCCCACGCCTGATCCGCCATGGACAGAAATCACCTGCTTTTTCCCCGTTAGGAGGGGTTCAATCATTTCGCAAATCAACTTGGACTTACTCACATGCCCTTGGTTGATTTCCACCTTGTCCCCAGGCATGTCACCGGTTACTACGGCTTGAATATCAATGGTTTCTGGTAGGTGTAGCTTCACTTTGTTCTCCT
Organism: uncultured Peptostreptococcaceae bacterium; assembly: GCA_964342805.1. Classification (GTDB taxonomy): domain Bacteria; phylum Bacillota; class Clostridia; order Peptostreptococcales; family Acidaminobacteraceae; genus CAYFHQ01. Next base: position 10,660 of record CAYFHQ010000048.1, on the reverse strand, counting down.
TGCTCAATTACTTAACGATTTTCAGCCAATAGCTGGTGTACTTGGTCTAAGGTCGGAAGGCTTGGAATTGCACCAAACCCTAAACAGGTAGATGCGCCCACGCCACAAGCAAACGTCAGGACCGCCGCCATGACCTGCAGGTCATTCAAGGTATCCACTGGATTTTCCATCTGACCTAGCCTGTAAAGGACGCCTCCTACGAAGGCATCGCCTGCCCCGGTGGAGTCCTTGGCCTCTATTGGCGGTGTGGCCACCTCTATTTGCTTGCCTTTACTTGCGTATACAACCCCTTGACTGCCCAGGGTAACTAGGACATGGTCTGCACCTAGGTCCTTCAAGGCGTCCAGTCCAGCCTGGCGATCAGCATGACCCGTCAAAAGGAACAACTCCTCTTCGCTGACCTTGACCAGGTCGGCTTGGCCCAGGCAGGCCTGTGCCTTTTCAATAAAGGCTGGGTTCCTTGGCCCAAAGAGGGCGTCCCTATAGTTGGGGTCAAAGCTAATGAGCTTGCCCTGGCTTCGCGCGGCCTCCATGAGAGACCCATATACACCTTCAAAGGGGTCCCCTAAGAAGCCCGTGGCAGAGCCAAAGTGAACCAGGTCCACTTGCGACAAACAATCCTCTAGGTCTGCAGTGGACTGAAAGTACTGGTCAGCCCCCCTGACAAAGCTAAAGTCCCGCTCGCCGCCCTGTGTCAAGGACACAAAGGCCAGGGTGGTATTGTGGTTGCTGTCTCTTTGGAGTAGACGACAGTCCACCCCCTCCCTTACAAGGGTTTGCTCAAGGTAGTCTCCAAAGGGGTCCGCCCCAACACATCCTGCAAAAAAGGCCCGCCCACCTAACTTGCTGATGGCCGCCGCCACATTGGCAGGTGCGCCTCCGGCATTCTTTTGAAAGTTGCTGGTTTCAGCGATGGTTGCATTGACGTCCATGCTGGTGAAGTCGATCAAGAGCTCTCCAATACATAAGACTGGCTTATTCACTTGAAGCCTCCATTTCTAAAAGAGACGGGTGAAGCCCATGAATAGAGGGCTTCACTTGCCGAAGTCGTAGGGTGCGTAAGGTTACTGACCCCCTTGATATACATGACACATGGATCTTGTCGTTGTTGGGGTCAGAAAAAATGGTGGTGGTGAAAACGCATCTGCCCCCTAGGGCGTAGATTTCCACAACCGACTTATCTATATAGATGTCCAGGTCCACTAGTTCTAGGTCCTGGAGGTCTTCATAGGTAAAGCTTGCTTGCTGATACCCACCCTTTGGTGCCTTGCCGTATGCTTGGTGGGTGTCCAGGTGTAGGCTAGCCTTGTCCAGGTCCATGACGAGGTTGGTATAGTGCTTTCCATCCTCACTTGCCTTGAGCTTGACCACCACCTGTCCTGCTTGGTCTGGGTCCAGGATCAAGTGCAGGTGTACACTGTCCCCAGCTAGTTTGACGGTTTGGTCCCCCTCAAACAGGAGGTCCTCTTTAACAAAGCGGTCTTGCCCATACGCCGTTTCAGGTAGTACAGGTCTAGCGACCAGGTGGTTGTCCGATGATAGGTCTAACTTCCTCGGAAGGGTCAGGCAGCCATTCCACTGGTGGTTGGCCACGTCCAGGTCCGGCATGGTGAGCCAGCCAAGCAGGAGGCCGTAGTCCAGTCCACTGAAAGTTTGCGGTGCGTAAACCCTGGGCAGCTGGTCCATTAGGCAAAAAACGCCGTCCACCAGGTACCCCGTTACATTGCGACCATCATAGGCTGCTGCGCCCATGGGCGAAACCAGGAGGACCTGCTTGTCGCCTAGTTCTAAGAGGTCTGGACACTCCCACATGTAACCTAGGTCTTCTGGAGCCAGAACCATTTGGTCCAGGTAGGTCCACTGGGTCAGGTCTGTCTTATTGGCTGTCCTGTAGGTGACCACTTCCCCCCTCTTGCCCTGCCTGGAGCCTAGAACCATGAGGTAGTGGTTGTCTACCTCATGGACCTTGGGGTCACGGAAATCCACAGGGGTTCCACCGGTTGGCGGGTCCCCAATGACGGGGTTGGCTTCCAGCTTGTCAAAGTGGATGCCTCCGTCACGGCTAATGGCAAGGGCCTGGGTCTGGGTAGCCAGTGGACCTGCATTATAGGGGTGGTCTCCCGCCTCAAACACATTGGCGGTGTAGAAGAGGACCAGGTCCCCTCCATGGTTTACTGCAGAGCCTGAAAAACAGCCATCTCGGTCATAGGCCTGGTCTGGGGCCAGGGCCACCGGTAGGTGTTCCCACTGGTGGAGGTCCCTGGACCGCATGTGTCCCCAGTGCATGTTGCCCCAGGTGTTGCCATAGGGGTTCCATTGATAGAAGACATGGTACCAGCCGTCCGCAAAAACTAGACCATTGGGATCATTGATCCAGCCGTGGGGGGCTATGGGGTGGTAACCAGGCCGGTAGGGGTCCTGGTGGTCCACCTGCCAATGGTCAAGGATTGTCTGACTGGCTTGCTTTACAGAGCTTTTTTTCGTTTGAAATTTCAAGGCATCCTCGCTTGTCTTAGCCTTTAACACCACTGGACGCAATGGACTCTACGAACTGCTTCTGGAAGATCAGGAACATGATCAGTACCGGTAGGGTAATGATGGTCGCAAAGGCGAAGACGTCCCCCCACATGATGGGCTGGATGGTGAAGAGCTGCTGCATGGCCACAGGAAGGGGTCTAAAGGTTTCGCCCCGGGTAACCATAACCGGCCACAAGAGGTCGCCCCACCGGGCAATGGCGTTGGTGATCACCGCTGTCGCAATGGTTGGCTTGATCAGGGGCATGGCAATGTTCCAGTAAATTCGGAAGTAGCTGGCGCCATCCACAATGGCCGCCTCGTCCAGGGCCTTGGGTAGGTCAAGGAAGGCCTGGTAGAACATGAAAATCAAAAATGCGTCTGCAATGAAGGGCAGTATTTGAACCGTGTAGGTGTCGATAATGCCCATTTCGTTGACCAACAAGAGCATGGGGATAATGATGGATTCAATGGGAACAATAATTAGGGCAATGACCAGGGTCAGAACCACTTTTTTGAACCTGAACTCCATGCGCGCCATGGCAAAGGCCAACATGCTATTGAAAATGACACCAATGCTGACTGTGGTCAGGGTGATAAATACGGAGTTAAACATGAAGCGACCGATGTTCATGCGGTCTAAAATATCCATGTAGTTTTGTAGGTTGATCTCACCATACGGGAGAAAGGCCTTAATGCTGCTCATGTCTTTAACGATCTGAATTTCGTTGCCCTTGAGTGACGCCACGATCATGAAGACCATGGGGAACAAGAAAATATAGACAAAGAACAGAAGGGCTGCATATCGTAAAAAGGTTTTGATTCGTTTTTGTAGGGTTAAGCTCATTGTTCTCCTCCTATTCCTTTGAAATCAGTTTCCGCTGGATCATGGAGATGACCAGTACAATGACGAAGAAAACAACGGAGATGGCTGATGCGTATCCGATTTTCATTTTTTGAAAGCCTTCTGTGTACATCATATAAACAACGGTTGACGTCGACCCCTGGGGGCCACCCTGGGTCAAGACCATGACCTGGGTAAAAAGACGGAAGGCGAAGATGGTCGTCGTTAGGACAACAAAGACCATGGTGTTCTTCAGCTGGGGCAGGGTCACGTACCAGAATTGCTGGATGACGTTGGCCCCGTCGATGTCCGCCGCTTCGTAGAGTTCACCGGGAATATACTGGAGACCCGATAGGAAGATCACCATTTGGAAGCCCACCCCCTGCCAGATGGACAGGATGGCAATGGCCAGCATGGAGGTGTCCGCGCTGTGGTGCCACTGGAGGGGTTCAAGGAGACCAAAGGTCATGTTGGCAAGAACGGTATTCATGTAGCCGTCTGCCGTAGGATTAAAAATAAGGGCCCAGACCACGACAACAACGGTCATGGAGATAACTACCGGGCTAAAAAAGATGGTTCTAAAGAGGTTGGACCCCTTAATTTTTCCGTTAACCAGTAGGGCTAGAAGCAGGGCCAGGGACGTCTGAATGGGTACGACGAACAGGGCAAACTTCAGGTTGTTACCTAGGGACTGGTAGAACTCTGGGTCAGCAAAAAGTCTGACGTAGTTTCGTAAACCTACGAACTTGAGGCTGGTTCCCGGGTTCATTAAGAGCATTCGATTGGTAAAGGAAAACCCGAATGCGGCCACAAAGGGCACAATTACAAACATAAAGAGAATGATCAATGCCGGTGCACTCATCATCCAAGCCGCTCTATCCTGCTTCAGCAGTTTATTGCCTTCCATTGTTTCCTCCTTGTAGCTTGCATACGCTGCCCTGAGCGATCAAGTTCCATACGTGTCTTTGATCGTTCAGGGCAACAGGCCAGCCCACCCTTACGAGTGTATGGCTGGGCTCACCTGTGCAAGCTTCACCTATTTTCCATGGTAGCCGTTGTCTTCGATTGTCTGATCGATTTCAATTGCTGCCTTGTCCAGTTCTTCTTGAACATCTGAACCCTTCAGAATGTTCATAGCCGCGTCACCAATTACGGATTGGATTACACCAAAAGCAGGAGTAATTGGTCGAACCTTCGCTTTATTTTCAACAAGCTGTTGTCTGTATAGGTACAGACGACCGCCCTCTTTGTATTCATCGATTTCATTTAGCACAGAAATACGTCCTGGAACCGCACCATTTACTTCAAAGATTTCGCCAACAGCTTCCTTGCTCAGCATGAACTCCACAAACTTGTATGCTTCTGCTTCCACACCACGCTTGGCTGCTTCTGTTGTAACACCCCATGCCCAGCTACCGTTGCCAGTGAAAACGCCATTTCCAAAGTTAGGGAATGGAATCAGGATCGCGTCGTCACCTAGACCTTGAGCTGCCGTATGGTTGGGGTACATCCAGTGACCTACTAGGGAAAGAGCTGCTGTCTTTGAACCGTAGAAGTCGTCGTCTGTAGACTGGTTCGGATCAACGTATTCCTTGTCTACAAGCTCTTTTACCATTTCGAACGCCTTAACGGACTCTGGACCGTTCATGGCACCCTGGGCTTCAAATGTTTCTCCGTTGAAGTAGTCACCACCGAAGCCAGCTACGATTGGCAAGTAGGAGTATACCCAGTAGCCTGCACCATAGTTCACCTTCACGTCCAGCGGGTACGTAACCTCTTCAAGGGCCTTTAGCTTGCCAAGTGCTTCCATGAACTCCGCTTGGTCCCATGGGTTGTCTAGGCTTGGAATGCGTACGTCTGCCTTTTCTAGGTAGGACTTGTTGGCCCAGAATGAAAGACCACTTTCAAATTGACCCAAAATGTAAACCTTGCCGTCGTCATATGTGCCTTGGGCAATTAGGGACGGCAGGAGGTCTTCCTTCAGCTCGTCTGACATGTACTGGTCCAGTGGAGCCAGGGCACCTGAGTTGACGTAACCGGCCATTTGAGGACCGTCAACGTCGAGAACGTCCGGCAGGTCACCTGACATGATCGATGCATTCACCTGTTCCTGAATAGAGTTGTCCGGTAGGGCAATGGCCTCTACTTGAATGTCCTCCTGGGACGCGTTGAACTCTTCCACAAGACGGTTGTAGTAGTCTGCCTCTGATGGCGTACCCGTACGGTGCCATACTGTCACTACCTTCTTACCTGCTTCATTGGTTACAGGCTCTACTTTGGCTGGTGCTTCCTCTGTCTTTGCGCCACAGCCTACCATGCCAAGTGCCAAGACACCTGCCATTACCAGTGCTAAAAACTTTTTCATTGTTTCCTTCTCCTCCCACATGTAACCGGTTTCCCGATCATTAAAATTTATACCGCATTATCTGAAAAATAATCCGGTTCTTTATGAGAAAGGCACTTTCCACGGATACCTTTCTCATTTTTAACAGTTGCATGCCTTATTCTTCGAAGCGCTTGGTTGAGTTTCGAAGCATTAAGTCTGTCTCAAAGACTGTATATTGCTCAATTTCCTTCTTGTGAATGAAGTCAATCAGCTTTTCCATGGCCTTGCTTCCAATGTCGAAGAAGGGTTGTCGGGTCGTCGTTATGGACGGAATGAACATGGACGAAATGGGAATGTCGTCAAAACCCATAACAGAAATGTCGTCAGGCACCTTCATACCACTGTCCGTAATGCAACGAATACCGCCCACAGCCATGAGGTCGTTGGCAAAGAATACAGCCGATGGTGGTTTCCCACTGCTCAGTAGCTTGAGCATGGCATTGTAGCCAGACTTCACACTGAAGTCTCCTTCAATGACATTGTCGGGGTTTACTTGTAGCCCCGCTCCTTCCATGGCCTTGCAGTAGCCGTCATAACGGTTGTAGCCATGGGACCGGTCCTGTAGGGCCGACCGTACCATACCAATGTTTTTATGACCCAGGTTGATCAGGTAGTTTACCGCCGTAAAGGCTGCCTTGTGGTCGTCAATGCCGACACTGGGCAGGTCCATGGCTTGAAACTGTCTGTCTACTACAACGACAGGCTTGCCAAAGTCTTTAAAGAAGGCTGTCTGTTCAGCTGTTTCATTGGTAGTCAAAAATATAATGCCGTCCACCTCTTTGTCCCTGAGGATTTCCAGGTAGTCCAGCTCCTTTTTATGGCTCAGGTAGGAGTTGCAAAGTAGGACATTATAGCCGGACTCGCCAGACTTGTCCTCCATGCCCTTGACCAGCTCAGAAAAGACTGGGTTGGACACGTCAGGAATAACGATGCCAATGAGTTTTGTCTCTTTTGTCGTCAAGCTACGGGCCAAGGAGCTGGGTTTGTAACCGGTTTCTTCTATGGCCTGCATAACCTTTTTGCGCACTTGGTCACTCACAGGCTTACTGCCATTTAGAACACGGGAAACCGTCGCCTTAGAAACGCCCGAAAGCTTTGCAATATCATTTATTGTCACTTTCATAGGACACCTTCTCACTCTAAGTTTGGGTCACTTTTGCTTGGATTTCATTATATGAAACCGCTTTCCTTTCGTCAAGGAAATATGACATTTTATTTACACGTTTTTTTACCTTACCCCTCCCAGGCCTTGCAATGGCTTGTTGATGTTGGGGAAGAAGTCCATTACAATTGGGAAAAGACACTTTTTGAAAGGAAACATGCCATGGCAACCATTAAAGACATAGCCAAGCACGCTGGGGTTTCGGTAACAACAGTCTCCAGGGCCTTCAACAACAGGGGCTACATTGCGGAAGCTACTCGAAAGAAAATTGAAGAGGCTTGCCTTGCCCTCAACTACCAGCCCAATGAGCTTGCCCGGAGCTTGTTTCGTAAAAAATCCAACATGATCGGGGTCATGATTCCCCGCCTGGACTCCTATTTCTTCTCCGACCTGATCCAGCGCATTGAGGCCCACCTCTATGCAGCCGGTTATAAGATCATGGTCTGTTCAACCAATGGCAACCTCGAAAAAGAAAAAAGCTACTTCTCCACCTTTCAGGCCCACAAGGTGGACGGGGTTATTATTGCAAGCTACCTCAGTGAGACCTCCTTTGACTACAGCGGACTTCCCATGCCCGCTGTCGCCTTCGACAGGGTCCTTTCAGACGCCATTCCCTGTATTGGCTCCGACCACGAGGCCATTGGACGCTTGGCAACCCAGGCCCTACTTGACGGTGGCTGTAAGCGCTTGGTCCACGTCTCTGGCGACAGTGGCATTACCAGCCCAGCCCACGGGAAAACCCAGGCCTTTATTGACCTCTGCCAGACCGCTGGGGTTACCTACGGCGTCATTGAAAAACCCATGACTGGTCTCGCCGATGACCAGGTGTCAGGAATAAACCTAAACCTGAATAAGCTCTTCGACCAAGCCATGGGAAAAGTTCCAAGCTTCGACGGAATCTTTCTCAGCGACGAGGACGCCTGTGCCTTTTTGCGATACGCCAAGGCCAAGAACATAAGGATCCCTGACGATGTTCAGGTGATTGGCTATGACAACCTGGCCATTGGCACCATGGTGACGCCAGCCCTCACCACCGTGGCCCAGGACCGGGACGCCATTAGCCGTCAACTGGTGGACACCCTCTTAGGTTGTCTAGCTACAGACTCCGAAACGGGTTCTGCTCCCATGGGACAGGCAGAAAAAATTCCTGTACACCTTATTCAGAGGAACTCAAGCAAGTCATAGCAAGGTGTAGACCCGAAGGTGAGGCCACTTTTTTCACCTTCGGGTTCTTCTTTTTTCCGTATGTCAACCGGTTGACATACGAAAAAGCTGGGTATATACTCGAGACACAAAACAGGAAGAAGGAGAATACCATGAAAGCAGCAAAACTTATTGGAAAACAAACACATGAAATCATATCTGCCCCCCTACCTGAAATCGGTCCTGAGGACGTCCTGGTAAAGGTAGTCCTCTGCGGGGTCTGCGCCTCTGAGCTGGAAGCATGGCAAAGTGGTGTCTACACGGCCAATCCCTACATGGGCCATGAGGTTGTAGGCCATGTTTCTGCCGTGGGAGAGCGAGTGGAAAAGTTTGAGGTGGGTCAACGGGTAACTGGACTGATCCTAGCAGGCTTTGCGGAATATGCAAAAGCCCACCAGTCCCTTGTCACCCACGTCCCCCATGGCTTAACCGACGAGGAAGCCCTGGGAGAACCCCTTGGCTGCCTCGTAAGTGGTGCCAAGCGTACGCCCGTTGCCTACGGGGACAAGGTAGCCATTGTTGGTGCTGGTTACATGGGACTGGGCTTTCTCCAGCTCCTCCAGCTCAAAGGGGCTGGAACCATAACGGCTATGGATATCCGCCAGGATGCCTTGGACGCAGCCAAGCACTTTGGTGCCAGTGACGGCTTCCTGTCACAGGACGTTACTGACGACCACCGGGTCATTACCTACGGTGTCAACATGGATGGTGGCTATGACGTGGTTGCAGAGGTCAGCGGGTCTCAACCAGGAATCGACCTTGCTGGTGAAATCACTGGTGTCCACGGTGTCTTGTCCATAGTGGGCTTCCACCAAAAAGGTCCCCGGTCCATCAATATGGAACTATGGAACTGGAAGGCCCTGACCGTAATCAATGCCCATGAACGTCGGGACGCTGAAATGATGACCTGCATTGACCAAGGCCTGTCTCTTATTGCCTGCGGTCGTCTCAATACCAAGGACCTCATTTCCCACCGCTTTAGCCTAGAGGAAATTGACAAGGCCTTTGGCTCCCTTGTGGAAAAACCAGCTGGCTATACCAAGGCCATTGTAGTGATCTAAGGAGGTCCCACGATGACACAAAAACTCAAGGTCGGGATTATCGGCTGTGGCAATATTGCCTGGGAGAAGCACCTACCCAATCTCAAGGCCCACGAGGCAGTTGACCTTGTGGCCTTCCATGACCACAACGGCGACTTGGCGCAAAAGTCCCTTGCAGCCTTCGGAAGCGACCATGCAAAGGTCTATGGCTCCGCAGAAGACCTCCTAGCCAGTGGTATAGACGTGGTCCATATTTGCACACCCAACAGCACCCATGCGCCTCTGAGTATTGCAGCCCTTAACCAGGGTCTTCACGTCCTATGCGAAAAGCCCATGGCCATGAATTTGGACGAGGCCAAGGCAGTTCAGAAAGCGGTCCATGGTTCCGGTAAGAAATACAGCCTGGGTTGTCAGAACCGCTTTAGACGGGACAGCCTCTACTTAAAGGCGCTAGGGGACGCTGACTACTTCGGACATATTTATCACGCTAAGGCCCATGCCATTCGGCGGCGGGCAGTTCCAGTATGGGGCAAGTTCCTGAGCAAGGAAGCCCAAGGCGGTGGCCCCCTCATCGACATTGGTGTCCATGCCCTGGACCTGACTTTTTGGCTCATGGATAACTTTGACCCCCTCTACGTTTCGGGTATGACCTACCAGGAGCTTGGCAAGCAGGAGGGACTCTTCAATAGCTTTGGTCCCTGGGACCCTGCAGCCTTTGAAGTGGAGGACTCAGCCTTTGCCTTCATTGTCATGAAAAACGGGGCAACTGTACTGCTGGAGTCCAGCTGGGCCCTCAACAGCCTGCACCTTGGAGAGGCTAAAACCACCCTATGCGGCACCAAGGCTGGGGCGGACATGGATGACGGCCTACGGATTAATGGGGACCAAAACGGTACCCTCTTCACCCTCCACCCCAACCTGGACAGCTCCAGTTTGGAATACTATGACGACAGCAAAAATGACCCCATGCCTGTGGAAATCAAGAGCTGGATCGACTCCATTTTGACAGACCAGGACCCCTGTGTAACGGTGGACCAGTCCCTGGCGGTCATGAAGGTGATTGACGCCATTTATAAGTCTGCTGAGCGAAAGGCACCTGTCTTTATAGATGAGGTTTAGGTGCAGGTTCTCTTGCTACTCCATATCAAACCAAGCTCGTTTGTGCTTTAACTTCACAAATGGGTATGACTGTGCATATATAAACGTCATATCCAATGATAAGATAGGTCTATCAAACGAATGCAGTTAGGAGTGAGCCAGTATGTCGAAATCATACGAAACACGACGGGCAATCGCCCAAACCTTTAAATCGCTTGTTTTGGAGGTTCCCTTTAAAAGAATTACAGTCTCTTTGGTTTGCCATACTGCAGGTATTAGCAGACGTAGCTACTACAATCACTTCAAAGACCTATATAACCTGATCAACTGGATTTATTATGACGAGTTCCTTCATAAGTGAGGAAATTGCATAATTCAACTTTCAACTTCAGAAAATAAAAATCATAGCAAAC
>CAYFHQ010000047.1:0-26736 GCA_964342805.1 uncultured Peptostreptococcaceae bacterium | reverse complement strand
ATCCACTATGGTGCCTGGATAAGGAAACTGGCCAACAATCTTGCTATCAGGATTCAATACAGTCACCGGCTCGGATGTCCAGTTTAGACCTGCCGCCTCCATGATTGTGCTGGCATTTTCGTAGGTCTTTCCAATCAGGTTGGGTACCTTCAACTCCTTGACATCAGTTGCGATGGTGGGTTCAATACCCAAATAGCGAAGGGTGTCGTCCATGATATCCTTAGCAATCGGAGCAGCGGTTTGCGAACCAAAGTTCACATCCTCTGGTTCGTCCACAATGACTAGGACTGTGATTTCAGGGTCCTCGATCGGAGCAATTGCAGTAAACGAGGCAAAAGCCAGTTCGTCTGAATACTTGCCGTCGATCAACTTGTTGGTGGTTCCCGTTTTTCCACCAATCCGAATGCCTGGAATATAGGCCAACTTACCAGACCCGTTTTCCACCACGGACTCCATCATAAGCCGCATTTCCTTGGCTGTTTTGGACGAAATAGTTTCCTTGAGGATTTTGGCTTCGGTCTCTTGGGTCACATTCCCCTCACCGTCCAGTAAGGATTTGACGATATGGGGCTGGACCAACTTGCCATCGTTGGCAATGACATTGACCGCCGTGATCAAGTGCAATGGGGTCATGGTATTGGCTTGGCCAAAGGACACCGAGGCCAGGTCCATGGGGTACATCCGCTCTTGCTTCAGGTAGTTGGGCCGGGCAGCACCGGGTAGTTCAATGCCGGTCTTGTCAAAAAGACCAAAGTTTTGTAGGTAGCCATAGTATGTTTTAAGGCCAACTTCCTGGGCCAATTCCACAAAGGTGGTGTTGAGGGACAGCTCCAAAGCTTCTAGGAGGGTGATGTCCTTGTGTTTTCTTGGATAATCCCAGTTCCTAATCCTGGCCTCTCCAAAGTCCACAAAACCATCGGTTGAAAAAGTAGATGTGGGACTGGCCACATTCTCCTCAAAGGCAATGGCTGTTGTTATGAGCTTAAAGGTCGAGCCAGGCTCATAGTTCATACTGATCAGCGGGTTGCCCCACATGGTGTAGAGCAAGTCTGTCTGCTCTTGGGCCTCCAACTGGGCCAGTTCTTCCTTGGTATACTGTTGTTCCAAGTCATAGGCATTGTTCAGGTTAAAGTCAGGCTTGGTGGCCATACTCATGATAGCACCTGTTTTGGAATTCATAACAATGGCCATGGTCCGCTTGGCACCCAGGTCTTCAAGGCCCTTTTCCAGGGCTTCTTCCGTAAAATGTTGGATGACCTCGTCTATGGTTAACACGATTCCTGCCCCATTTTGAGGATCATACCGCTTGTCTGTCCCAAAGGGCAGTTGCTTGCCATTTACGTCTGTATTGGTCACCAGCTTACCGGGAATCCCCTGCAACATTTCGTTGTAGGCATACTCGATTCCCGTTTTAGGAACCCCCTTCTTGGTAAAGCCGATCACATGGGAGGCAAAATTGTCATTGGGGTAGACCCGCATGGTGTCAGCCACCACGTCTATCCCCTTTATTCTTTGCCCCTTGACCAGGTCCGCCTTTTCCCTGGACAACTCAGAGGCCAGTTCAAATATCTTATACCTGCTGTTGGTAAGGCTGTCTTCGACTTCCCTCTGGTCCATTTCTAAAATTTCAGCCAGGACTCGGGCTGCTTCAGGCTTGTCTTCAACAACGTCCCGGTGGACCCAAATGGCAAACTTCCGAACGTTAAAGGCCAGTTTGGACCCCTTTTGATCATAGATAATACCCCGGTCAGCAGTGATTTCAATATCCTTGGTTTGCTGCATAACTGCCAGCTTGCTGTATTCATCTCCCTTGACCATTTGTACATAAGCCAGTCGTCCGATTAGACCAGCAAAAACCAAACAAATAAAAAACAATGAGAACCACAAGCGTCTCTTGTGATGAACGTTCATTTTCCCCTCTTTTCCACAAAAAAGATCGTAGCCGAGGCTACGATCATGTTTGCTTTCAAGTCTTTAATCCATGTTCGTTAACCAGAATTGTACTGCCGTCGCGTATCGACGGACTTCAGATAGTACATCGCCCTCTAGTATATCATCCTGGGATGGTGGTTTGTCTAGTCCGGCGTATTTGCCCTGCAACTTGTAATTCCAATTTGAGGTCAAATAAACGATTTGCTCTGGTTGTGGATATTGCATACCCAGGTCTCGGGAGGCAACCAACTGGACGTTTTCCAGGGTTGTTGCTGAGTCACAGGCTACCCGTAACTCTTCTTTTTGCAATTCCAACTCTCGGATTGTTTGCTTCATATTATTGATGTCATAGTTGCTTTCGAAAATCAGCGCATAGCGGGCAATCAGTAGTGAAAATATACCAACAACCACAAGACTGCAAAATAGAGACCTCAGTAACAAAGAAATACGTCTTCGCTTCTGATACCGCTCTTGCTTTGCTTTCAGGAGGACGGAAGCCTGTTTCATCTTCTCATCGTGCTGTGCCTGCCGGTAAGCTTCATAAGGCTGATATTGAATTTTCCGTGCAGGTAGCATCCTTGCCCCTCCTGTCTCTAGACCCTAGAGTTTTTTGGCAACACGTAATTTCGCACTTCGAGCTCTTGGATTCCTTTCCAACTCTTCAGCGCTTGGTAGTACTGGCTTTCTAGTGATCACCTTTAGCTGTGGAATAGTACCGCAGGTACATACCGGCATTTCTGGCGGGCAAATACACCCTTTTGCCAAGTCTCGATAGGCATTTTTCACAATCCGATCCTCCAAGGAATGGAAGGTGATAATCGAAATGCGTCCACCTGGCCGTAATCGTTCCGTGATATGACCGATGGTTTCTGCGATGATTCCCAGTTCATTATTTACTTCAATTCGGATTGCCTGGAAGGTTCGCTTGGCTGGGTGGGGGCCGTCTTTCCTTGCTCCTGCTGGAACAGCTGCCTTGATCACGTCTACCAACTCATATGTTGTTTCCAGAGGTTTTTCTTTTCTGGCTTCAACAATGAACTTGGCAATACGCTTGGCCCAGTTTTCCTCGCCGTATTCCTTGATAATCCGGTGTAATTCGTTTTCGTCATATGTATTGACCACATCTTTAGCCGATAGAGGAGACGTGCGATCCATTCGCATGTCCAGTTCCCCGTCGTGCATGTAGCTGAATCCCCGCTCTGCAGAGTCCAACTGCCAACTGGAAACCCCTAGATCCATCATCATACCGTCTACCTTGTCGATTCCCAATTGGTCTAATACTTCCTTGACCTTTGAGAAATTATTATGGACAGGAATGAAGCGGTCTCCAAAGCGTTCCAGTCGATTTGATGCTGCTTGTAAAGCGTCAGTGTCCTGATCTATGCCGATGAGTTTGCCTGTTGTTAGTCGTTCAAGGACCAGTTCAGAGTGACCGCCACCACCCAAGGTTCCATCTATGTAGATCCCGTCTGGTTTTATGTCCAGTCCATCCACTGTTTCTTCCCACAAAACAGACACGTGCTTGAAGCTCACTTTGCACCTCTTTCTAAATACCGAGTTCCGCCATTTGTTCCGCTATTTCATCATAGCTGATATTGTCTGGATTGTTGTAAGCATCCCATACTGAAGAAGCCCACAACTCAACCCGTGTTCCAACACCAATGACGACGACTTCCTTCTCGATAGTTGCATGATCACGGAGTGGTTGAGGAATGTTCACGCGGCCCTGTTTGTCCAAGGAACATTCAGTTGCGCCTGCAAAAAACAGTCGAACGAATGCCCGGGCATTCCGATTGGTCAGTGGTAGTGACTTGAGCTTTTCTTCAAAGACCAGCCACTCTGCTTCCGGAAAGAGGAACAAACTATTATCAAGGCCCTTTGTCATGTAAAATCGTTCACCTAGGTCGTCACGGAACTTTGATGGTACACTCATTCGTCCCTTTGTGTCAACCGTGTGATTATATTCACCGATAAACATGTCTGCCTCCACTTGTAGGGGATTTACCCCACAATTCCCCACTTCAAACCACTTTTCTCCTCTATTGTACATCATACATGGGCCAACAACAATAAAAACTCCTCAGATTGTTGCGTGAAACACGGTTTTTTTAATGAATTGTCACAATTTGACTTTATTCGACAAAAAAAGAGCCATAGCATTGCTATGACTCTTGTCTAAGGGGGTTAACCCTCACATATTTTGTATGTTTTCCAGTTACTTTGGTCCCATTTTTCCTAATTCGGGATAATGACTTCAAAGGGGATCGAACGTTTAAGGCCATTGACCAAGATCCCTATGGTATAGGTCCCAGCCTCCTCAAAGTCAATGTCCATTTCGTGAATGGAAGTAAAATAGTAGGAACCTGGGTCAAATTGTTCATGGGCTTCTACCAAGACCTTGCCTGTTGGCGACAGGACAGTGACCCGTTCATTAATCTCCAGATCGTCTGTCCGGTAGTTTAGGGCCAACTCAAAGTAGTCGGGTCCTAGTCCATGAAAGACATTAACCACACCGGTGTAATTGAATCGGCCATGGCCCAAGTCATCCACCCGCTCACAAATCACACTGCTAATAATTTCTGTCATTATACCTTGTTCTCCATCCGCTTACGAACCACAAAAATGGCACCGAGACCCAGGACAACCAGGGACAAACTCATAAGCTGGGCCACTCGAATAGGGCCTAGCATGAGGCTGTCAGTTCGCATACCTTCTATAAAGAAGCGTCCCACAGAGTATAGGGCCAAGTAGAGAAGGAAGACTTCCCCTTCAAACTTCTTGCGATCACGATATTTCATAAGGACACCAAAGACAATCATATTGGTCACAAACTCATAAAAGAATGTTGGGTGTACCTTAACACCGTCGACTACGATACCCCAAGGCAGGTCCGTTGGGCCTCCATGGGCCTCCGAGTTAAAGAAATTGCCCCAACGACCAATGGCCTGGGCTAGGATCAAGCCTGGCGCCACGATGTCTGCCAATTGCCAAAAGTCCAGCTTCTTAATACGGGTGTAAATAGCACCGGCAATAACTGCGCCGATAATACCACCGTGGATGGCCAAGCCACCGCCACGGATGTTGATCATTTTCATTATGTCCCCTTGGTAGACTGACCAATTGAACAAGACGTAATAGAAACGGGCACCTACAATGGCTGCAGGCATGCAGACGATGATCAGGTCAATGAGGGTGTCTTCCTTGATCCCCTTCTTTTTACCCCGCTGCATCATTAAAAAGGTGGCAAGCAAAAGCCCTAGGGCTATGAGTATGCCGTACCATCTGATTTCTAAACCAAAAACTCGAAATGCTACTGGATCCATTTTGTCCTCCTCGTTGTTATTCAACTACAGATAATACCATATGATCTGACTTAAAATGCTCCCGGAAGGCTGCTTCTGCATATTCCGGAGTGATTTCCTTTAATAAAAGAAGATAGTCAAATAAATCCAAACCTTTCACCTGATATCCCACGAAGGCACTGGCTATGTATTGAATGGAGTTAAAGGCTGATAGGTACCGACCCATGGCCTTGCGTTTGACCCGGTAGAAGTCGTCCCGACTGATTCCTTCATCTTTCACTCGCTTGATCTCCATGACCAGCTTGTCTTTCACTTGTCTGTATTGGTGAGATTCCCCACCAAACACGGTATAGGCATAGCCCTTTCCACTGGAGTACTCTGTGAAGAAGGACGCATTGATGATGCCTTCCTCATAAGCCTGATTGTAGAAGGATGATCCCTTGCCAAACTCCACATCAATGGCCAGTTTCAAAGCTATGGTGTGTTTCAATCGTTCCTTTGGCTCAAGTGGCGGGTGGTCTTCTTTCACACCAACATGATACAAGGGAATGGGAACCTGCATGTTTTCGACCCACTCGGCACGGAAAACCCCTTCCGGTTCATGGGGGAGTATAAGTTGAGGCGCATCTTCTTTTTGAGTAAAAGAGGGTTTTAGGTGCGCTTCCACCGTGTCCAGTATGTCTTCCAAGGCCAGGTCACCTACTACAAATAATAGCATATTTTCCGGCGTATAAAAATGGTCATAACACAGCTGAAGTTGGTCTTTTGTCGTATGGTTCACGGACTCAACGGTTCCTGCTACGTCTTCCCGAACCGGGTGCTTGTGGTACATGCCCTTCAGGGTGTTAAAATACACCTTCCAGTCCGGGTCGTCGTCATACATGGTAATTTCCTGACCAATAATCCCCTTTTCCTTTTCAACATTTTCCTCTGTTAGGTGGCAATTTTGCACAAAATCTAACAGCAAGCCCAGGCACTTGGGAAAGTGGTCCAGGGTATGGAACATATAAGCTGTGGAGTTGAAATTGGTATAGGCATTTACCGATGCGCCCAATTGGGCAAACTGGTTGAAGATATTGTTTTCCTCTTCCTCAAATATCTTGTGTTCTAGGAAGTGGGCCATTCCCGAGGGCATTTCATGGGTTTTTCCGTCCTTGGTGGTAAAGGTGTTGTACATGGCCCCGTACTTGGTCGTAAAGTAGGCAAACTTTTTTGAAAAACCCGGTTTGGGTAAAAACTTGATCACAAGACCTGAAGGGTGGGTGACGGTATAGAGGGTTTCCCCTAAGAGGTCGTCGGTTCTTTTACGAATGTCCATGGGCGTCCTCCCCTCCTTTGTTTTCATTGCCTGTGTCCTCACCTTTAATGAAGAAACGGGTATCCAACTGGAACTGAGACCCCGCCTGGATGATCTCTTCCTTAGTGATCCGTTCAATTCGTTCAATCGTGCCTGCAGGGTCATAGGGGCGCCCACATAGGCGTTGGGTAAAGTAATAGTTCATAAAAGAGTTGGGGAAGTCCGTCACAGACCGGATGGAGTTGATGAGGGCGTCTTTTGCAATTCGAATGTCCTCGTCAGTAAAGTTGCCTTGTCGCATTTCCTCCAGGGCTACATTAATGAGTTCTTCTACCCGGTCCCTATTGATGGGGTCGATCCCGGAACTGATCATCATCAGACCTTCGTACTTTTCAATCCGTGAGAAGATATAGTAACAGAGAGATTCCTTTTCCCGGACACTTCGAAAGAGTTTTGATGACGCCCCACCGCCGAGTATAGTGGAGAACAGAAGGCCTGCTTCATAGAGGCTATGGGTAAAGGCCAAGCCTGTCCGGTAGCCCAGGGTCAACTTCCCTTGTTTGACTGGGAATACTTCCTCGAAATCTCGGACCTCCTCAATTTCATGGAGAATGGGCGTTTGGTCAACCCGCTCTATCTGTCCCCTTTGGAAGTTGATCTGGTCACGGATGATCCGTTCCACCCGCTTGGGGTCCACCTTGCCCATGACAACGATGTCCACCGGGGCCACCTTAACGATCCGTTGGTAGTGGCTATAAAGGGGCTCATTTTGGATGTGCTGGAGGGCGTCCACTGTGCCGTACTGGTGGATGCGGAAGGGTTCATTGTCACACATGAGTTCCAGGCAACGATCTATGGCATAGGCCATTTTGTCGTTGACTCGACCCATAATTTCTTCTTCTAAGTTTCGCAATTCTGTAGTAAAGACTTTGTCTGTAAATCGACCATCCTCCACTAGGGGGTGGTGGACCACTTCATTTAAGACCCGTACCGCCTGAGGGAGCAGGTCCTCTACCCCAATATGGTGTTCTGCTGGGATAGACATTTTGAACTGGAGGACCTGTTTGCCACCATACTTGTTCACATCACAAGAAAGGACTGTGCCATAAAGGTTGTCCAGTTTGTGCTGTAAACTTTGCAGGGTTGGATAGGACTTTGTCCTTTGTTCCATGATCCGAGTCAAGAGGGCATTACGGGTTGCTTCAAATTCCTCCAAGGGTCTTTGGAGGAAAATGCCGACGAGCTCTGTTTTAAACTTCTCAATTTCTATGATATGGAGTCGCACACCTTCTTGTAGGTCTACAATCGTTACGGTTTCACTCATTCTTTTGGGTCACCTTCCTTAAATTAGCCGACTTCCATTATATCACTGCAGGCCTTGATGGGGTCAAAAAAACACAAAATGCGTACAAGTTTATGCTTGTACGCACCCAATCCAACGAAAGTTAGGCCTTTCCGTAGGCTAGTTTTCCATAATCGGACTGTGATAATTCTAGTTTTCGACTGGACCAGGTTTGATAAATGGTCTCACCTGCACGTGTTTGGCATTCCCTATAATAGTCCAGGGCACCTGGTCTATTGTTCCGCTCCATTAAGTTGCCCATCCAGTAGGCAACCATGGCCCGTTCCAAGTTGGTCAGTCGTTGTTGATAGAGTTCAGTAAAGAGTTTTTCAGCATGGTCCATATGACCCAACTTCATTTCCATTAAGGCCTTGACCGTCTTGATCCCATTTCTAGCCATGGAATTTCTTTCTGCTGCAATCATTTCACCAATATGGTGCTTAAAGATCTCGTCTGCCTGGTCCACAGCGTCCATTAAAAGTAAGCTATGGGCAAGACAGGTGTAGTAATATCCCCGTTCCTCAGACTTGAAGTGCGCTGTTTCTATTTTTTCCAGCTGCACAATGGAGTCTTGAAATTCACCGGACAGAGACGTTGCCGCCGCCATACTGATCAAGATCATTGGCTCATGACCCCCAAGGTTTCTTTCGCTTACGATGGTGTTCATACGATCAGTAAAAACCTGCGGAAGACCTTTTTCCATTAACAGTGCCATGGCATCTGTTGTTTCCCGATAACTACGTAGGTAGTGCCAGCCCAATACGACGCATACGGTGGCCACCAGTAGTCCGAGAACCATGTAAATCATTTGCACACGCATCTCCCCCCACATCGTTTACAGTATAACAGACACATGTGTACTCTTTGTGTTCATAGGTGAAAATGATCCAATTGAAAAAAGCTGTGTTTTAAGCTATAATCGTGAATGTGTGTCCACGAAGAGTTGATCCACAGGATTTTAAATATACGCGCTCGAAAGGATTGAAATTATGAAACTGGGTATTGTAGGATTGCCAAATGTCGGCAAGTCCACTTTGTTTAACGCAATTACAAAAGCAGGTGCTGAGTCTGCTAACTATCCCTTCTGTACAATCGAACCAAACGTTGGTGTGGTAACTGTGCCAGACCCACGTCTAGACGTGCTTCAGGAGATGTATGATTCCAAGAAGTTGGTCCCAACAGCAATTGAGTTTTATGACATCGCAGGTCTTGTACGGGGTGCCAGCAAGGGTGAAGGTCTTGGCAACCAATTCCTTGGCCACATCCGTGAAGTTGCTGCCATTGTACACGTGGTTCGCTGTTTTGAAGACCCCAACGTCGTTCACGTTGATGGCAAGATTGGTCCAGAGAGTGACATTGAGACCATTAACCTGGAGCTGATCTACTCCGATATGGAAATGATCGAGCGTCGTCTACAAAAGACAAAAAAAGCCCTCAAGGGCGATCGGTCTCTTGCAGGCGAAGTGGCTATGCTAGAACGTATTTTGGAGGTACTGGAAGACGGTAAGTCTGCCCGTGTACTTGACTTCTCCACTGACGAAGAAGTGTTTGTGAAGTCTCTTCAAATGTTAAGCTACAAGCCAATCATTTATGTTGCCAATGTGTCCGAGGACGACATTATGGCAGGTGGCGACAACGCCCTTGTTCAAGAAGTTCGGGAGCACGCCAAGACAGAAGACGCTGAAGTGGCTGTGATTTGTGCTAAAATCGAGCAGGAAATCGCAGAACTGGACGACGATGACAAGATGGCCTTCTTGGAAGACCTGGGTCTAAGTGAGTCTGGTCTTGACCTCCTTGTAAAAACGTCTTACCACCTACTCGGTTTGATTTCCTTCCTAACAGCTGGTCCTCAAGAGGTACGTGCTTGGACCATCCGTAAGGGTACAAAGGCACCTCAAGCTGCGGGTAAGATCCACTCTGATATTGAGCGAGGCTTTATCCGGGCCGAGACGATTTCTTACGACGCCCTTAAGGACATTGGAACCATGGCGGCAGCCAAGGAAAAAGGCCTTGTTCGTCTAGAAGGTAAGGAATATGTTGTTCAGGATGGCGATGTGATCTTGTATCGCTTTAATGTGTAAACGACCTTGGTCTATCATATACCCATTCTTAGCTAAGTTAACAAATCAAAATCAAAGGCTATCCCCACCTCGTTCACCGAGCTTGGGGATAGCCTTTTCTATTGGGTCAAATTGTGCTTATGCCTATAAGCTTTTTGCTAAACGTCTAATGCCCACTGTTTCTTGTTAGGCCACTAGGCTAAGGTGGTACAACTTACCTAGCGATAGGCCTGAACCTGGTCCAGGATTAAGTCGGAGTCCACTCCTTCAAGGGCCTTGAGCAGTTTAATGACCGGGGCAATGGAATTGGCCATGGCCTCCACCAAAAGAACCTGTTCTTCTTTTAAGGGTTCCTTGGTTTGGTAAACAGCCAAGATGGCTTGTAATTTCTGTTCCCAGCCCATGGTCCGTACCGGGGCAAGGATATGACAATTGTGGTCACCAATAGCCTCGATTCCTGCTTCCTTATACCAGGGGCTAAGGTCTGAGCGGATATAAGAGGAATGGGTGTCCTCCAGTGGTGCATGGAGGGGGTTGTGCATAAAGCCCGACAGGTCCTCCCCATCAAAACCTAGGGTGTCTATGAGTTTGGAGTAAGGCTCTTCTGTTAGAATGATGGCCGCTTTTTGTATGCCAAATCCATAATGGAGGGTGTCAAGGGCAATGCGGGCCAACTCGTCTATGCTCTCTGCTGAATTAATGTTCTTTAGAGCGCGATTGAGCCTGTTTAAGTACTTGGTTTGCAAATCCAGCTGGTGGTTTTGCTTGACGATCAGGTCATATCGCTGGGCATTGACCAGGGCAATATGCATGATTCCGGCAATGCTCTGTATTTGTTGAAGGAGCCTGTCGTCTATCTTTTGGGTACCCACTGGTTGTCCAATCGTCACAAAGCCGATGACTTGATCTTTGACCAAGAGGACGACGTACTCAGCCCTTAGGTCTTTGAATGACTCTGCATTCACAAAGAGGTCTTTTAAGAGATCAAAGTCTTTACTCACGTGATAGATGACCTTGTCCGGCACCTTATGGTCTGGCCTCAGTTCCAACTCCACATACTGCTTTTCAAATCGAATGATGTCCTGAAAGCCCTTCAAAACGATCCTGTTGCTATCATTTTCCCGAACACCAAAGGAGGTCACTGAACTGGAGGTCATTTCCCTGATCACGTCGATACACAGCTGGTAGATTTTTGTTACTTCCAGTTCCGACAGGAGCACCTTCATGGTATGGGACATGGAATGGAGGTTAAAGAGGCGCTGGTTGATCTCTTGGATCATGTTGGACTGCTGGTCAAAACGAAAGGCCTTCTCCAAGGACAAGTTCATCAGATTGGTAAATCGGGTGATAAAACCGACATCCACATTGGACCTGTCCATTTTTGCAAAAACGAAGCCCACTAGGCGGTTTTCTGCAATTAATGGGAGGATGTGGCTCAGTTCCAACTGCGTCAAGAGGTCCGGATCAAAATACCGCTCTTGAACCTGACGCTGGCCTAGGACAAAGCCATTGCGCACAGCAAACCGATCATGGAGGTCTGTTTTCTGGATGGTTGGTAGTTGGGCTATACAAGAAGTTGTCTGCTCAACGGCCACATATTGGTCTCCTTCAAGGACAAAGAGGGCTGCCTTTTCTGGCCCCACCATTTCATCAAAGAGGCGAAAGCCATAGGTGAATATCTGCTCAATATGCAGGTTTTGTGTAAAGAAGTCGATTACCCGTTGTAAATCGTTCATGGCCCCCCCTATTCAGCTGCAATCAGCAGTTCCCTGCCTTTGGCATAGAAGGAACATGTGGTTAACTCCGACACGTACTTCTGCAATCGTTTGATTTCCAACATGGTCTTGGGATACATGCCTGCTTGGATTTTCACTTCACCTTCACCCCGGGTCCGCAGGACGTCTTCCAAGCGATTGACCTCACGATTCATTCGGTTGATGTCATCGATTAAGTTGTCATATTGAATAACCATAGCCCGGTAGGTATTGATAGCCTTGTCATCTAGGGCGTCAAAGTTGGTCTCGAAGATTTCCAATTGTCTTTTGGTTTTATTGGTCTTGCGAATAATCCCCTCAAATGAGATCCGTAGGGCTTTGAGTTCGTCAGTTACGTCAGCCCGTTCAAAGCCTTTTACGTAGATTTTTGTCTTTCGTTCCTGGGCATTTCCTATGGAGCCTGCAACGATCTGGTGGCCTGCATCCACTTGGCCGCCTATGATTTTGCCCTTTTGAGGTGAGACAATCACCTTGTCTGCCTTGAGCTGGGAATCAAAAGCGTAAAGCCCAATATGAATGGCTCTTTCAGCATGCAGGTCTGCTTCATTGCAATACTTGGCGAATATATCCATCTTGGCCCGAATGGTTGCTTCGTTACGACCATTGATCCCTCCACGGATATACACACTTCCGTTCTTGGAATGGATGAGGTCCACTGCCCCAATACCATTCTCACCCTTTATAGCTATGTCTCCTGTTGCTTCTACAGAAAACTTGTCTTTGACTACGCCAGTGATGGTCACATTGCCATCGAAGCGGATATTGCCGGTTTCAAAGTCCACGTCCCCATTGATATAGAGGTGGTTGTCAACGGTTATGCGTCCACTCTTAAAGGCGACAGCACCGTCTACCTTGGCGAGTAAAGTGGTTTTGCCTGCTTGAGTGTCCCGTAAGGCTTCCACTGTTTTTTCGTCAAACCGCAGGGTCTTGTCTTTCCCTGTTTTAGGCGGAATATCAGCCCCATGGACATTCTTACCATATATGCCTTCAACAACATGTATTTTATCACCCAACCACTCACCTTTTTGAATATTGTCGATGAGGTTGAGCTCGTAATGGTCAGCTGAACCGTCCTGAGAAATTTCAGGCTTCTTCTCTGTAAGTTCAAAATATCTACACTTGGCGTCTTGACCGGGAATGGGTTCCTTGCCTTCTGCAATTGGGAAGGGTCTACCCAGGGGCAAGTCCCCCCGTAAAGTGTCCGTTCGAACACCATAGACAATCCCCTCTTGCTCCACCAGCTTCAAAATGTCAGACAATACTGCTTTGCGTTGGTCAATCATCTGGGCTTCAGTCAAATTTACAGTTATTGTTGCTACCATGCCATCGGCCCGGATTGATAACTCGACCACTGGTTTTAAGGCACCAATTTTTCTTCGTTTTCCATCGATCAAGTCGAAAGACTTTCGTAGCACGCCAAAGGCGGTGACTTTGATCCTAGGATGAAGGCTACACACGGCCTGAAAATCCTGTATGGTAGCGCCTTCTGTAAGGACTTCTAAGTAGACATCATCATGTTCATAACTGACAAGGAATTTTCCATTATCAAATAGTACCATTTCTTCCCCCCGAGGCTGTTATATGTTATTCATCGAACAAGTCGACACAACCTTACAAGAATATCATATCACAGTGGCATGACCTAACCAATATCACAAGACAAAAGACTCTGGAATCCCCCTAAGAAAGGACCAAAGTCCCTACGGCGATTTCAGAGTCTTCAAATGTAAAGTTATTGTCGATTTGTGTAGGCAGTTTGACAAGTTCGCCACCACTGGGGCAAGACTAGGGACTTAGGGGACCAAAATGAAGCTATTGGCCACAGGTCGCTCCCGCCCATCGGATGGGCGGTTGAGGACCTCACCCCCGTAATAGAAGGTGCTGGACCCTCCGCCGTCTAAGTTATAAGCGTCCCTAACACCCAACTGAATGAGTTTATCTTGAAGTCGTTCCAGGGTAGCACCAATGGAATAATTGCCTTGGCGGCCGTCTATGACAATAAAAATCAGGTCACCATTGGCATACTTACCAAACACCGTTCTCGGGTGGCGCGCACCAGCCCATGCAGCAGGCAGGTCCACCTTATCCCCACCTTGGATTAAAACCGGTATAAAACTAACCCCGTCCTTGGGTTCGAGGACCTCTACATCTAAATTGCTTTTGAGTATGGTTCCCACCAAGTCCCCTTCATCGTTGATCCCTGCAAAGAAGAGTTCTTCTCTATTGGGGGCATAAGACTTGACGATTTGCCCCTCCACTACGGTTACGCCGATCATATGGGAGATGGCACCAGTCCCCTTGTACTCAATACCAAAGCCTCCGCCATTCACTGCAAAAAGCGCTTCATTGGCCTTGGCCATACCAGACACGGTTTCTAGCCCGTTGACTTGGCCGTCTGCCAGGGCCACCCTCATGGCTGTGGGGTCGAATAATTTGACCTTGGCAATGAAGCCCTTATAGCCCAGTTCTGCCAGGGTGTAGACTTGAACATCAGCCTTGTCCGTAGTTTTTTGCTCTATGGGTTGACCCAATAGCCGTACAATTCGGGTCTCGTAAAGGTCGTCAGATTGGTTACGATGTTCCACAGCCCGCTCTGTCAGTAGCTTGACATGTTGCTCTCTCAAAAGCAGAGACCCATTGTAGAAGTTTTGTAAGTCTGCAGTGTCCTGTATGAGGCTGCCGACTTGTTCAATGTCCATGGCCTCTTTGGAAAGACTTTCAAAGACCACTTCTTGCAGGTCCATTTCGTTTTCACGCATGTCTCCCGCTGGTTCCCACTGGGTCAGGCTACTGGGTGCTACCACATCAAATACAACACCATAGAGGACCAGGGCTGGTAAGGACAGGAACAACAAGAGCAGTAGCAACCTATTCATTGGGTCGTACCTGCAAGACCCTGAGACTCTCTTTCAACTCTTTCAGTCGAATATCCAGGGCATCCAACCGGTCATAAAGGGCAGTGTTGTTGTTTTCCCGTTCAACAATGACCAACTGGAGGTCGTTGATTTCACTGATTAAATTGCCAATTTCAGCTTGGACCTTGAGGATTTCCCCATTGAGGGCTAAGAGTTCCTGGTTGACTGCGTTCACCCTTTGGTCGTTGATTACATTGGTCTCTTTGATTTGATCACTGAGTTCCTTGTAGGAGGCTGCTGCTTCCTGGCGGACCTCTTCCAAGGTCCCATCGTAGTAGGTTTTCACTCTATCATAGGCCAAATACATCACGCCGGCCCAAAGACCGATCAAAACAAGACTAACTACAACTTGTATGATGATCCTACCCTTCTTAGTCATATGAAATTTCTCACTCATATTCTGCACACTCCTCTTATGTCTATAGTCACATCATACAGAAAGATATGGAAATAAAAAAGCCCTGAGCAAAATTTGTCAGGGCTTTGAAATACACTTATGATACGCACTTATAAGGAACGTTCAGCTGTTTCCCGAAGAATTCGGCCAATCACGTCATCCAGTGGTAGGGCACCCTCGTCGCCATTCTTACGGGTACGTGTAGCCACAGTACCATCTTTTTCCTCTTGTTCACCAACAATCAGGATGTACTGTAGTCGCTCATTGCGGGCTTCACGGATCTTATAGCCAATTTTTTCACCACGGTTATCCAGTTCAACTCGAATGCCAGCCCGTTGCATCTGAGCAACAACTTTTGCAGCATAGTCGTCATACTTCTCAGAAATCGTCAGAACCTTGGCCTGCACTGGGGCCAACCAAGTTGGGAAGGCACCTGCATACTTTTCAATCAGCATAGCCAGTGTACGCTCGTAGCAACCGATGGATGTTCTATGGATAATAACAGGGGCCTTCTTTTGGCCATCCTTGTCAATGTAGTTCATGTCAAAACGTTCAGCCAGGGCAAAGTCCACTTGTACTGTGATGATTGTGTCTTCCTTGCCAAATACATTTTTAAACTGAATGTCCAGCTTTGGACCATAGAAGGCTGCTTCCCCTTCCACTTCCACATAATCCAGTTCCATGTGGTCAAGGATTTCGCGCATAGTGTCTTGGGTTGCTTCCCACTGGTCAGGCTCACCAATATACTTTTCACGGTTATTGGGGTCCCACTTGGAGAACTGGTAAGTTACGTCGTCTTGGATTCCCAAAGTGTTCATCATGTAGTCTACAAGGTCTACAACGCCTCTGATCTCTTCTTCCAATTGGTCAGGTCGAACAATTAAGTGACCTTCAGAAATCGTAAACTGGCGGACACGGATCAGACCATGCATTTCACCTGAAGACTCATTTCTGAAGAGTGTAGACGTCTCACCATACCGCAGGGGCAGGTCACGGTAGCTTCGCTGCTTGGCCTTGTAAGCCATGAACTGGAATGGACATGTCATTGGTCGTAGGGCCATGGCACTCTTGCCATCTTCCTCATTGACATCACCCATAATAAACATACCGTCTCTATACAAGTCCCAGTGACCAGAACGCTTAAAGAGGTCGCTCTTTGACATGAGTGGCGTCTTCGTAAGCAGGTAGCCACGACGTTCTTCTTCATCCTCTACAAAACGTTGTAGGGTTTGAACAATCTTCGCCCCTTTGGGAAGAAGAATTGGAAGGCCCTGACCGATTTCATCGGCAGTCGTAAACATCTCCAACTCACGACCCAATTTGTTATGGTCACGTTTTTTTGCTTCTTCCAGGGCTTCTAGGTATTCATCCAGCAGCTTGGCTTTTGGGAAGGAAGTACCATAAATCCGCTGAAGCATTTTGTTGTTTTCGTCCCCTCGCCAGTAGGCGCCTGTCGCACTTGTCAGTTTAAGGGCCTTGACTGGTTTTGTTGACGGTAGGTGGGAACCTGCACAAAGGTCAACGAACTCACCTTGCTGGTAGAAGGAAATAATCGCGTCCTCAGGTAGCTCATTAATCAACTCAACCTTATAGGACTCACCCTTTTCTTCCATCAGCTCTAAAGCTTCTGCCCGCGGCAGTTCGAAACGTTCAACCTTTAGGTCTTCCTTGACGATCTTTTTCATTTCTGCTTCAATCTTGTCCAGGTCAGCCTGCTTAAAAGTACCTTCGATATCGAAGTCATAGTAGTAGCCATTGAGTACCGCTGGGCCAATGGCCAGCTTAGCGTCTGGATAGAGTCGCTTAACGGCTTGGGCAAGAATGTGTGCACTTGTATGTCTAAAGGTGTCAGTACCACCTGCGTCTTCAAACTTCAAAATACTAACCTGATCGCCTTCTTGAAGGACTGTGGTCAGGTCAGCAGTCTCTCCATTGACAACCGCTGCCATAGCTTCTTTCGCTAGACGATTAGAAATTCCCTTTGCTAGACCAAAGGCAGTTGTGCCCTTTTCGATCTCTTTCCCAGATCCATCTGGAAGCAAAATTTGAATCATGTCACTCATGTTGTACCTCCTCATACAAATAAAAAAGACACCCGTCCCAAAACTTGGGACGAATGTCATAAATCCGTGGTTCCACCCAAATGATAAACCCTGTTTATCACTCGATTACGATAACGGTGTAGGACCGGTGACCTTTCCAAATGTAATCAGTCACAGCTCAAAGGGTAGTTTTCTCATAGACCTGACGGGCAGTTCCAGCACTCCTGCTCCTCTCTATGGACGGTTTCTATGATACTCATCCTTATCATTGCTTCAGTTTGAATTTATACAAATGTTACCCCAGTTCAAATCCCTTGTCAACACCTTTTCCTTAAGCTTTTTCCACAAGAAGGGTGGATAGGGTGTAGCCATCGTGAATCCCTGAGATAATCGCATTGAGCCCTGCTCTTGAATAAATCCCACAGAGCTTTTCACCATAAACAAACATACCTGTTATGTTTCTATAGGCCTGGACAGACATCTTCCCTTCATTGTCAAAGAATAGATTGTCCGTTAGGGCAGGCTTGCAATAGGTCTGGATTAAGTAGGTGTCCCCCACGTTGGATTCCAGGACCTTGGCCCACTCCTCAGGCGTGTAGTCCTCCCCTGCACAAACACCCTTTGAGGCGTAATAGTCAATGGGTTTAATAATAAAGTCATCCTTGTGGTCCAAGAAACGTTCACGCACCTCCGTCAGTGGTGCTGTAAAAGGCACATGGGCGTCAATAAAGTTCAGTTGGTCCAAGGTAAAGAAGGCTCGAATCGTTTCATTGTGAAGGGCTTCGAAGAACTTCTTCGTGTGAACCACCTGGCTTTTGATAGGCCCAACGACACAGGTCTTACCTGCTTGTATCCCTTGAATGAGGGCTGGAATTTCATCGTAACGATCCATGAGGTCTCTGGTAACAAGACGTCGATAAATGACATCCACTGGCTGGTCATTGGCGTATAGGAGGCCGTCCTTAAAGGTCAACTCCCGGGGATCGATAATGGTACAATCCATGCCATTATCCACAAAGGCCTTTTGGAAGACTTGGAACTCGAGGGGGCTCCCCTTGTCAATAAAGTCTACTATGGCCACATGGGGCTTGGTCTTCCCACCACTAAACTGACCATAGATTTCCTCCACAGTCTTGACCCAGGAATGGAAGAGCTCAAACGACTTCCACTTGTGGGTTTTACCCAACTCCTCAACAAAGGCAGTTTTTGTTAGAATCTGAGACAGTTCTTGTTCCTCATTCATGGCAGAAGACCCATCCGTATTCAATTCACAGAATTGGAAACTACCGTCGTTCCGATAAAAAATATCAAACCGCCCCATGGGTACGTTCATGTCATAGCCATGGTCTGCAAGGATCAAGGCTTCCAGACGTGGATCAAACTGATAGAAGTCTCTGACCACTTGCTCTGTTTGATAGAGTTCAATGGTGCGGTTCACCACGTCAAACATGTTTTCTAGGATAGCTTCAAACCGCTGAATGTCCTCTGGTGAAAACATCTTTGGCACATATAAAAAGGGAACGGGTGCCCCCTTATAAACTGCGTCTGATTGGCCCACTGCTTGGTAAACTTTTGGGTACTCTGCCTCAAGTTCACTCTTGTGCGCCTTGGCCCATTCTATGGCTAGATCATTTAGCTCTTTCATGCTTGCCTCCTACACTAATGGCTTCGATGAAGTCTTGGTTGGATGTCTTACGGATGGCCGCTAGGTAGGCTGTCACTGAGCCGTAGGCCACCAATATTTCCTTGAGTTCTTCTAAGTAATCCGCTTCATCTGCCTCTAAAACCTTGAGGGCGTCATTGATCAATTGCTCTGCCATGAGTTTTAAGTCAAAACCCTTGTAACAAGGGCGCCCACTGGCCTGAACCAGTCGGTTCATTTCTTTGACGTCCTGGTCAGTGAAGACTTGGGAAAGTTCATAGTAACGCTTCAAATTGTCCTTATCGTAGAAAATCCCCTTGATTAAGGCTGGTACAGCCATGGCATAGGGCATTGGCAGGGCGTCAGCCATGCGGATTTCAATGTACTTCTTGAGTCGCACGTCCGGGAAAACCATGCCCAGCAAATGCTCCCGCTCCACTTCTGTAAAATCCTTGTGGAGCAAGTCACAGACCCGGGTTTTACCCGTATAAATGGTCTGGTCATCCTTTGTAATCAAGATGGGTGGTGAGTTCAAAATGTACTTGGCATAAGCTTCGTAGCCAAATTGTTGGTCAAGGGCACCTGGTACCACCTTCGAACGCTCAGGGTCAGTGTGGTCCCAAATGTGCATTCTTAGGCCCTTGCCTTCATACAAGTCCCCTTCAAACACCGGAGACCCGTCAAAAATCATGGACAGAACAGGAGACAAGAAATTAGCCGTTCGAAACTTTGCAATAAAGTCTTCTTCGCTGGTGTAGTCAATGGACACCTGGGTTGCTGCTGTCCCCTTCATCATATTGTGGCCGTGGGTACCAGACCCCTTGAAGTGCTCAAACATCAGGCCATATCTCGCCTTGGGCAAGAGGGGCAGTTCATTGATTTTACTAAGGGGATGATAGCCCACTGAAGCAATCCGTTGGTTGTCTTCCAAATGGTCACAGATGTCCCTGAGGACCCGTCTATAGCGGGCAACAATTTGAGCTACCTTGGGAAAGGGGCGCAGGCTGATCTCCAGCTGGCCACCTGGTTCCAGGGTTATGGTGTCTCCATCCATTTCGAGACCCAGGGGGTTGCCTTCCTCAACGGTGAGGATTTCCCAACCTGATCCCATGAGCTTATTTAACAGGTCTCTTTGGCCGTTGGGTTCGTCATAGGAATAACTCCTACCCGTTGTCCCATCTATAATAAAATGCTCTAATTCTACGCCTAAACACGTACAGGCTTCCTTCTCCTGCTCGCGGAAGTATGCTGCTTGAATCTCGATAAATTCTCTTTCCGTCACCTTGTCTCCGCCTTTCAAAATCCGAGTAAATTCATATACTATTATACAATATTTCGTGTCCCTGTCATTAATTTTGCAGATATCTTCCACGTAAACAATTTATGAACAAAGAAAAAAGAGTAAAAAAGAAGCGTCCACCTTACCCACTGATTTCTGCCAGTGGGCAAGAGCAAGACGCTTCCTCCAATTCAATCACCATAATGGATATGCAATTTTCGCAGGTGTCAGCGGGTGACACAAGTGACGATACTCAGATTTAAACCTTAAACCGGTCTGTTTCATCTTTCAACTGCTTGGCCACAATGTTTAACTCTTCAAGACTGGCGCCAATTTCCTCAAAAATTGCAACCTGTCCATCGACATTTTCATTGATTTCCTTGGCAGACATGGCCGTTGTATCCGTGGCCTTGGCCACTTCATCCATGGCAGACGAAATCTGTTCGCTGGCGCTGGCTTGCTGGCCGGCCAATTCATTAATATGGTCAATCATGGCTGTCATGTCCCGCACCAGCTCCTGGATGGAGACAAACTCCTCATGGGCCCGTTTCCCGGAAGCTACTGAGTTACCAATCAGCTGGGCTTCCTGGTTAATGCCCTTTTCAGTGGTCGCTACCATGTCCCTCATTTTGCCAATCAGGGCACTGATTTTCTCAGTGGAAGACCCTGAGTCCTCAGCCAATTTGCGAACTTCCTCAGCTACAACTGCGAAACCACGACCGTGTTCACCAGCACGGGCCGCTTCGATGGACGCATTCAGAGCCAGGAGGTTGGTTTGGTCTGAGATCCCCTTGATCATGTCTACAATTGAATCGATTTCCCTTGAATAAGACTCCAATTGACCAATGGACTGGACCACTTCTGTAGAGATGTTCTCCACGTCTTCAATGGCCTTGACCACGTCACCAATACGATCAGAACCACGGCCAACGGCCTCCAACATTTGGTCAGACTGCTTGTGGACGGAGGCTGTTTCCTCCTGAACCATTTGAGCACTGGAGGTTAGCTGCTGGGCAGAAGCTGTCACTTCCTCAATCACACTGCTATTCCCTTCAATATCATGGGCAATCAATTGAACAGAGTCAGCGATCTTCTCAATATTTCGATTGGCTTCTTCCACAGCATTGGCCAACTCACCCGCCGATGTGGAGACCACATTGGTTGAGCTGATCACATTGATGATAATGGCATGGATCTTTTTCACGAACACATTGATGGCATGGCGCATACTGGACATTTCATTTTTACCGTCTTCCGATAATTGAATGGTCAGGTCACCATCGCCCTCGGCAATATCCCCCACAACCACATTGGTTTGCACGATTGGACGGATAATGATTAATTCAAATACAAGATAAAGTAGGACAGCACCAATGATTATTCCAATACTGAAAACGACAATTCGGTTCATTTCGTTTTCCAGCTGGTCATTGACTGCCGTAACCAGCTTCTTGTCTTGGATCTTCAGTAGACCCCCCAGGGCATTTGCGGCTCCCCGGTAGGACCCTCTAAGACCTTGATCATCCTTGAGACCAATTTCTTGGTCCATGTCAACGATGGCTTGGAACTGGGTGCCATAAGCTGTCACAAACCCTTTTAACTGACTCACATCTGCAGCACTATAGCCTGTGACCTCTTCTGCAAGCAGGTCCAATTGCATTTTGTCAGCTTGGGACTGAAACTCTTTTATCAAGGCCGTCATACCATCGACGTATTTTTCCTCCTTGCGCAAGAAATAGTCCTTTTCTGCTCGACGCATTTGTAACATGACCACCTGTAGTTTCTCACTGTAAGGCAGGCTTTCCAGTTTTGTTTCCAGGTCGAGAATGGTGCCTCTGAGCTCACCTACCAAACCAAAATCTTTAAATCCCTTTTCCTTATACTTTTCAGTCAAGCCAAGGAAACCAGCCTTGTACAGATCCAAATCCCTTTGAATTTCATCCATATCCGCTGTCATGTTGGGTGCTAAAGACTTCATTTCATTTACTGCCTGCGTTGCGTCTGCATAGTGCTTTTCAAACAGTGACAAATTGCCACTCACGCCAACTTCGTAAAAATCAGGATTGGTCAAATCCGTCAATAAAAATGATTGTTCGGCTCTACGCATTTCCAATGTTGACTTGATTAAGACGTTATTGGCTTTAATCAGCGGTATGGCCAGTTCAGTTGTCCCATTCATTGCCATGAGAGCAATGCCAGACATGCCTATGATACATGCAATCAGGGCAAAGATGCCCACACGTACCAAGGTCTTTAGCTTGCGGTTCTTGAATATACCAATCTTAGGCATATTCCACTTTTTCATTTTGAGTGTTCGACCCCCTTTAGCGCTCTTTTCCTTTTTGATTTTCCTCTTCGTGCGCACACTTGGTTTTTTCAGTTTCGGTAATTTCATTTCTCCACCCTCGTTCATCGTGATTCACTTCAACCTTCGTGTATGCCAACGGTGATACTATATCAAAAGTCCTATGGAAAAACCACAGGGGCGCGAATGATAGATATGGAGTATTCGACACATTCTATCCTCAGTAAGATGTCTATGAAACGGGTCTTAGGACTATAAAGAACAAAAGACACCCATTGAGAGTGTCTGTCACCGCTGTCAGTATTATGGTAACAGGCGGTCAACCACCCTTTGGAAGGAGTGAAGGTCCAAATCCTGTTTCAAGATAAAATCATTAATCTTTAAGCCCTTAATACGCTCCTTTAAATCAATAATATCTAGTCCTGTAATCACCACAATGGGTAAATCACCAAATTGAGACTCGTTCAGTTCTTCGATCACTTCTTCACCAAGCATGTCCGATAGCTCCAACCCAGTAATGATCATATCCACTGGATTTTGAGCCAACAGTTTGAAAATATCTCCACCCTTCTTGGACTCAATAACAGAATGTCCACTTTGGATGATCATGTCTTTCAGCACGCGCCTGAAAAAATCGCTATATTCTAAGTGTAATATGAGCATTGCTTCCCCCTTGACCACAAACGTATAAAGAATCATTATTCACAATAGGTCTAAATTCCTGCATGGTTGCCCTATTTTTTGTGATTATTCTCTTTGAAATGCGATCAACTGATTCTTACCTGAGTGTTTTGCCTTGTATAGACCTTGGTCAGCCAACTGGACCAACTTGGCTTTCGTTACCGTATCCATGGTAGCAATTCCGCCACTTATGGTCAAATGTAGACCGTCCCCAAAATCAAATAGGGCAATGGATTGACGGATTTTCTCCCCAACAATTTCAGCACAAGCCGCATCTGCCTCCGGCAAGAGGATCAAAAATTCCTCACCACCGTACCTGCCAACGATGTCGGACTTTCGCACACTGGAAGTGATTAAATTCGCCAGATTTTGAAGAACCGTGTCCCCAAAGGGGTGGCCCCTGGTGTCATTGACCACTTTAAAGTCGTCAATATCCAAAAGGATCACAGAAAAGTCACTTCCATAACGGTCTGACCGGCTGGTTTCCTCCTGGAGTCGCCCCATGATATAGCGGTGGTTATAGAGGCCTGTGAGGCCGTCTGTTACTGCCAGTTCCCTCAGTTGGATGTTCTTTTCCTCCAGTTCCATTCGCAGGAGGAAAGACCGGGCGTGGGCCCGAATCCGAGCCATAAAAATGGTACTGTCAAAGGGCTTAATGATATAGTCGTCCGCCCCAGACATGAGGGTGTTAGAAATGGTCTTGTAGTTGCCAATGGCAGAAACCAGGATAATGGCCGCCATGGGGTTATGCCGTCTCAACTGGATGACCAGGTCCTCACCTGAAACACCGGGCATGACCAGGTCAATAATGTACAAGTCAAAATCTAAAGGCGTCTCCAAGAGAGACTCTGAACTGTCAAAGTAGTCTACGTTGGTAATTTCCTGTTGTTCCAAAATGTTCTGGATCACCTTCAAGGTCAAATGACTATCATCGACAACGGCGATTTTCAAGGTTGTAATCTGCTTCATTAAGTTAACGTCGACTTCTAGGGTGTCAAAATAACGCTCCAAATGCTCCTCAGAGAACTGGTCCTTAATCAGATAATCCACAACACCCATTTCGAACAGTTTTCTGCGCATCTCCATATTATCCGTCGCCGTAAGGACCAAGATAGGTAAGGACCTGTAGGGAGATCGGTTTATGGAATAGACAAACTGCTCACCTGAACCCTCTGTCAACTCAAGGGCAGTGATGATCACGTCAACCGCTTGTTTGTCCAGGACCCGAAAGGCGTCCTCTGTGGACTCGACGTAGGTATATTGGTGGCCCAAGGACTGGACCATTTGTCTGGTTGCTTCCTGAAAAAAATGACTGGGTTCAACATGTAGGATATGCAGCATTATGGCCTCCGAATTCTCTTCTACCCTAAATTAATACCCGATTTGACCGGACTTATGCTAGTCTTTCTTGAGTTTTTCAAAGGCTGCAGCAAAGGCATTGTTAAAGGGTTCGTCGGATTTTTGATGTTTCAGATACTGGTTTACGTCCTTTTTGCTGGCCTTGTTGCTTGCCTTCTTTTTCCGGTTTTCAAAAGCCGTGAGTCGCTCGCGGTATCCACATTTACAGGTGAATAGCTTTTTGTCCCCTTGTCCTTTGAGTTCCATCTTCTTGTGACACTCTGGGCATCGGGCATTGGTCACCGTTGACAAACGCTTCTTATAACCACACTCCCGGTCTGGGCAAACTTGCATTTTCCCCCGCTTACCCTTAACGTCCAAAAGGAACTTTCCACATTCCGGACACTTGGACCGGCTGACATTGTCATGTTTATAGGTCTTGGCTGAGGACAAAATGTCCCCCACTGCCTTCTTGGTATAAGACCGCATATCACCAACAAAAGCGGTTTTTTTCTCTTTACCCGCTGCGATATCCTGGAGTCGTTTCTCCCACTGGGCCGTTAACAGGGGCGACCGCAGGGCTTCAGGCGCCAAATCCAGCAACTGCCGTCCCTTGGAAGTCGTTTTCAAGCCCTTGTCCGTCTTTTCAATATAAAACCCATTAAACAGCTTTTCTATGACATCTGCCCGGGTGGCCACGGTGCCAATCCCCCCGGTGGAGTCTAGAATCTTCTCAAGTTCTGTGTCTCCGCCTTCCATGAACCGCTTGGGGTTTTCCATGGCAGCCAGGAGACTCGCCTCTGTAAACTGAGCCGGTGGTGCAGTTTTACCCGTGGTTTTCCTCACCTTTTCTACAGGTATTTGTTCACCTACCACTATGTCTTCCATGGTAGAAGATGCGGCCTTGCCAGGGTTTTCTTCTGAACCTTCCATGACCTCTTTCCAGCCCAACTGTTTTGTCCTTGTCCCATTTGCAGTCACTTGTAGGTCATTGAAGGTCGCCGTCAACTTGGTTTCCTCCATGACATAGGCAGGATATAAAACAGCAAGAAAGCGCCTTACAACCAAATCATAGATTTTTCGCTCATCATCCGTTAGGGTTTGCAAGTAGACCCGGTCCTCCGTTGGGATAATGGCATGGTGGTCACTGACCTTATTGTTGTCCACAAAATGTTTGGAGGCTTGTATGCCCCGCTTGCGAATACGGGCTGCGTACTTTGCATACTCCCCCACACCACAAGAAGCCAGGCGCTCCCCTAGGGTCTCAACAATGTCGTCTGTAAGATGCTTGGAGTCCGTTCTCGGATAGGTTAACACCTTGTGCTGTTCATAAAGTTTTTGCATGAGCGATAGGGTTCGCTTGGGCGAAAAGCCGTATCGCTTGTTGGCGTCCTGTTGGAGGCTTGTCAGATCATATAAGTGAGGGGGCTGACTCTTCTTTTCTTTAATGGTCTTGTCCCCCACTGTAAGCACCGCTGAAGTCAATTGCTGACGGACTTGGTCTACCTTGTTTTCCTGATAAAAGCGGGTCTGGTTTTTCTTGTCCCTCACCAACCATTCCATGGACCCAGCAACCAGGGTCAAGCCAAAATAGGTCTTGGGCTGAAATTCACGAATGTCCTGGTCCCTCTTGGCAATCATGGCCAGGGTAGGTGTTTGGACGCGGCCACAGGACAACTGGGCATTGTGTTTTACAGTCAAGGCCCGAGTTGCATTTATGCCAACAATCCAGTCCGCCTCCGCCCGGGCTTCAGCTGCTGCAAAGAGGTTTTCGTATTGTCTACCCTCCTTAAGGCTAGCAAAGCCCTGGGTAATGGCCTTGTCTGTGACTGAAGAAATCCATAGACGCTTTAAGGGCTTTTTGACCTTGGCCTGGTGTAAGATCCACCGGGCAACCAGCTCCCCTTCACGACCAGCGTCTGTGGCGATGATCACCTCGCCCACATCATTTCTCTGTAAGAGCTTCTTAACGGTATTGAACTGCTTGCTTGTTTTGCGAATGACTACTTTACGCAGGCCACCAGGCAGGATGGGTAGGTCCTCCTCCCGCCATTTTTCGTAGGCCTTGTCGTACATTTCTGGGGTGGCCAGTTCAATCAAGTGGCCCATGGCCCAGGTTACAATGTAGGCATTACCTTCCAGGTAACCATGACTCCCTTTGGTGCATCCCAATACCCGTGCTATATCTCTACCTACAGAGGGTTTCTCTGCAAGAACTAGTTTTTTCATTGTATATCCTTCCCTGACCAACGTTTTTTCTCTCTTAAGCCTACCAGTTGCAATGAAGCCTGACAATCTTTTGTGTAATTTCCAGATAAATCGGGTAAAATGAAATGGATATTAAAAGGGGGGAAATGCTATGAAAGAATGGATTTGTAAAGTATGTGGCTATCGTCAACCCGGAGAACATCCACCGTTGACCTTTCCCT
>CAYFHQ010000046.1:0-26819 GCA_964342805.1 uncultured Peptostreptococcaceae bacterium | reverse complement strand
CCTCTGCCTGACCTTAGCCATACTGGCCTCCGCCTGCCAGTCCCAAACCCCGCAGGCTCCCCAAGTGATCCGCTACATGATTCCCGGGGAACCCAAGTCCCTTGACCCTGCCGTGGGCAATGAAACCTATGCCAACGCCATCCTCTACCACCAGTTTGAAGCCCTGGTAAGGGAGGATGCTCAGGGCACTATTCAACCAGCTGCTGCGGCCTCATGGACCATCAGTGAGGATAGAAGAACCTATACCTTCCACCTTAGAGAAGATGCGCTCTGGAGCGATGGAAAACCGGTAACCGCCCATGACTTTGCCTTTGCCTGGCTACGTCTGATCCAACCGGACAATGCCTCGGGTATCAGTGGCCTCCTGACCCCCTACATTGTTGGGGCCAGTGGTTATGCCAATGGAGAACTTAAACAAGAGGAGGTGGGGATAAAGGCTCTAGACGAGACGACCTTCCAGGTCAGCCTCCTGTCACCTGTTCCCTATTTTATGGAAATCCTGACCTTTAGCCGACTGGGCCCTGGCAGGTCTGACCGACTTGACCAAGCGGACTGGATGTATGACGGGTCCACATTTGTATCCAATGGCCCCTATGTCCTGGATTCTTACCAGGCTGGCCAAGGTCTGGTTTTAGTGAAAAACCAATACTACTATGGGGCAGAGGCCATGGAAATTGACGAAATCCATATGCGGTTTCGCCAGGCGACCGACGATATTGGAGCCTTATACGACGCAGGTCAATTGGATGTTCTCTATGAGATCACTGTTGCTGACTTGAGACAGGTGCCCAACAGCGAACCGGACACCCACTCGGAAATGGTGTCCAGCACAGCCTTTGTCATCATGAACCATGAGAGCCTTGGTTTGGCCGATGAACGGCTGAGAAGGGCCTTGAATGGGGTCATCGCCCGACAGGAAATCATTGACAAAGCCCTTCTGGGTTCTGGGGTGGCCAGCCAATACTTGGTCCCCTTGACCATCAAGGTGGATGGTCAACCCTTCCATGATTTTATTGACCTGGACGGGGGTGCCAATATGGAAGAGGCCCTGGACCTCATGGACCAATTGGAAAAGGAAGGCCTCCTACCAGACCGGCCCCTGCGCTTTGTCTATATGTCTGGGCGGGACGACGAGCGAGTGTCCCTTCAGTTGGCTGAGGCCTGGCGGTCTCTTGGACTGGAGATCGAAACCATTGGTCTCCCATGGACCGAGGTTTACAACAGTGCTGTGGATGGGGACTATGATTTGGCCATGATGGGTTGGACAGCAGACTATGCCCACCCCATGACCTTCCTAGAAACCTTCCAGACAGGTGCCTTCTTTAGCCAGTTTTCCCGGTGGGCCAGCCCAGAGTACGACCAAAGGGTCAAGAACTTGGCCTTACTGGATGACCAAGTGCTAGTTCTAGAGGAGTTAAAGGCCCTGGAACAAATGATCTTGGAACCCCAGCACATTATTCCTGTCTATCACAGAAAGGGTCTTTATATCGTTTCATCGAGGGTCAAGGGGTGGTTTAGGAACACTTCATCCCAGTTTGACTTTACTGACGCATGGATTGAGGACTAAGTCTCACCAGGCCGCCTTTTTGTGGTATGATACACAAGACAAACCTAAGTTGACTCAGACATCTCCGTGCTTGTGAGATGTCTTTTTATTGAATATGGAGCGAACCATGAAGATGACTACATTCAATGATTTTCCCTTAAGTGAGGAAATCAAAAAATCCCTGGACTTACTGGGCTATGAAAAACCTACTGAAGTCCAAGAGGCCATGATCCCAGCGGTCCTAGAGGGTCGTGACATGATCGTCAAGTCCCAGACGGGTAGTGGCAAGACTGCTGCCTTTGCCATTCCCCTATGCGAAAAGTTGGACTGGGAGGAAAACAAGCCCCAGGCCTTGGTTATTACCCCCACCCGGGAACTGGCCCTGCAGGTAAAAGAAGAAATTTTCAACATCGGCCGCTTCAAACGAATCAAAGCCGCCGCTGTTTTTGGCAAGGCCCCCATGTTGACCCAGGTTCGAGAACTCAAGCAGAAAATGCATGTGGTCGTGGGGACACCGGGTCGTTTGATCGACCACCTGGAACAGGGGACCCTCATTACGGACCAAATTAAGTATTTGATCATCGATGAAGCCGATGAAATGCTCAATATGGGTTTTGTGGAACAACTGGAAGAGATCATTCAAGAACTGCCAAGGGACAGGGTGACCCTCCTTCTATCGGCAACCCTACCGCGGGACATTGAAGCCCTCAGTGAGGAGTACATGATAGACCCCGAACTGGTGACTATCGAGTCCACCAGCCATGCCCTAGACCGGATTGACCAGATGGCCTATGAAACCACTGAACTAGAAAAATTTGACCTCCTACGGGCAGTGACCACCATGGAAAACCCAGACACTTGTATGATATTCTGTAACACGCGGTTGGGCGTGGACGACCTCCACGAGGACCTCAGCCGGGCAGGCTATCCCTGCAAACCCATGCATGGGGGCATGGCCCAGCGGGACCGCTTGCGGATTATGGACGGTTTCAAAAGGGGCAACTTCCGCTATTTGATTGCCACGGGTGTTGCGGCCAGAGGCATTGATGTAGATAATGTGTCCTTGGTAATCAACTTCGACATGCCTGAGGACCCAGAAAGTTATGTCCACCGGGTAGGACGAACCGGCCGAAAAGACCGTCGAGGTCGGGCTGTTTCCTTCTTTACACGGGGAGAGAAAATCTATGTCAAAGACGTGGAAGCCTATACGGGTCGCCCCTTGGAACGGCTCACAGCTCCGAGTATAGACCAGGTCCAAGAAGCTGAACCTGCTTTTTTAGACAAACTCAGCAAGCGTCTAGAACGCAAGCCCTCCAAGACAGACCAGTTGTCAGCGGACATTATGAAGCTTCATATCAATGCGGGAAAAAAGCAAAAAATGCGGGCAGCGGACATTGTCGGTACCCTATGTAACATTGAGGGAATGACCAAGGACGACATAGGTGTCATTACCATCATGGACATAGCCACTTATGTGGAAGTCCTCAATGGCAAGGGCCCCGGTGTCCTCAAGGCCCTTAGAAAGAAAACCCTCAAGGGACGGATTCGCAAGGTCAACATTGCAGACCGAGAACTCTACCCAGGTGAGCGGCGCAACCGCCGACAGGTCCAGCAAGGTGGCCAGGGTAGGGGGCCTAGAAATCCTAGACGATAGACATATAAAAGGCGATCCTAAGAAGATCAAAATCTTCTTGGGATCGCTAATTTTTTTACATGAGTTTAGGCATTAGAATATCCAGTTCATCGAAATGTGTATCGAGGCTGGCGA
Organism: uncultured Peptostreptococcaceae bacterium; assembly: GCA_964342805.1. Lineage (GTDB taxonomy): Bacteria > Bacillota > Clostridia > Peptostreptococcales > Acidaminobacteraceae > CAYFHQ01. Next base: position 23,505 of record CAYFHQ010000046.1, on the reverse strand, counting down.
GGGTCCGCACCTCTATCTGAATAAATGGGAACATTGGATAGTTGAGTAGGATCTTGTCCAGCTCCTCTGCGGAGTCTACTTCCCAAATGCTAATGGTACTCTTAACAATTACATAATAGGCCTCCAAGCACTTACCAGAAGCCCTGTGGTTATCATAAAAAGCCCGAGCACCTTCCACCAACTTAATTTTCATGTCCTTAGGGAGTGTAAAATACATGTCCTTCACAGTTGTGGTAACTAGGAATTTCATGACCATTCCTCCTTTGTAGGTCAGCTATTCCCTTGTGATCCCTATTGGTCATGTGGTATTTATACCCGGAATTCAACTGCAGAAGCGGATGTTATTACACTATGGTAATTAATATCAAGCTAAGAAGGCTTGCACATATGTCCCAGGCCATGCTATACTATCAACGATCAACAATTTATAATGATAGAAAAAAGTAAAGGAGACCATTGCTTTATGACGCCTGCTATTAGCCGATAATTGAGGAACTCAATACCATCTTAGGAACCAAGAAAGAAGAAGTTTACCTATGTTTCATAGGTCTATTTGTCATTGGCTCTAAGATGATCGGCAGAAAAAAGAAGGCGACCTTTACTTAAACCATACAACCGTACTCATGGGGCAAGGACTCATCACAGAGAGTAGTTACTGTCCAGTGGAGTCTGCACCAGAGCGACGGGGTTATTGTGTATTAAGCCATAGGTGTTTTCCTATGGCTTTTTTTAGTGGGCAAAATCAGTTCCTGAAAGGGGACACTTGAACTAGGTGCTTAAGTGATCCTAAGTAATGGAACAGAATAAAGCCAGTTTTGGTCCGAAAAAGATTCATGCCGATCATCCAATGAGCACCTTTAGAAAGGATGAAAGCATGCTAGAACTCTCATTTGCACAAGTAAAAAAACACATGGGCACCACGCTCATTTTAGACGACATTAACTTTGCCGTATATGAAACCGACAAGGTGGGGATTGTGGGGGCCAATGGCACAGGCAAGACCACCATACTAAAAATGATTGCAGGTCTTGAACCCCTGAACAAGTACCCGGGTTCTTGGAGCCCGGGTTATGACTATGGCTGGATTAACCGGACACCGGGTTCGACTGTGGCCTACTTGGATCAGATTCCTGAATATGACCGCCACGTAACGGTACTGGACGTTCTCAACATGGCCTTTGAAGAAGTGTTTGCCCTGGAAGAGAAAATGCGTCACTTGGAGGACCTCATGGCCTCCCAGGAAGGAGCAGACCTAGACAAGACCCTAAAAACCTATAGCCGGACCCTGGAACTCTATGAACTCAAGGGTGGTTATGAGGTCAAGGAAAAACTGGGCAAGGTTTGTACAGGATTACAGTTGACCGAGGACTTTCTGAATACCCCCTTCCACCTCCTCAGTGGTGGGGAGAAGACTACAGCAGTCTTGGGGAAACTCCTGATCGACCAGCCGGACATCCTCCTCCTGGACGAGCCTACCAACCACCTGGACACGGACGCCATTGAATGGCTGGAAGGCTACCTGTCCACCTACAAGGGCATTGTTATGATTGTGTCCCATGACCGTTATTTCCTAGACCAAACCGTGACCAAGATCATTGAACTGGAAGACCTGGGGGCCAAGCTCTACAAGGGCAACTATTCTTCATTTGTAGAACAAAAGGAAGAGGCCATGCGCATTCAGTTTGCTGACTTCCAAGAGCAGAAAAAGCAAATCCAGGCCATGGAACGAAAAATCAGACAGCTTCGGGAATGGGCCTTGAAGGCCGACAACAATAAGTTCTTCCAGCGGGCGGCCAGCATTCAAATCAAGCTCAACAAGATGAAGCGGATTGAACGACCCAAGTTTGAACGGCCCAATATGCGGCTGGACTTAAGCAAGGGGAGCCGGTCCGGCAGGGAGGTTATTATGGCCGACCAGGTGACCAAGGGCTTTGAGGGTCGTATGCTCCTCAACCAGGCAGACCTCCATGTCCAGTATGGTGAACGGGTTGCCTTGGTGGGCCCCAATGGTTGTGGCAAGTCCACCCTGCTGAAAATGCTTCTAGGAGAGCAAAGACCAGACAAGGGGTCCATTGAACTGGGGGCCTCGGTTAAAGTGGCCTACCTGCCCCAGCGGATCACCTTTGACAATGAGGACCTGACAGTCCTGGAATGTCTTAGGGACAAGATCATCATTGAAGAAGGCAAGGGCCGTGAGTACCTGGCCAAGTATATGTTTTACGGCAAGCAAGTCTTTACACCGGTCAAGGGCCTGTCCGGTGGGGAGCGGATTCGTTTGAAACTGGCCCTCCTTCTCTATGAGGACGTCAATGTCTTGATCCTGGACGAACCCACCAACCACCTGGACATCCTGTCCATAGAAACATTGGAAAGTGCCCTAGAGGATTTCAAGGGAACCTTATTTTTTGTGTCCCATGACCGCTACTTCATCGACAAGATGGGTCAACGGATTGTGGCCATGGAAGACCAGGACCTGGTGGACCATGACGGCAACTTTGGCCAATACCGGGCCACTGTCCTGGCACGTCGCCTGGCGGAAGAGGAGGCACGGCACGCGGCAAAAGAAAAGCAGGCAAGGGCGCATCGGAAGGCAGATGTGAAAAAGAAGGATAAGGAGGTCCGGATTGACCTGGAAAAAGTGGAGGCGACCATTGAAGGCTTAGAGGAAGACCTAGCCCACCTGGAAGACCAAATGTTGACCCAGGGGGACGATCTCACCAAACTCAATGACTTGTTTGAAGAAAAGACCCGGATGGAAGAGGCCCTGGAGGCCGCCTATGGCCAGTGGGAACTTGCCCAGTAAAAGCCCTCTTAAAAGGCTCCCTCAAGGGTATACATGTAAGGGACCCAGAAGTGTGGGTGGAAGGAAGTGAAACTCCAAGGAGGAGAATCATGAAACAATTTATTGTGATTTATCATGCAACTCCAGAAGCACTCCAGCAAATGGCTGGGATGACCGACGAACAAAGAAACGAGGGCATGAAGCCTTGGTTTGCCTGGAAGGAACGGCTCGGTGACAAGTTGATTGACATGGGCGCCCCCCTCTTTGGCGGTGTCCAGTTGAACCCTGACGGCACCTCCCAGGTGAGCAATAAAGACGTTGCAGGCTATTCTGTAATCCAGGCCAATGACATGGAAGAGGCCAAGGATCTGCTTAAGGGCCACCCCCACTATGGTTATGGCAAGGGGTGCAACATTGAAGTCCATGAGGTTTCTCCCCTCTAACAGCCAACACAAAATTGCCAACACAAATGTAAATCAAGTCACACCTTTCCAAGGAAGGGTGTGATTTTTTTACGCCATTATGTGACCTTTTTCTGTCTTTGTCGTCTATAGGGGTGTAATCCACTAAGCAGTGATGAAAGGAGCAAGTGGCCCAGCCACTCACAACAACTATGAAACAAACACACGATTTTACCAAAGGCAAGGTGGCAGGGCCCTTACTCAAAATGGCAGTGCCCTTGATCGCCACCAATTTTATTCAGACCGCCTACAATATCACCGACATGATCTGGGTGGGGAAACTGGGGAGCGGGGCTGTGGTTTCCGTGGGAACTGCAGGTTTTGCCGTCAATATGGCAACCGCTCTCTTTACCCTGGTAGCAACGGGGACAGGCATTAAACTGGCCCATAGCATTGGAGCCAAGGACCATGGGGCCTTGAAACAGTATATTGTCAACAGCTACCTCATGGCAGCGGTCCTAGCGGTCTTGTATGCCGGTGGCGTTTTCATTTTTCAAGATGCGCTTTTGAGTTTCTTTAACTTGGGAGACCCGACCATTGTTGCCCATGCCAAGGACTACTTGGTCATTTCTATGGTCAGTGTACCCTTTATGTTTTTTAACATGCTCTATGCCTCCATACTCAATAGTTATGGCAATAGCAAGCGGTCCTTCCAACTGAACACTTTTGGCCTCCTGGCCAACATGGTTCTGGACCCTTTGTTGATCTTTGGACTGGGTGGTGTTTTGCAACTGGGTGTTGCAGGTGCGGCCTGGGCCTCTTTGATCGGACGATTGATTGTTTTTAGTCTTTCCCTTTATGACAGCCGCCGTGTCCTCAGGGACCAGGCCCGTGACATCAAACTCGACAATAGCAAGATCAGGGAAGTCATGGTCATGGGACTGCCCTTTACCCTACAGCGGGTGGCCTTTACGGGGATTGGTATTTACATGGCCAAGCTCATTGCCGACTTTGGGGCTGTGGGCATAGCAGTCCAAAAGATCGGACTCCAGGTGGAAGCCATCTCCTACATGACCATTGGTGGCCTCTATGGTGCCGTGTCCGTATTCATTGGCCAGAACTATGGGGCCAAGCAGATCAAAAGGATTGGAATAGGCTACCGTGTTGGTCTCGCCTTTAGTATTGTATTTGGTCTTTTTACCACCGGTGTCTTTTTGGCCTTTGCCCGCCCTATCTTTTCCATATTCGTGGCCGATCAAGCGACCATAGCCATGGGGGTCCAGTACTTGACCATCATTGGTCTTTCTCAGGTTTTCATGTGTATGGAAATTGTGGGCATGGCCAGTTTCAATGGTATGGGCAAGACCTATGTTCCTGCGGCGGTAAGTTTGACCTTTACTACCTTAAGGATTCCCCTGGCCCTATACTTGGCCCACAAAGTGAACCTGGGCCTGGACGGAGTTTGGTGGAGTATCAGTGGGACCAGTATGGTCAAGGGAAGTGTTTTGACCCTGTTCTTTGTCGCCTACCTTATTTGGAAACAGCGACAGGTTAGCGGCCATATAAGTGGTCAGGCAAGTAGGGAAAAAGAGGTTGAACCAGTAGATATGGAAAGAAGTGAAGCCCATGGATAAGAATTCATTGAAGGAAAATGGCAATGGTGAAGCCAGCAGCTTTGAACATAAGGAGGTGACTCCATTGAAGGATAGCCAACAAAAAATAGACACCCAGTGGTTGCACGCACTCGGGAACAAGGACTTAGGTAGAAGGCTTTTCAAGGGGCAATTTGGTCTCGAAAAAGAAAATGTGCGGGTGACCCCAGAGGGTAACCTAGCCCTAACCCCCCACCCGGCTGTTTTTGGCAAGAAGGGGCAAAATCCCTATATCACCACAGATTTTTCCGAGAGTCAGGTTGAATTGGTTACGCCGGTACTTGAGAGCCTAGACAGTGCATATGACTTCCTTGAGACCCTCCATAACTTGGTTGCCTTGTCCCTTGAGGATGAGTACCTATGGCCCCAAAGCTTGCCCCCCATTCTTCCCGAAGACCACGAAATTCCCATTGCCAGGTTTGAAGAGATTTTAGGCGAAGACTTGGATCATGAAAGCCATGACACGGTCGATGAACGTGATGTCTACCGCCAGGCCCTGGCTGACAAGTATGGCCGTAAGAAGCAAATGATCTCAGGAATTCATTTTAACTTTTCCTTGGACGAGGCCTTTATTGAGGGGTTGAGAAGTGTGGTGGCCCCCGACGAAACCTTCAGAGATTTTAAGGACCGGGTCTATATGAAGACCCTGCGAAATATCATGAAAAACAGCTGGTTTTTGACCCGTCTTTTGGGGTCCAGCCCTGCAGCCCACCCCTCCTATTTGGACTTCTGTACCTCCTGTCAGGGGTCGGTGTCCATTCGCAATGGACGATGTGGCTATCAGAATGAGTATGACTACTTTGTGGATTATGAGTCCGCAAGGTCCTACGTACGAAGTCTCAGAAAAATCGTAGGCATGGGCAACCTAATCCATGAAAAAGAGCACTATGCCATCGCCCGCCCCAAGACAACAAAAGGAGGGCTGGAAGCCATCGAAGAGACGGGTATTGAATATTTGGAACTGCGATTGGTAGACCTCAACCCCCTCCATGCCATTGGGATCAGCAAGGCAGACCTGGCCTTGATCCATGGTTTTATCCTATGGAATCTATTACTGGAAGACCAGGACATGGACTTAGAGGCCTTTCAAGAGTCCTTGCGCAACAATCGAAACGCAGCAGACGGTGGGCGTGCTTCTAGCTTTGTCATCCAAGAGCAAGGCCGTGGAGTGCCAGTGGCCCAGGCGTCCACAAGGATTTTAGAAGACATTAAAGAACTGGTAGACCTCTACCAGCCCAAGGCCGACCAGGAGAAAACACACTTGACCTCCTTTGTTGATATGATTGAGAATCCTGAAACCCTTTATGCCAATGTCATTGGTGGCGGCCTGTTAAAAGAAGGGTATGTGGCCTACCATATGAACCTGGCCAAGGCGCATCTGGAGGGGTCCCGGGACAAGGCCTTCAATGTCTTAGGCCATGAGGACATGGAGTTGTCTACCCAGATTCTAATCCTGGCAGCCATGAAAAGGGGGGTTAGGGTTGACCTTCTTGACCGATCTAGCAACTTTATCCGACTGACCCAGGGAGACCATGTTGAATGGGTCCGCCAGGCAACTAAGACGTCCAAGGACACCTATAGTTCGGTCTTGGCCATGGAAAACAAGGTGGTGACCAAAAAAATCTTAGAGGAAGCAGGCCTTTCTGTGCCCAGGGGGGCGGTCTTCCATGACCTGGACACAGGCCGTCAAGCCTTCCGTGACTTCCAGGGAAAGGCCATTGTGGTCAAACCCAATTCCACCAACTTTGGCCTGGGCATTACTATATTCAAAGAGTCATTTGATCAGGCGGCCTATGACAGGGCCCTCCAAACGGCCTTTGACCATGACCAGACAGTCTTGGTTGAGACCTTTGCCCCAGGCAAGGAGTACAGGGTCTTTGTCATTGGTGACCAGGTGGTGGGTGTCCTACGGAGGGTTCCAGCCAATGTGACTGGGGACGGAGTCCATACCATTGGCGACCTGATCGACCTCAAAAACCAAAGCCCCCTTAGGGGAACAGGCTACCGCAAGCCCCTGCAAGTGATCCAAAAGGGAGAGGCTGAACGGGTTTTTCTGGGTCAATATCAGATGGATTTTGACACGGTTCCCCTGGATGGCCAAGTGGTCTACCTTCGGGAAAACTCCAATATCAGCACTGGAGGGGACAGCATTGACCATACGGACGACCTGTCTGACAGCCTGAAAGATGTGGCGGTTCAGGCGGCCAAGGCCATGGGGGCAGCCATTACAGGCGTGGACATGATCATTGGTGACTTGGGCGGTGGGGCTGAGGACAACTATGTCATTATTGAACTCAACTTCAACCCAGCCATCCATATCCATTGTTTCCCCTTTGTAGGTAAGAACCGACGACTGGGAGACAAGTTACTGGACTTCCTTGGATTTTAAGTCAGACAAACAAGAAACACTGCAAGGGCCTCTGTGCAACGTTACAGAGTGGTTGCAGTGTTTCTTTTTTTTGCCCTTGTGTTGGAAAATCCATGTATACTGGCAGTAGCGAAAATGAAGATGGAAAGGAAGTCAGCCATGTACAGTTTTAAGAATGATTATAGCGAAGGGGCCCATCCTAAAATATTGGAGGCCCTTGTCGAAAATAATATGCAGCAAGAAGAAGGGTATGGGATGGACACTTATTGTGAGGAGGCCCGAGACCTGCTACGTAAAGAGATGGACAATGAACAGGTGGAAATACACTTTTTTGTTGGGGGAACCCAGACCAACCTGACAGCCTTGGCGGCCTTCCTACGACCCCATGAAGCGGTGATTGCTGCCCATACAGGCCATATTTTAGTCCATGAGACCGGGGCCATTGAAGCTACAGGCCACAAGGTCATAGCCATGGAGTCGACGGACAGCAAACTTCATGCCCACCAGGTGGTGGAGGCCCTAGAAGCCCATACCGACGAGCATATGGTCAAGCCCAAACTCGTCTATATTTCCAACTCAACGGAATTAGGGAATACCTATAGCCTGGCTGAGTTGCATGCTCTTAGACAGGTCTGCGACGACCATGGACTCTGGTTTTTCATGGATGGTGCCCGCTTGGGTTCAGCCCTCTGTGCCCAAGGAAATGATGTAACCTTGAAGGACTTGGCCGAGCTTTTAGACGCCTTTTATATTGGCGGAACCAAAAATGGGGCCCTCTTTGGAGAAGCCCTGGTCATTGGCAACGATCTATTAAAGCCGGACTTCCGTTTCCATATCAAACAAAGGGGCGGCCTTCTGGCCAAGGGTCGTTTACTGGGCCTTCAGTTTAAGACCCTCTTTGAAGACCGTTTATTTTTTGACCTAGCCAACCATGCCAATGTCATGGCAGACAGGCTACGGGAGGCCTTGGACCAGAAAGGATATGACCTGCTGGTACCTTCAACAACCAATCAAGTTTTCCCCATTTTACCCAATGGTTTAGTGGACCAGTTGGAAACCTCCTATGGGTTTTATCGGTGGTCGAAAGTAGGACCTGACCACACGGCCATTCGCCTGGTGACCTCATGGGCCACTGACGAGACACAGGTAGACGCCTTGATTTCACTTGTGACAACCTATCATGGGTAATCCTCGTCCCACTATTTGAATAAAAATGGGTCAGTCGTGAAACTTTTTCTTATTGATGGATATCTAATAGTGGGTATGTTGATCCTTTGGTCACATATTGACAGGCTGATCAGTTATAGAATGAAAGAGAGAAAGAAATGAAAAAAGTGAGTGGTGTACTGGCATTGGTTTTGGCCAGTCTAGTATTCAGTGGTTGCAGTGGTGACCTGAATCCACAGGTGGAAAAGGACAGACAAGCGGTTGTTGAGACGGAAGAGGCTACTGCGTCAGAAGAGGGTAGTGAGACCCAACAATTTGTGGAGCCCACCACGGAAGGATCTACACAGGTTGTGGTAATGGGCGAAACTTCCAGCTCAGTAATGGTTCAGGAATCGGATCAGCCCGGGTCAATCAAGGAGCCGTCTATCCATGGTTTTCCCCAGGGTATCCGGGAGCAACTGGCGTCCACGGAAAAGCTCCCTGAATTGGAGAAGTTGATCATTGATACTTACGAGATTCCGGAAGAATACCAGACCAAGACCAAATACTACTACAATGAGGTCGACCTCAATCAAGACGGAAATCCAGAAGTTTTTGTGGTGGTCATTGGCCCCTACACCAGTGGCAGTGGGGGGAGTTCAGCCATGATCGTCTATCCAGTGGATGGAGACCTACATGTCAATCAGACCTTTACCCTGGTCCATACACCAGTTATTATCAGTGACAAAATGACAAATGGAGCCCAGGAGATCATTGTCATGCGCAGTGGGGGCGGTGGTGACTCTACCTATGTAACCCTGACTGCAAGCCACGGTGAGTACGACTCTGTGAATAATGGCCAGCCCCTTGCTTCCTTGGAGGAGGTCCATGGGACTGCTATCCTGGCCAATGATCTGGTTGCAGATATGGAAACAGGAGACTACCTCACTTTGGGAGCCGAAAAGTAGGGCCGCCATGGGTGGATAAGGGTCCCAAAAACACCATATTGCACAAAAGCAAAACCTCGTCTATTTGGGCGAGGTTTTTTTCCTTAATCAGATCAGATTCTGACCTTTGACCCAGTATAAAAGAACGGGGAATGGGTATAAATATCTCGAGAAAAGGGAATGATTGGGAGTTGCCTATGGTTCGAAAAAACTATAATTCAATGATTTTAAGCCGAATAGAAAAGAACTTTGATCGCATTCTACCCCTGGGTACAGTTGTTTCTTGGGTGTCAGCCATGGTGGTTTACTTTAGTCCTATTCCCATGGTATTTGCCCTCTACAATGTAATCATCGGCTTTATCTTTTTTGTGTTGACCGTTTACCGTGACAGATTGTCAGCCCATAGCAAGATTGTTGTGACCATTTCGGTCCCCATCATTATGGGGGTCTTGTCCTTTGCGGACGGGGGTTTTGCCAGTGCAGGCATGTCCCTACTCATGATCAGTAATGTGGTGGCAGTCCTCTTTTTGGACAAGGACAAGAGCCGGTTGGTAGCAGGCTCGACCCTGGTGGCCCTTGCTGGCCTTTACATTTATACCAGGCTGGACTCTGTGCAATTACTGGTACCAGCCAATGACGCCATTTGGGCCATACAATTGGTGGTTTATTTCATGTACCTCTTTATCCTCCACACGGTGGTGTATTCTGTGCGGGACTATCTCCTGGAAAACATTGAGGAACTGGAGGACACTGTGGACCAGGTCTATGAGTTGGCCTACTATGACATGTTAACCGGCCTGCCCAACCAATATCAGTTTAAGATCCAACTCAGTGAACAGGTTAAAGACAATCAGGGTGGCTACCTGGCTATCTTTAACTTAAAAACCCTCCGTCTGATCAACTCCATATATGACGACGACATGGGAGACGCTGTCCTCAAACGTCTAGCGGAAATCGCCCTATCCATGCAATCTAGGGGAGAAATTGTGGCTCGGATCAGCGGTAATGAGTTTGCCTTGTGGGTGCCCAATATGACCATTAAACGGTTTGAACGCCGCCTGCGGGCCTATGTTCATTTCATTAAGGAGGAGTTCGACATCCCCCATGTGAACAATAAAATAGAGTACTATGCCTGTTACGCCGTCCATGAACCGGGGAGCCTGGTGGACGACACCTTTAGAAAGGCCCGCCTGGCCCTTATGTATGCCAAGACCCAGAACGCTGACGACTTGGTGGCCTATGACCAGGACCTGGACAATATCCTCAGGGAGGACTTTATCCTCAAGGAACGCCTTGAACTGGCCATAGACAAGAGGGACTTCACGGTGGTCTACCAGGAAAAGGTTGCTGTTTTCACCAATGAAGTGATCAGTGTGGAAGCCCTGGCCCGTTGGCATGATCAAACCCTGGGCCAAGTCTCCCCTATGATATTTATTCCGGCCCTAGAAAAGATGAATATGGCCGTGGCCTTTGGTAAACAGGTTTTAGACCAGGCCTTCCATGACTATGAGGCCCTCCAGGAAAAGTACCACCATGGGGTGCTCTTATCCATTAATATTGCCCATTCCCACCTCATATCCGATGGTTTTGTTGCAGATATCCGGACTTGCCTTAAGGAACATGATGTACCCCCGTCTTCTGTCATATTGGAGATCACGGAGGATGTCATGATCGAGAACTTTAACTGGGTGAAGAGTATCCTTCAGGAGTTAAAAGCCTTAGGAGTCAAAATCTCACTGGACGACTTCGGAACGGGGTATTCTTCCCTGTCCTACCTGGTCAAGTTGGACATTGATGAACTCAAAATCGACAAGTCCTTTGTGGACTTGGTCAGTAGCAGTCAAAAAAATGTACTCATGCTGGAAACCATTATTCAAATGGCCAAAAACCTCTCCCTCAATGTGGTTGTAGAGGGGGTAGAAACCCAGGAACAGTTGGAAAAAGTCAGTTTATTGGGGTGTGACGAAATCCAAGGCTATTACTTTTCTAAACCCCAACCCCTGGACCATCCAAGGAGGACTTATGAGACAACCCGCGATATTTCTCGGGCACGGTAACCCTATGAACGCCCTTGCTGACAATGCCTACACCCAGACCTGGTCTGCCCTCGGCCAAGCTTTTTCTCCAAAGGCCATTCTCATGGTTTCAGCCCATTGGTATATCCCAAAGTTGGCCATCCAGAGTGAGGAGAAGCCAAGGAAGATCAACGACATGTATGGATTTCCAGACGAACTCTACCGACTGGCCTACCCGGCTCCTGGTGATATTGACCTCACCCGTCGGGTAAGGGGACGGATTGGACAAGATGTTGAGATTGACGACACCTGGGGAATTGACCATGGTGCTTGGTCTGTTTTGGTGCACATGTACCCTGGGGCAGATACTCCTGTGGTTCAACTGAGTGTGGACCAAAGAAAGCGACCAAGTGAACTCTATGCAATTGGCCAAAAGTTGAAGGACTTAAGAGACCGAGGTGTCATGATCATTGGCAGTGGAAATATTGTCCATAACTTGCGAAGGGCAAAGGCCGAAGAAGATGCGGTTTACCCTTGGGCTGAGGAGTTCGATCAAGCAATACACGACGCCATATTAGCTGGGGGCCATGAGATCTGCATTGACTATCACCGTCTGGTGAACACGGCACCCTTGGCGGTTCCAACGTCAGACCACTACGACCCCTTGTTGTATGTTTTGGGGGCATCTTTTGAAGAGGATGAAATTGCTGTTCACAACAAGCGGTGTACCAACGGGAGTTTGTCCATGACCTCTTATGTCTTTCATAGTAGGGGTGACTAGGTAGGTGTGTTAACGAGGCCCTGAGGGATTGAGGCAAACTTAAGAACAAAAATAAAGAGCCATGACAGTTGATTTGACTGTCATGGCTTTTGTATGTAAATGTTTGATTTGCTGGCTAGTCCACTAGGGGGAGGGGCTTGCCCTTGATAAAGTGGCCCACCACGTCATAAAGCAGGGGCTGGATGGCTGGGTAGGTGAGGTGGTCGGGCATCCTAGGTTGGAAGCTGATGGACTCGATTTCAGAGCCCTGGGGAATGTCATCGAAAGCGGTCACATCTGCCAAATACATACGGCCCAGGCTGGCCTGGTCATTAACAGTCACAGAATAGTCGCAGACGGCTTCGATGGAAAACTCTTGGGCTCCTGTCTCTTCGAACAACTCTCTTTTGGCAGCTTTGAGGGCAGACTCGCCTTCTTCTATATGGCCACCGGGTGTTTCAAATGTGGACCGTTTTTCGTGTTTGCAGTAAACCCATTGGCCCTGGTAGCGGGTTTGGATGACCACGTACTTGAGCTGGTCTTCTTGGTCATTTAGGGGGTGGAATTGAACCTTCATGGTATACTCCTTGTGTCTTCTTATTTGTTGCTACGAGTATAACATGGAATGGGCTGGACCAGACGTGATTCAGGATGTTTTTGACCGGATTCGTAAGGAATTGGAACACAAGGTGAGAAAAACCAGTATAATGGTTGTAGGAAAATTTTTCATGGGGGAAAAGACATGTTTCAAACGACGATCAATCAAGAGAACAAGAAAAACATTACCCTGGTTTTGATCCTACTCATAATATTTGAGGCCCTGGTGCTGGGCTATGAGTTGATCAACCATGGGGTTCATGCAGACTATTCAGGCACCATCCTTTATAAGTTGGCCATTGTCCTGATAGCAGCCATATTTTTAGCCCTCTTGAGCCGGATACCAACCATCCACAAGGGCTACCGGCAGCTTATTGGTTTACTGACCATAGTTTTCTTTGGTTGGTCAGTTCTCAATGTCTTTGCTGCCCAAAGTGTGCTGGCTGACATGAGCGTTTTGATTTTGAGCTTAAGCGTGGTGTCGGCCATCGTTATTTTTGACTATCGGTTTACCGCAGTCCTCTACACTTGTATATATATTGCGTTTGCCCTGGGAATCCCCTACTTTCAACCTGACCCCACCTTTGTTTTGGCCTTCCGGATCAACGGAGCCATTATCACAGTCTTCATGTGGTTTATTTCTGCCAAGCTCTTCACCACCCGTAGAAAGATCCATGACCAACAGGTTGCCATAGAGGGACAAAATGCAGAGATCAAGGCTTCCAATAAGAAGCTACAGAACATCCTAGACTTCACGGGAGAGGGCTACATTGCCTTTGGTGAGGACCTGGTGGTTCAGCCAGAGTGTAGCCAGTACAGTAAGGACCTTTTCGGGCCTGGGATTGTGGGTCAAAGCGCCATGTGCCTCCTCAGTGACAGTGAGGAAGAAGTGGGCTTTATGGAAAAAGTCTTTGCTTCAATCTTTAAGAACGACTCCAGTCTGCAAGTGACAGCCTACATGGACCTGCTACCCACCCAGCGCTTGGTCAATGGTTCCTTGATGAACATTCATTATAAGTATGTGGGACCAGAGGAAGACGCGGACCTTGCCCTGATCTTGGTCACCTTCCAGGATATTTCCTATGTCAGTGAACTGGAGAAGGGCATTCAAAGTGAGCGGGTCTTTATCAACCAGATCATACAAATGGTGACCTCCCATGACACCTTTGTTGACCTCCTGACCTCCTTCAATGGCTTTATTAAAAGTCCCATGGTTTGCGAGGGGCAAATCCCTTGTCAAGAACAAGTGATCCGCTGTCAGCGGGAGTTGCACACCTTTAAGGGGGACTTCCTCCAGTACGGTCTTAAGGGGACAGCAGAGAAGATCCATGACTTTGAACTCCGTATCCGTGGCCTCCATAAGGACCAAGGGGAAGCCATGAAAGCTGTCTTTGGAGACATGTCGCTGGTGAATTGGGACCAGCTGGTATGGGCGGACACCACAAGAATTCGAGACTTGATCGGGGACGATATTTTAGACCTCCATAAGAAGTTCACCATTACGGAAGAACAGATTGGCTTTATAGAAAACATTATTGAGCAACGACTTCCCAAGGACGAACATACTGAAGTTCTGGCCATGCTAGACCGTATACGTGAGATTACCCTGGACCAGCTGATCGTTAAGAAGACCCAGGCCATTGAACACCTCTCCCATGAGTATGGCAAGCAGGTCAAGTTTACCTTTGACGCCCACCGGGTGGTTTATGACGACGACTACCATGGTAAGGTCATTCGTAACCTGATTCATGTGTATAAAAACACGGTTGTCCATGGGATTGAGACCATGGACCAACGGGTTCAAATGGGCAAGGAAGCCCACGGAACAGTGCATACCACCATACGCCAGGAAGAGGGATTATTGACCATTCAGATTGAGGACGATGGCCAGGGCATTGACGTCCTTTTTGACAAGCAAGAATCAGAATCCCTTGAAGCACCTATTTTTGACCATGGGGTCAGCACGGCGGAAAGGGCAACCATGAACGCAGGAATGGGCATGGGCCTTGCTTCTGTTAAAGACTGCGTGGAAACCCTTGGGGGCGCAATTAAGGTTCAATCAGAGCCCATAAAGGGAACTTGTTTTATTATTCAAATCCCAATGGAGAGGAGTGCCTAGGATGGAAAAAGTACGGTTTGAGGACATTCGACAGAGCTTGCAGACAGGAGACTTGATCTTTTTCAGCGGAGAGTATGCCTTTTCAAAGGTCATTGAATTTATTGAGGATAGCCCCTGGTCCCATGTGGGCATGGTCATCCGCCTACCGGGAGACGACAACCTCTACTTGTTCGAGTCTACGTCTTTGGTCAACCTAGAAGACGAACTCTACCACGACAGGATCAAGGGACCCAAGGTGGTGGACCTCTATGACCGCCTGTCCTCATACGGCAAGGAATTGGTCCCCTACAAGCAGTGTGACTTTGGGGTGAGAAAAGCCAATTTTGAGCGGACCGAGGAAACCCACACCCACCTGTTTACGTACATCCATGACACCCACGGAATTCCAACCCCCGACGAATGGGAAATGTGCAAGGAAGTCATTGAGGGCAAAATCCTCAACAAGGCCGACGACAACACCTTCATATTCTGTAGTGAGTTGGTGGCAGAAACCTACATGGCCATGGGGGTCCTCAACAATGACCACCCAGGGAACTTCTATACCCCCAAGGATATGGCCACACAGACCGTGGAAGACCACGCTTTTTGTAGCTTTGGGGATGTGATGGAGTTATTGATATAGGTGAACCCGCCATGAAATGAATAGCAAACACAAGAAGGCCCAAAATCAAACCAATGATTTTGGGCCTTGTTTATTGCTGCTCCTTACGAAACTCCAAAGGTGACACCCCGTGATTCTTCTTAAAAACCTTAGAAAAATGACTCTGGGACCCATAGCCCACCTTGAGGGCAATGTCCACGATGGACAGGTCTGTGAAGGTCAAGAGTTGTTTGGCCTTTTCCGTCCGTCGACCGTGGATGTAGTCGGTCAGGCCAATCCCCATTTCCTGTTTAAAACGTCGAGACAAGTAGCTGGGGTTGGCGTTGACGGCCCTTGCCACCAGGTCCAAGCTCAAGGCCTCAAAGAGGTGGTTGTGTATACACCCAAGAGCATTTTTCACCAAGAGAGAGGTGGCTCCCTGTTTCATTCTGTGGCTGTTTTGAATTTGGCTAAGAAAGTCCATGAGCATGACCACATTGATGCGTAAGAGGGCAGCCTCAGTTGAAAGGGACTCAATTTTGTTGATATAGAGGTCACTCAGGCGGTAGGCATAGCCTTCTTCAACACCCACTTCGATCATGGTCCGGGTCACCAGGGCGCAGGAACAAATCAAATTATTCTTTAAGGACCGAATAGGATTGTCCCTGCAGAGAATAGAAGAAGGATAAGTAGCAAAGGTCGCCCCAATGTCCTCTATGGCAGACAAGTCTCCCAAGATCAAAGCCTCTTTCAATTGCTTCTCCAAGGTGTGGGGGTGGTGGATCTGCGGAGTTGGGGCGTCCATTTCCTGAAAGACCAGGTCATCCGCAGAGATAAAGTCCTTGGACAGGTTGGCATCCAGCAGTTGCTGTAGGTTGACATTTCCGATATACATAAGGACCTCCATTTGTGTGTTTTTTACACTATATCATGATTAAATCACCCAATAGGTAAAAATCGAACAAAAAATAGAAAAGGCCTTGATAGCTAAACCATCCTGACCACCCTATACTTAGGCTAGGAGATGCAAACGGAAGGGAGAAAAACATGGACACAAAAATCAAACAATGGTTAGACGCACTTACCCTAGAAGAAAAGGCTTCCATCTGCTCAGGTTTTGACCTTTGGCAGACAGAGCCGGTGGAGCGGTTGGATATTCCCCAAGTCATGATGACTGACGGCCCCCACGGCCTGCGGAAGATGGTTTTGGACCCAGAAACCGGCCAGTTTTCAGGGGCCGTTCCCGCCACTTGTTTCCCGTCGGGTGTAGGGCTGGCCTCCACTTGGAACAGAGACCTTATGGAAACCGTAGGAAGGACCATCGCCCAGGAAGCCCTGGCAGAGAACGTGTCAGTGGTCTTGGGGCCAGGGGCCAACATCAAGCGGTCCCCCCTTTGTGGCCGGAACTTTGAGTATTTTTCAGAAGACCCCCTGGTCTCGTCACAGATGGCAAAACACCACATTTTAGGTGTACAAGGGGAGGGGGTAGGCGCATCCCTTAAGCATTTTGTAGCCAATAACCAGGAGTACATGCGCATGTGTGTGGACACCCTGGTGGACGAGCGGACCCTGAGGGAAATCTACTACGCCAGCTTTGAGGCAGCGGTCAAAGAGGCCCAGCCCTGGACCATTATGTGCGCCTATAACCAGTTGAATGGAGAGTTTTGCGCAGATTCCAAAGACCTCCTAACAGGGGTCCTACGGGACCAGTGGGGCTTCAAGGGCCTTGTGGTTTCCGACTGGGGGGCTGAGGACGACCGGGTATTGGGGATTCAAGCGGGCCTGGACTTAGAAATGCCAGGCAATAACGGCCGAAATGACCAATATATAATCGACAGCGTAAACATTGGCCGCCTGTCCATGGGGGACTTAGATGCGGTTGTTGGCCGGGTTCTGACCCTAGCGGTGAATGGGGTTGCTGGACTCAAGGATGTCGAGGTTGACCTGGATGCCCACCATCAAGTGGCAAGAAAAGTAGCCCAGGAGTCCATGGTCTTATTAAAGAATGACAACCAGGTCCTTCCTCTCGGAAAGGAAGACAGGGTCCTTGTTGTGGGAGAGTTGGCCACACGGCCTCGCTTCCAAGGGGGTGGCAGTTCCCATATTCACCCGACCCAGGTGGATATCCCTCTCGAAGCCATGGAGGCCTTGGGGTCTGTGACCTTTGCCCAGGGATATGAACTGGACGGGGACGAAGTCAATAAGGGCCTCCATGGGGAAGCCCTAAGCCAAGCGCAAAACGCGGACACAGTAGTGGTCTTTGCAGGCCTCCCAGACCGGTACGAGTCGGAAGGTTATGACCGCACCCACCTGCGGATTCCTGGCAACCAGCAGGCCTTGATCGAGGCCCTGGGTCAGGCCCATGACCGTGTGGTGGTGGTCCTTTCCAATGGGGCGCCCATTGAAATGCCATGGCTGGGTCAAGTGGCAGGTGTCCTTGAAGGCTATCTGGGAGGACAAGCGGGCGGCAGCGCGGTTGCTGACCTCCTATATGGTCACGTTTCTCCTTCTGGCAAACTGGCAGAGACCTTCCCGGTTCGTCTGCAAGACACCCCATGCTACATTAACTTCCCTGGAAAGGGCGGGGTGGTAGCCTACCAAGAAGGTGTTTTTGTAGGCTATCGCTACTATGAAGCCAAAGACATGGACGTTCTTTTCCCCTTTGGCCATGGCCTGTCCTACACCACATTTGCCTATGGTCCATTGAAGCTTTCAGCGGATGCCATTGAAGACATTGACATCCTACAGGTTCAAGTAGACGTGACCAATACAGGTGACAGACCTGGCCAGGAAGTGGTCCAGCTCTATGTGGAGGAAAGAAAGACAGCTGTTCTACGGCCGATGAAGGAACTCAAGGCCTTTGACAAGATTGCCCTGGAACCGGGTGAAACCAAGACAGTGACCCTGGCCCTGGACAAGCGGGCCTTTGCCTACTACAAGTTGGACATAGGAGACTGGTATGTCAACTCAGGAACCTTTGCCCTCCATGTGGGTTCCTCCAGCCAGGACATCCGCCAGGTGGCTGAGGTAAATGTGGCCTCCACAGTGGACATTCCCATGGTCTACCACCGAAACTCAACCCTGGAAACCGTGGCCAAGCACCCTGTGGGCCAGGAAATGGTCAAGCAGATGGTGGACAAAATGGCCCAACTCTTCTCGGGCCTGGGCGACATGGGCATGGAGGATATGGAACTGCACTTTATGACTTCACCTATTCGCAACTTAGTGTCTTTTGGGGTTATGGATGATGTGGCCTTGAATGACTTGATTGGGCGGTTGAATGGGGAGGCTCTATAGATATACAGGATAATAGGAAAGGAGTCTCAGCGATTTGTTGTGGGCTCCTTTTATTGCTCAAATTGCCTAAAAGGTTGACAGGTTAGGAAGTGTTGAGTGTTGACTTGTAATGCGCAACATCTTGCTCGTAATGTGCGTTTTACTGCTTAATGCGCAATATGTTTCTCGATATAAATCCGTCAAATTCAATTGTGGCTGAGTATTTTTTTCTTTATTTTGTTGTGAATAATGAGCAAAAAGGTGCTCGTAAAGCCTGTTATAGGATGAAAATGCGCACGAACTTGCTCGTTATTGCTATTTTGTATATAGTGGTCATATAGGATAGATATGAGTACGAGGTGATGATGTGAATAAGTATATGACTTCCAATGTAGCCATTCAAGCAATTGGTGAACGGTTAAAGGCCTATCGGGTAGGTGCTTCTCTATCCCAAGACGAGTTAGCAACAAGGGCTGGAATTTCTAGAAGGAGTATTACCAACTTAGAAAACGGTGAAGATGTAAAAATGAGTACGGTTGTGAAGGTTCTTATTGCCTTAGGACTGGACACAAACATAGACCTTCTAGTGCCTGATCCTCTTGAGCGGCCGTCAAAACAGTTTGAGACGACTTATACAACAGCTCCAAGGCAACGTGTGCGCAAAAAGAAAACGGACAGAGCAAGCGTGTTTAAGTGGGGAGACGAGACAGAATGATTAGAAATGGTCGGGTAAAGTTATGGGGTACCATTGTTGGTTACTTTAGCATGGATGATAGAACGGGCCGTGTGTCATTTGAGTATCAAGAGGATTTTGTGAAGTCTGGAATCCAGTTGTCTCCGATTATGATGCCCCTATCTAGTCAGGTGTATATGTTTCCTGAGCTGCTAAGAACATCATTCAAGGGCGTTCCAGGTTTGATTTCTGATTCCTTGCCAGATAAGTTTGGTAACGCAGTTATTGACCAGTGGCTAGATACCCAGGGGAGAACCCCCCAGTCCTTTAATGTAGTAGAGCGCCTTTGCTATACTGGCAAACGTGGAATGGGTGCGCTAGAGTATGAACCCAATGACTATGATCAGAATAATGAGGACACACCTCTCGATCTAGGAAAAATGGCTGAATTTGCATCTGCCATTCTTCAGGATAAAGAAAAGATTGTCATTACAGCTGAGGATGATTTAGAGTATAAACATTTATTGCAATTGGGGACTTCGGCTGGTGGAGCAAGGGCAAAAGCAGTTATTGCTTTTAATGCAAACTCCGGAGTTGCTCGATCAGGCCAAATTGCCCTGGGTGATGGGTTTGAACATTGGCTGGTAAAGTTTGATGGCGTAGCGAAAAATGGCGATCATGGTGTGGAAGACGCACCAGAGTACACCCTCATTGAATATGCCTACTACAAAATGGCTCTAGAAGCAGGCATTCACATGAATGAATGTAAACTCCTCCCTGAGAATGGAAGAAGTCATTTCATGACAAAGCGATTCGATAGGGTAGACGGCGATAAGGTGCATATGCAGTCTCTTGGGGCCTTACTTCATGTAGACTATAATGATCCCGGTCTATGTAGCTATGAGCGAGCAGCGATTACTGGCAGGTCCATGGGCGTGGCGGCTGGCGACATTCGTCAACTGTATAGACGAATGGTATTTAATATTTTAGCCGTGAATCAAGATGACCACGTAAAAAACATTTCCTTCCTCATGGATCGAAGGGGGAGATGGTCCCTATCACCTGCTTATGACGTGACGTTTGCTTATCAACCTGGGCACCGATGGCTGGGTGCTCATCAGATGACGATCAACGGAAAAAGTGATGATTTCCTTGTAGACGATCTTATTCAGTGCGGCCAAGCCATGGACATTAAACCCTTTATGTGCAACAAGATCATTTCACAGGTACATGAAGCTGTTTCGCAATTTGAAGATATCGCCAATGATGTTGGGATTCGAGACAAAACGATTTCTGTCATCAAGAAAAGGATCAATGAACGCTTACAAATGTTTAACTAGACCCTCAAAAAAGCGCCCCCAACCGGAGGCGCTTTTTCCATTCACAAACCCAATGCTCGTCCCAAAACTTAAGGGGAGTTAATAAGACGAAACTTGAGGTCGTTTTGAAGTTTTCTTGTTTCGTGTTGCCAGGTAGTCCATGGCCGTTGGAGCCATCATACTCATAAAGATCAAGACACCACCCAGGGCAATGTTGCCTGAAATATGCTCGGACAGTAGTAACCATCCGAATAGGGCAGCGAAGAAGGGTTCCAGGGTATAGAGCACCGTGACTTTCAAGGCTGAAAGGTGGCCTTGGCAAACATTCAGTACCACATAGGCCAGTCCTGTCAGGAAGACGCCCATGACCAGAACGCTACCCCAGCCAGCCAGGCTCAAGTCAAAGTTGGGGACTTCAAAGGCCAGCATGCCTGCTGTACTCAAGAGACCAACAGTGAGGAGCTGGACCACGGTAAAAGGGGTTGCCTTGTGTTTGTGAATCCGCTTTTCCACGAATATGGTGTAAAAGGCCAGCAAGATGGTTCCTGCAATGGAGACCAGGTCACCGAAGTTGAGTCCACCAGTGGTGTCTACCAGGGTGATCAGGGCTAGGCTAGCTGTGGCCAGGGCCATCTGGGTCCAGGTGGACAGGGTCTGTTTTTCCTTAAAGAAGAGCAGCTTCACAAAGGGAATAAAGAGAACACCGCCTCCTACGATAAAGGCGTTTTTCGATATGGTCGTATATTTGAGTCCCAGGGTATGGAGGCCGAAAACTGCAAAGAGCAAAACCCCTGCAATGACGCCGTCCATGACCATGGACTTGTTTACCTTTAAGTTGCCTCTTACTAGGGCGAAGATCCCCAGTACGGAACCGCCGATCAGAAACCGGAACATGAGGAAGTTAAAAACCCCCAAGGACCCCAACAAGGGCTTGGTTAAGCTGAAGGAAAGTCCCCACATGGCTACGATTGCTGTAAGAAGAACAGCTGCTGTGTTTTTGTTCATTGTCCACCTCCAATCTCGAGTGATCCTGAGGCTAGTATAACCTGACTCTGGGTACATTGTCTTTTCACAAAAAACAAATAAAACCCCGTTTCTTTGTCGAAAGTGAAACGGGGTTTTTCCTATGTATTGTGAATCAGGTACAAGTGGATGGCCACAGCCAGGCTTTCGTAGGTCAGCCTTTCTTCCTTGTCCCCACCCAGGACCTGGTGGAGTTTGCGAATACGGTAACGGACCGTGTTTACATGTTGGAACAAGGCCTTGGCCGTGTCACCCGCATGACCCTCTGCCTCCACATAGGCTATTGCGGTTTCCAGAAGGGCTGCGTCATGGTCTTCATCGTAAGCGATTAAGGTATCCACAATCCGGGCAAAGTACTTGATCATCCATGGGCTGTGCATGGTTGGGATCAGGGCTTGATAGACCCCTAAGTCCCCATATGTAGCCAGGGGGCGTTTTTTCAGACGACCATAGACAAGGGCATGTTGACTTTGAAGAATGGCCTCGCCTAGGGTGCCCAACTGGTCGAAGAAGTCACTTTGTCCCAGCCAATAGTGGCTGGGGTCAAATCCAGCCTGTTTGACCAGGTCTGCCAGGTATTCTGACCGGGCTTGCCTTTCCCCCAGGTCCCCATGCCCCTTTTCGTAGGAATGAATGAAGACCACCTGTTCATGGTAGTCGAAAGCCATGGCATGTTTGGGTAGGATTTGTTGAAGGGTGGCCAGGGCAGACCGGTTGGGGGTGTACGCATCTTTTGCCTGAAGGGTGGTTACCACCAGGTGGCGGTGGAGGTTTTTGTTGAGCCGGTGGCTGAGCTCACGGACCGCAATGGGGTCGTGGGCCTTGTCCACTAGCTTGTCCGTCAGTTCCATAAGCTTTTGCTGGCGGCCTTGTACGTGAAGGGCGGCCGTGATATCTAGTATGATGTCCTCAATATAGGTCTCGTCAAAGGTGAAGAGGGGGAACTTATGGGCATTGGCAAAGGCAATGACTTCGTCAGGAAACTGGTCGAAATAAATGGTTTTCATGGCAAAGCAAGATGCGCCCGCAGCCACACATAACTGGATAAACTCCAACATACGGTCCGGTTGGTCCTTGATCAGCAGAAAATTGCTGAAAAGGAACTCGCCCTCAATGACGGTCTGGGTGAGGACGTGTCCCTCTTCGTGGTCTATGAGTCCCACCCGGGTGATTTGCTTGTTGAGTCCGCCGATGCCTGCGACCAGTTGAAAGCGTTCCATTGCCTCCAGGTCCAGCATATCGTGTACTGTTAATGCCATGGTTACCTCCCACCTTCTTTGTTTTTAGTATGGGGGATAACTGGGTTATTGGCAACTGTTTACAGGCTGGACCCGTGGACCATTTTGGGTATGTGGATATGGATGGGGCCCGCCTTGGGGTGGTCTTTTCTTAAGATGTATCGGTGGTCGTCTTCCCCCATGAGGAGGCCGGTCGCCCCTTCCGTAAAGGCTGACAAATGGTCCTTGACATTGAGGGTGACTGGCGGTCCGCCACCGAGGCTTTTTCGCATGTGGTCAGGCAGGGGAGCTGGCTCCCACATGGCTGCCAGATGGAGGCTGGCTTGATCTTCCAAAGGAATGGGGTTTCCCGACTCATAGGTCTTCATGGCCCTATACCATTGGCGAAGGGTGGGCAAGTTGTCCAGCATATGGAGGTTGTAGATCCGCTCCTGGTACCAAATCATGTGATAAAGGGAAAAGTCCGATAGGGTAGGGTGGTCATGGCCCTGGAGGTAGGGGGACGACCCACCGGGTCGATCCAGTCCAGAGAGCTTGGCTTCCATCTTGTTTAGGAAGTCTGTGCGTAGGGTCCGGGCCTCCTTGAAATGGTACTTGCCGTAGGCGTTA
>CAYFHQ010000045.1:0-27486 GCA_964342805.1 uncultured Peptostreptococcaceae bacterium | reverse complement strand
TTCTCCTGGTGACCTCTTGCGATCTCAGCAGCCATGCTGAAATAGTGGATACCAAACCGTTTAAAGTCTCCATCAATATGACTGAGGACCTGGAAACCTTTTTCAGCATGGGTTTTCATGATCTCATACTCCTCTTCCGTTAGCTTGCCAGGTTTCAAGAGGATGTTGTCTGGAATAGAGGCCTTTCCGATATCGTGCATGGGGGCGCAGATTAAAATATTTTCTACGAACTCCCGGTCAATCGTGTCTTCAAAGTGCCCTTCTTCCATGAGTTTACGAGCTATGATCTGGGAGTATCGGGACATCCGTTTGAGGTGGTTGCCTGTCTCAGGATCCCTGGCTTCTGTCATTTCAGCAAGACCATTGGTAATAATGGACAAGAGGTTTTTGAAGAAGAAACCCTTGTAGAAGGCAAAGGCTACTTTCTCCTCCAAGAGATTGATGAAGCTAATATGGGCTTCTTCTATCATTGAGGCACTTTCAAAGTGGAAGTAGACCACACCCAGGTTTAAGGACTCGATCAAGATGGGCAGGGCAATCCGGTTGTCCACCTGGGTTACACTGTCAAACCGTTGGTACTCCCTATCAGCAAATTGTTCTTCCTCTATGACGTCCTCGTCCACAACCTTCCGAACGACCAGGTTGCCCGGTGTATCATGGTACTCCACAGTGATGAAGTGGAAGGGGATAAACTGCTTAAAAGACGAATGTACATAACACAAAATCACATCCAATTGATTCTCTAGGATGATCTTATTCTCTAGGCGGAAAATACTTTCCAGGTTGTTGAGAAAGAAGTTGAAATTGTCGTAGAGGTCTTTGAACTCATCATCTCTTTCCCGCTGGAACCTGCGACTAATGTCCCCCTTACTCATGCGGTTGAACATGCGACGGATTTCCACAATGGGATTATAGAAGTTATCAGTGATCAGGAAGATCAAGACGATCAAAACCAGTAAAGAGAACCCAATGGAGCCATACTGGAAAGCCTGGCTAAGGCGCATCTTTCGGTCGGCTTCGTCCCTGCAAATCTTTGCGACAAACTCTGCATTGTCGAGGACACCACGATTGAGGGCCTTAAACTCGTCCAAGCGGGTGGCGTAGAGGGCCTTGTCCTCTAGGTTTGCTGGGTCTGTCAGGAAGTCTATATAGTATCTGACCCTCTCCCATTGGCCCAGGGAAGTGGCAATGGCACTGTCAAACAAGAGGGTGAAGTCTTCACGGAAGCGCAGCTCCACAATGTTGCCCTGGCTGTATTCAAATTCATGTCTGGCAAAGCCGTCCAACATGGTTTGAACACCAGCATAGTATTTTTCGATCATGTCCGTCTGCTCTTGGACATTGGCGTCAAAGCCCTCTTGGGAGTTGAGCCCCATCTGTCCCACTGCGGAAAGAGTAAAGGTTACCCGCTCAGTGAGAAGTTCCTGGGCGCCCAACATGTCGGTTAGGACCAAGTGTTGGCGTTGGGTGTCCACGGCAATGTAGCTGGTAATCACAACGGAAGCCAGTGTGACAAACATGAGTAGATAGACAATATAGAGTTTAGTAGAAAGTTTTCGTAGCTTCATGGTCAGCCAGTTCATGGAAGTCCTCCTTGAGTCATAGTCAGCAAATGTATACCCGTTTTCTGGCTGTTTATCCTTGAAAAGGGGCATTTCTTTGTTCCCAGTTCCTCTCCACTCCCTATAAAAAAGGAGCCACCGTCTGACTCTCGTCAAGCGGTGGCTCCTTTGGGTTGATATTAAAGTTTGTCCTCTACGGCCTGTAGCTTCTTCTCCATGGTTGCTTCCTTGTCCCGACGGTCGTCGATCTTTATGGACGTGGATACCCGGCCTGCACCCTTTTCAAAGGGGACTTCGTGCATGTTTCGGATCAGGGTCATGATCTGATCCAGGTCACCTTCTAGGATAGTGGACATGGGGGTGAGAGTCCATTTGACGTCAGTCGTGTCACGGAGTACCTTGTGACAATCAGCAACATACTGACTGACGCTGGTGGAGCCAGTTCCCAAGGGAACAATGGTTACTTCAACAATGGCCATGTATTCCTCCAAACAAGTCTTATTCAAACAGTAGGGCTTCCATTTCGTCTACTAGTTTAGCAAACACCTTGAGGGCGTCACGGACTGGCTGGCCTGTTCGCATGTCTGCGCCCGCTTTAGCCATAATGTCCAGTGGGTACTCGGAACAACCTGCGCTTAGGAAGTTCAGGTAACGGTCCACTGCTGGTTGACCTTCCTTGAGGATGGCTTCAGAGAGGGCTACAGCTGCTGAGAAACCAGTTGCGTACTGGAAGACATAGAAGTTGTAGTAGAAGTGTGGAATACGACCCCACTCCATATCGATTTGCTCGTCGATGTTCATATGTGGACCATAGTATTCTTGGTTCAGCTTACGGTAGTGGGCACATAGGGTGTCCGCTGTTAGGGCTTCTCCAGATTCTACGATGGTGTGGATGTCTCTCTCAAACTCAGCAAACATGGTCTGACGGAATACCGTACCACGGAAGGTTTCCAGGTAATGGTTGAGTAGGAAAAGACGCTGTTCCTTGTCAGTGATGGTCTCTAGCATGTGGTGGTTGAGTAGGGCTTCGTTTGTTGTCGACGCCACTTCTGCCAGGAAGATAGAGTAGTTTCCGTATACATAAGGCTGCTTTTCATGGGTTAGATAAGAATGCATGGAGTGGCCCATTTCATGGGTCAGGGTAAACATGTTATCTAGGGTGTCATGGTGGTTAAGCAGGATGTATGGCTTGGAGTCGTAAGTACCCCAAGAGTAAGCACCACTTCGCTTACCTTCGTTTTCGTAAACGTCGATCCAGCCGTCTTTGAAGGACTTTTCCACAACCTCTAGGTACTTTTCACCCAGTGGCTTCAGGGATTCCATTACAATACCCTTGGCTTCGTCATATGGAATGGTCATGTCTACATTCTTTACGATTGGCGTGTAGACGTCATACATGTGGAGTTCTTCCAGTTCTAGGGCACGTTTACGGATTTCCATGTACTTGTGCATGGCTGGAAGGGCTTCGTGTACGGCGTCCACTAGGGAGTCATAGACCTGAACATCCACGTTGTTCTCAAATAGAGAAGCATGACGGGCAGACTCGTGACCACGAACCTTGGACAGGAAGGTGTTCTTCTTTACTTCCGATTGGGTCATCATGGCCAAAGAGTTTTTGTGGCCTTCGAAGACACTGTAGTAGGCCTCAAAAGCGTCTTTACGAACGCGACGGTCTCGGGACTCCAGTGTAGGAACAAAGTTACCATGGGTTAGGGTAATGTCTTCCCCTTCCGCACCCTTGATGGTTGGGAACTTCAGGTCAGCTGCGTTAAGCATGCCAAAGATATTTTGAGGCGCAGCTGCCAACTCGCCTGCTTGGGCAAGAATAGCTTCCTCAGCAGCTGTCTTTGTGTAAGGCTTGCGACGAAGGATGTCATCCATGTGTTGCTTGTAAAGGTTTAGGCCTTCGAAGTTGTTCATGTAGTCATTGACTGTAGCTACGTCTGCAGCCAGGATTTCAGGTACGATAAAGGATGTTGCTCCACCCAGTTCAACTGCCAGGGACTCCGCCTTGGACGTCATTCCTTGGTAAGCTGAAACCCTTGTGTCCTGGTCTTGGCTCATTTTTGCGTAGGTATACAGCTTTTCCATTGTACGACCGGTTTCCAGGTTGAGTTCAATGGTCTTTTGAAGGTTTTCAGGTGTTTCCATTACGGAACCCTGTAGGCCCTTTACTTGCGTCAGTTGGTCCTTCAGCTTGCTGAAGTCTGCATTCCATGCGTCATCGGAAGCATAAAGGGAACCGAGGTCCCACTGGTATTCCGATGCAATTTCATTTCTTTTTTTCGTTGACATATAGCACTTCCTCCTGCCATTTCATTGTTTTTGACGTTGTTGAAATTATACCATACAAAAAAAGTTGTGCATATACTCCCAAGGGCTTGATTTTGCCCTTTTCCAAATTCCGACGTAATTCGACAGCATTTTAGTGACATTTACCTATAAGTTGATAGATCATCCAGCGATAAGGGTACAAAGTAACAACAAGGAGGAATGACCATGAAATCCTTTGTGCACATGGCCTTGACAGTCTTGATTGGCTTGGTATTAACCGGATGTTCTGGGACAAATGTTACGGACTTCATAGAAGACCAATTTACAACCTATGAGTTCCCCCCCTTAGAGGAACCCTCAAGCCTCTATACCCGGGAAGATCCCTATGACCTGGACACGGTTTATATCACGGTTTTCCCTCTGCCCAAGGGTAGGGAGAATCCCTACGATTTTTCCGATGTAAACAATGATATCGATTGGCGGGACGACCAAGTCCTTGAACTGGACGTCCTCTTTCAAGAGGGTGACGCTGCAGGCCCTAAGGCTGGATACTTTGGTTTTGGCCTTACCGACGCCAATGGCAGTATTCGCCTCCGTGGCCACTCGACCCGGGCCTTTAACCAAAAATCCTACCGGATTGACCTGAAAAACCGGGTGGGGACTTGGCAGGGCTTCAAGGAAATTAATCTCAACAAGCACCCGGCGGACGGGACAAGGTTCCGAAACAAGTTGAGCTTTGACTTGCTCAGTGAACTCCCTGGAATTCCTTCCGTTCGAACCAAGTTTTTGCATGTCTATATCAAAGACCTTTCTGCCCTCGACCCAGCGGGTGAGGACTTCGAAGCTGAATTTGTTGACTATGGTCTTTTCACCCACGTGGAGAGCGTTGACCGAGACTGGCTAACCAGCCGGGAGTTGGACGATAGTGGTGCCCTCTACAAGGCGGAAAACTATTTTTTCCAAGACTCCAACCGCCTCTTGGTTAAGTCTGACCCTGATTATGACAAGGCCGCCTTTGAGCGAATTGCCGAAATCAATGGCAGGGGCGACCATAGTACCTTCATTGACATGAACAACGATGTAAACAACTACTTGATCGATATACGCAAGGTTGCAGAGTCCAACTTCCAGTTGGACAACTACCTGACCTGGTTGGCCGTTAACATCCTGATGGACAACCGGGACACCAACACACAAAATTTCCACCTTTATTCACCCAAGAACATTGAAGCCTATTATTTTATCCCATGGGACTATGACGGTGCTTGGGACTTTTATAATCAAATTGACAAGCGGCCCAACCCGGTACCCTCTTGGCGCTTGGGATTATCCAACTATTGGTCGGTGACCCTCCACTCCCGCTTTTTCAGAGAACCAGAGCATATCCGTCTCCTCAATGAAAAAATCGTTGAGGTCTATGACCAACTCAAGGCCATGGACATCAATGGACGAATTGACCGTTACGCTGAGCTGGTCTACCCCTTTGTCAGCCGGTCGCCTGACCTGGAAGAATTGCCAGGGACCCTGGCCCAGCACCAACAAGAAGTCCAGCGGCTTAAAAGTATTCTGGACTTGAACCTGAGACGGTACTACGACAGCATAGAAAATCCCATGCCTGTATTTTTAGGTGATGTACAACTCCTGGGGGACTATACCCTCTTTACTTGGGATCGGTCTTATGACTTCCAAGGGGACCGGCTCCTATACACCCTGGAGCTCAGTCGTACACCGGATTTTGAAACCATAGATATTATTGAATCCACACGTTTTAATGAGTTTTCCATACGGAGTTTAGAGGACGGGGTCTGGTATTGGCGGGTAACCGTGGATGATGGCAAGGGCCATGTACAGATTGCCATGGATGAATACCTGGATGAAGTGGGTAAAGAGTATTATGGCATTGGTCGTTTTGAACAGAAACCAGACAATTGACCCCTACTGACTCCTGCGAGGAGGTCCCATGTCCATTCGCAAGAAAAGATATGAACTCAAGTACATGATCACCCTGCAAGACCACCTGCTCTTGCGCCAGTCCCTCAACCACGCCATGACCCGGGATCGCAACTTGCAAAACCGTGACCGTTACTCCATTCGTAGTATTTACTTTGATGACCCCATGGATAGTGCCCTCCACGAAAAGCTGGATGGCAAGTTCCGGCGGCGGAAGTTCCGCTTCCGCTACTACGACCGCAATAGCACCATGATTAAGTTAGAGAAAAAAGAAAAGATTGGTGGGATCTCTTTTAAGACGGAGATGGTTGTGACCCAAGGAATCATGGAACAGGCTATAGCTAAACCCTACGCCCTTGACCCCTCCTTTAGTGACGACCCCCTCTACCAGGAGTTTCTCACAGCCTGTCGCCTGGAGGGACTGACCGCCAAGGTCTTAATTGAGTATGAGCGGGAGGCCTGGGTTCTACCCTTTGAGGGGATTCGGGTTTGTGTAGACGAGAATGTCCGAGCTGAAACGTCCAGTCTGGACCCCTTTCGCTCCAAGAACCTGCGATTTGGAATTCTACCTAGGAACCAGTGTATTTTTGAAGTCAAATATGAACGTTTTTTTCCTAACCATGTACGAAGGTTGTTAGAAACCAGAGACCTTACCCAAAGTGCTTATTCAAAATACAGTATGTCCCGGATACGCCTCCGGGAAAACTATCAGTTCTAGCTATTAAACATTGACCGAAGGAGGTGACCCCATGAATCAAATCACGTTTACCGATTTATTGCGTGATAGTTTTGCGCGGTCAGACTTCTTTGGTAATGTTTCAGTGATCGATATACTGGTGGGCCTCCTGGTCACATTTGCCGTTTCCATGTTCGTCTTCTACATTTACCAACGGACATATAATGGAGCCCTCTACAGTCATACTTACAATGTGAGTTTGGTCCTCATGTCCATGATCACTTCCCTGATTATCATGACCATCAGTTCCAACCTGGTCTTGTCTCTTGGCATGGTCGGTGCCCTTTCCATTGTACGATTTAGAACAGCCATTAAAGACCCCATGGACATCATGTTTATGTTTTGGGCCATTGCCGTGGGCCTGTCCTGCGGTGCCAGTTTGTACATGATCGCCATTGTGGGATCCCTCTTCATCGGTGTGATCTTGCTCCTGCTCATGCGCTACCGAAACACCAACAATGCCTATATGCTGATTATCCATTACACAGCAGAAGCCAATGACGAAGTGCAAAAAATCATCAGCGCCCTGGATTATCAGATCAAGGCCAAGAGTGCCACCGGCGGTCTTACGGAGCTGACCCTTGAAGTGAACCTGATTGGTGCAGACACCAAGTTTATCGACGAACTATCCGGGATTTACGGCGTTCAGGACGCTACCCTGATCAGCTACAGTGGCCAGTTCACAGAATAGGAGGGCCCATGGGCAGACGGGCATTCATCTCCAGTATTACGGAAACCTCTATCGTCATCCTGCTTATTGTTGGCTACTTCGAAGTGGTTTCCACCAACCCAGAGCAACTCCTCCAAGCCAACCCCCACCCCTTTATCATCATCGCTGCGGTGATGGGGCTTCGCTATGGAAACTATGTGGGCATGATTTCTGCTACCCTGACCTCAGCCACCTATGTCCTCCTCTACCACATCCATGTGGGCCACTACTGGGCCCTCTTTCAGGACATTAACTACTACAAGTTCATCTTGGCCATCTACTGGGCAGGCGTCGTTTTGGGCATTTTTAAAGACAATTACAGCTCCCTCAATGAGCGGCTCAACAACCGCATCTTTCAATTGGAACGGGCCTTGGAGAAACTGGGACGCCAATATGCCTCTTCCATGGCAGTCAATGACGACTTGAAGAAGCAGATTATTGGGGCTGAGTACAGTATTTTGTCCCTCTATGAAATCGCCCAAAAGCTGGACTCCCTCAACCCAGAAGCTGTTTACACGGAGACCATGGGGATCTTGACCCGCTTTCTAAAAGCCAAGTCAGTCTCCATTTATATTGTTGACCCCCGGAATCATGATTTTCTCCGCCTGAAAATCCGCATGGGGGCCACCCATCAGGACAAACGGTCCATCGACGTAGCCCATTCTGAGGGCTTTAAGCGGGTTGTCCTGGACCGACAGGTGGTCAAGTGGAGTGACACAGACGAGGACGACTTCCCCTTGATGTCCGCCCCCCTCACCCATGAAGGCAAGGTTATCGCTGTTATTAATGTGGAAGACATGGACTTCGATGTCCTTTCTGAATATGCCTACAACCTCTTTAAGGTTATTGTGGAGTGGGTTGATAAGTCCATCGGTCAAGCCATCTTTGTGGAAAGTCAGTTGCAAGAGGACCGCTTCCACGCGGGTACCCGATTCATGAAGTTCACAGACTTTCAAGACCGTGTTGAAGAGGAGAAAAAGCGTTACAGGGAGTTTGGTATGGAATACATGCTCCTGAAATATGAATTGTCAGGGGTTACCCTGGAAGACGTCAGCCAGACCATTAGTGGTTTCCTGCGGGCGGTGGATATATTTAGTTTTGACCCCATTACCAACCACATTCATATCCTCCTACCGGCCACCCCCCATAGTGCCTTTGACATTATCAACGAACGGGTGATGAGCAAGACCGACTACCAGCTCAAGTTCTTAGAAGAGAGCAGGTGATGGTATGAGATATGTACTCTCTGGATTTTTGGCCCTTTTGGGGATTTTGGATTTTGTACTCTTTGTCCAGTACGCCACCCAACAAGAAGGTGTCCTTGAGTTTTTGACCTACCACGGGATCATTGCCATGGTGTCTATCCTGGTCTTACTGGGAATCCCCTTTCGCTACCGAATTTGGCCCTATTACCTCCTGGTCCTCCTCCCTGGTTTTGGACCCCTGGGGTATGGCCTGGTCCAGTTTTTCGTTATTTACTATGAATACAATCAAATGCTTCTCTTTGAATATGAAAAGTACATTCAGTTTGAGCGCCTCTTTGATATCGGCAGCGACTCCACCTTTGCCAGTGACGTCAAGGTCATGTCCTATCAAGACCAGCTCTTGTTTTCCCAGCACCAAACCAAAAAGGACATGATCACCTCCATGCTCAGTGACACCCAGGCAGACTATACCTACCTGCTCAAGCAGTCTCTTGATGACGAGGACATGGAGGTCACCCACTACGCAGCGACAGCCCTCAATGCTTTTGAACAGCAATTTGAGCAGGACATCGCCTCTGCCCGGATTGCCTATACGGAAACCCAGTCGGTAACCAAGCTCCTGGTCTTACTTGAAAAAATTGAGGACTACCTAGCCTCCCGCCTCATGGACCCTGCTGTGAAGAAAGTCTTTTTAGAGGATTACATCGAACTCCTTGAACGATTAATAAAAGCTGACGGTGAAAGTGCCGACCTGGCCTTCAAGGTCATGAATGCCCATGTGGACCTGGACCGGCTGGAAGAAGCCGACCGCCAAGCAGCAGCCTTTATTGACCGCTACCCCAACGACGTTCGGGGCTACACCACCCATATCAACGTCCTCTTTCACCAACGACGGTGGACGGAAATTGTGAACTACATTGATTTTATTCGTGACAAGTACCCCACCCTCCCCAAGGAACTGGAGGGCCTGAGTCATTTCTGGGGAAAGGAGGTTTAGATGGCCATCACCTTAATTGCAGAAGGTTCCTACCCCTATATAGCAGGTGGTGTGAGCACTTGGATTCACCACTTAGTGAAGGATATTTCGGACCAAGATTTTCGCCTGTTGTCCATCATGCCTGATCCCAATCCAGAACCCAAGTTGGAATTAAAGTACGAAATTCCAGACAATATTGTCTTTATGGAGACCCAGTATTTGAACACCTACTTGGAGCTCCGCCACAGTACCCGCAGGCGGGAACCTCGCCTCAGTAAAAAAGAAAAAGAAGTCATCTCTGACTTCCTCTTTTTCAAACCTGAACTGGACTGGAAGTTGTTTGCTGAAACCATTACCAACAAAAAGAAAATGGGAACGGCCCTTCAATTCCTACGGTCCCGCTTCTTTTGGGAAATTGTCCGTAAGCGTTACTTAGAGGAGTTTTACCAGGCAGAGTTCAACGCCTTCTTCTGGACCATCCGATCCATGCTTTTGCCGGTCCTCCATATTCTCCAGGCGGATTTCAACTTGGAAACAGACGCCTTCCACTGCGTGTCCACGGGCTATGCCGGCTTGATCGGCATTGTTTTGGCCCAGAAAACAGGCCTCCCCTTGATCCTGACAGAGCATGGGATCTATGCCCGGGAGCGGGAGGAAGAAATCATAAAGTCCAAGTGGGTCCAGGGAGCCTACAAGCGTCTCTGGATTGAGTTCTTCTACTTCATTTCCATTGGCGTCTACCACCACGCACAAAAGGTCATTACTCTCTTTTACCACAACCACGAGATCCAGGTGGAACTGGGGGCAGCCCGGGAAAAATCGGTTGTCATCCCCAATGGGGTTAACATGTCCTCCTTCCCCTTTATTGAACAGGTGGCTACGCAAAACGTAGTGGCTACTGTGACCCGGGTGGTGCCCATTAAGGACATCATGACCCTGATCCGGTCCTTCAAACTGGTGGTGGACCGGAGGCCTGAGGCTAAACTGCTCATTATTGGTCCCACAGACGAGGACCCTGATTATTATCGAAACTGCTTAAACTTGGTTTCCTTGCTGGGACTTGACGAACAAATTGATTTCACGGGCCGGGTCAATGTAAGGGAGTACCTCCCCCAAATCGACCTCATGCTCTTGACCTCCATTTCTGAAGGACAACCCTTAACTATTCTGGAAAGTATGTCCTCAGGAGTGCCCTTTGTAGCCTCCAATGTAGGGTCCTGCCAGGAACTCCTTTACGGGGCAGAAGGGGACGAGTTTGGTCGAGCTGGATTGATCACCCCCCCGGTGTCCCCAGCAAAAACAGCCGAAGCCATTATGGAACTACTTGAGAATTTGGACCTACGCAGGGAAATGTCCTCCAATGGGCGGGCACGGATTGAAGCCTATTATACCAACGAACGACTTGTGGAAAGCTACCGGAAGGTCTATGGAGACGTACAGTGAGGTGACCCATGGCAGGAATCGGATTTACCCTCAAAAAACTATTTAAAGAAGAGAGCTACTCCAAACGGACCCGGGCCTACCTGTATTCCTCCCTCGTGGCGGCAGGCCCTTGGATAGCTGCGGTTCTGACGGTAAACCTATTGGTTTTCATGGCCGAATGGCTTATAGAAGGCAACGTCCAACGGGACCTATTTATGGGAACCATCGTCTATAGTTTTGTCTTTAGCCAGATCCTGACTGCCCCCTGGCAGTTGGTCATCACCCGCTACATCGCCGACAAACTCTATGTCAAGGACTATGCCTATATCAAGTCCTCCTGTATTGGCCTGTCCAAATTGACCAGTGCCATCAACATTGTCTTGGCCGTCTGGTTCTACTGGGACAAGGCCCTGCCCTTCCACTACAAACTCATGGCCGTTACCCTTTTCGTCATGATCTCCTTGATCTGGATTATCATGGTCTACCTCAGTGCCGTCCGGGACTATGGCTTGATTGCCAAGGCTTATATCTTTGGCGGTGTCTTAACCCTGGTTGCCGGCTATGCCTTCAGCATTTATCCCATACCCTTCCCAGGGTTTATTGCCGGCTCCAACCTCCTCTTTTCCTACTTGCTGGGGATTACGGTTTCTTTCGTTATGCTCTCCTATACCTTCTTCGGCAACTTCAACTTTGGCAACTACTACCACTTTGACTTCCTCCGTTACTTAGACCGCCTGCCTTCCCTCTTCCTCATAGGCCTCTTTTACACCCTGGGCCTGTGGATTGACGACATGCTCATGTGGTTCAGTTTTGTGGGGGTCAGCATTTATGAGACCTACTTGTACGCCCCCTTGTACGACAATGCAATCTTCCTGGCCTACCTGACCATCATTCCCACCATGGTCCTCTTCATGGTGTCCGTGGAAACAGAGTTTTACGACACTTACCGCAAGTACTATGGCCTGGTCAACGGCAAGGGGACCTACCGACAAATCCTCATCGCCAACAAGGAGATGCGTCGGTCCCTCTACCGGCAAATTGCCTATACATTTGAAATTCAAGGGCTCTTGAGTGCAACCATTGTCCTCTTGTCCCCTCAAATATTCCATTATCTCAGTGGATCAATTATCATTCGGTCCATCTTCCAAATCTGTGCCATTGGTGCCCTCTTTAATATCTTTGTCTTTGTGATTATTCTTGTCCTCCTCTACTTTGAAGCCAAGGGCAAGGCCCTCTTTGTGGCCTTCCTCTTTTTCGCATCAAACTTTGCCCTGACCCTCTACTTCATCCCCTTTGGCCTGGACTTTTATGGCTAC
The DNA here is from genome assembly GCA_964342805.1 of uncultured Peptostreptococcaceae bacterium. GTDB lineage: Bacteria > Bacillota > Clostridia > Peptostreptococcales > Acidaminobacteraceae > CAYFHQ01. Next base: position 15,336 of record CAYFHQ010000045.1, on the reverse strand, counting down.
GGCTTTGCCATTAGCTCCTTCGGTACCTTCATTATTGCTTCAGTCATATTCATTCGCTTCCTCAGGAACATCGACTATGTGACCTTTGGCCGCCAGCCCCTTTTCCCTGTGGAAAAACGGTATGTTTTCAGTCGCCTGGCTGACTACTCCAACCGTCTACGAGACCTGCGATATAGAAAATCAAGGAGGTGGCGTCGTGAAAAGAATCTCAACCGTACACCATTTGACGCATAAGATCCCCTCCACGGGCCAGGACCCCAAGCGGCATTGTGGCTACCGGTGCGGCTCGATCTCTGTCATCCAGCACGACAAGTTTATCCAGGTCCAAAAGAACCACTACTTCCAGCGCCACCAAACCGCCTACACCCAGCTTGCTGTGGTCCTCACCCCGTCTGGAGACACCGTAATTCCCTTGGCGATTATTGCTCATATTGACACCTTCCACAAACAAATGAAGGCTGTCCACCTCCACGATGACCGGGAAAAGACCCTGCGGTTTATCCGGACCTACATCCAAGACCTCAATCTCGAAATTACCCAGTGGAACCAGTCCCATGACACTCAAGTGGCTGTGAATGCCACCATCCTCTTTGTTTATGGCCAGTCCCTGATCCTCTTTAACTTTGGCCACAACACCGTCATGCTCTATAGGGACGGGTCCCTGACCGAATACAATGGACTCAACATTGACGAAAACCAACACTATAGCATTAAACGTGGCCTCGACGGCAAAATGGAATACCAATTTATCAACAGTGTCATTCCTCCCCTGGGCAAGGCCGACTTCTCTGAACAGCAACTGGCCCAGCTCTTCAGTCAGTCCTTCCGCATTCTTACCAACGACCTCTATATTATTGTGGGAGAGGACGCTGTAGACATTGACCAGTTCAATATGGACGTCCACATTTATGAACATGCCATCGACGACAAGGAAATGCACAAGGTACTCCTACACAATGCCCACCCCACCACGGACAGGGGAAGCCTATGGATGATCACAGCCATAGCCCGGGTCCAGCTCCAGTCTTACGTGTTTAGCACCTACTTGCTCCGCCGGGTCAAGGGGTGGTTGACCATCCTCCTCTTGCTGGGCTTATTCTTGGTGCCCCTCTTTACACCTGATCCCCCCATGGACCAAGTCACCCGACCCAATACAGGCTTTGAACTCCTGGAAAACCTTCCGGACATTGCGTCCTCCCAGGCCCTACTGGAGCAAATGCTCAACCGGGCAGCCTTTGAGGAAGACCAGGGGATAGACAAGCAAAACCCAAACAACCAAGAAGATGCGCCCTTAACCTATGACCTTGCAGCAGACCTCCCCCGACTTTCCGCCACCATGGCCGTCTTGATCGATGACCCCACTCTACCCGACCTGGCCACCTACACGGTACTTACACCACCAAAACCCTTGAACGCCATTCAACTGGCTGAGTATTACTACGGCAAAACCAACCACGCCTGGATCATCCTCCAGCTCAATGGTATAGATGACTTGACCTACAAGTGGCCCCAGGACGCACCGGTCTACCTACCGGTCTTCAGCGCCTCCGTCAAGCACCGGACCTATGTTCGTGACTATCTAGGCCCCATCTACGACCATGACCGGGCTCTAGAAGTCGTCTTGGCCTACAACCAAGCCCAAGACCGGGCCTTTGGCAACCAGGTCCTCCTCCTTCCACCTATTGAGCCCCTTGACGCCAGCCCACCTGAATAAGACAAAAACGACAGGACCCAAGTTCACCGAAGTGAATGGGTCCTGCCGTTTTTCTGTTGATCTATTTCGTTTCCGGGCAAGCAGGGGGGCCGCTTACTCCCGAAGTTGATATTTTCTTGCCTTTGCTGCTACGGTTTTATGGGTTAATCCCAGGACCTTGCCAGCGGCATTAAAGCTGCCATACTGGTGCAGGGCCTGGGCAATGATCTCCTTTTCATATTCCTCAAAGGAAGCCACCCGGCCAACGGCATTGAGGTTAATCAAGCCTGGGCTAGGTTGGGCGGATTTCATTGTAGTATAGACACCTGAGATTTCTGGGGGCACGTCCACCAGGTCGATAAAGCCGCCTTCCGACAGGATCATCATTCTTTCCATGGTATTTCGAAGCTCGCGCACATTACCCGGCCAATGATAGGCGGACAAGGCCTTGAACACGTTTTCGTGGATTGTTGGAAGTGGAATATCCATTTCCTCTGCAATTTGACTCCCGTAAAACTTCACCAACCGCTCCACATCGCCCGGACGCTCACGGAGAGAGGACAAGCGTATGGGAACAACGTTGAGACGGTAGTAGAGGTCTTCCCGGAAGTGGCCCTCGTCAATGAGCTGCTCCAAGTTCACATGGGTAGCTGCAATGACCCGGACATTGGCCTTTACAGGATAAATGCCACCCACCCGCTCAAAGGACCGCTCCTGGAGTACCCGGAGCAGTTTCACTTGGAGGGGGAGGGGCAGGTCACCGATTTCGTCTAAAAATAGAGTGCCCCCAGCAGCTTGCTCAAAACGCCCTATTTTTTTGCGAACGGCACCGGTAAAAGCGCCTTCCTCGTGACCAAAAAGTTCAGACTCAATCAGGTTTTCTGGCAAGGCCCCACAATTGACAGCAACAAAGGGCCCTTGGGCACGGTTGCTGCTGTCATGTATGGCCTTGGCCACCAACTCCTTTCCGACACCACTCTCCCCCCGAAGTAGGATGGTGGCCTCGGTCTTGGCTGCCTTTTTGGCCTTACAAAGTTTTTGGATCATTTCCTGGTCTCCAGTAACAATCCATGGAAACGGATTGGGTTTTTCTATTTGTTTTTGCCCAAAGCTCAGTTGGATGACGTGATGATCATCCTCCTGGTCTTCCAAACGATACATCCCAATAACACCTTGGAACTCTCCACCGGACACCATGGGTGTCATATCGCATGTCACACGCTTTGCTCCGACATTCCAGTCGAGACAACCACTGATCTTCTTGCGGCACCGCAGACTCTCCACGATCATATTATCGTGAAAGGCCACATGGATATTGCGTCCGATCAGGGCGACCTTTGACTGTCTGAATAAATGACAATAAGCTTCGTTGACAAATTGGATGACACCCACATCATCCACGATACAGACACCTGCCTCCAGTGGTCCCAAAACAGATTCCCAAGCTTGTTGAGTTGATTTCTCATGTCCTTCTATATGATGGATCGGTATACGCTTGAGCTTCATTATGCCCCCTATATCCCCAGGTTACTTCCGTGTCATACTTCTTGTGGCAATGATGTCAACGCCCGTGTCCAAAATATTGGCCACGATCACGTCTCCCATCTTTACCGGTGCTTCAACTGCTACTTTATTGATTTCGTCCATACACTGGAAGATTAACTCCTTGGGTACAGGCGCACTGGTTCGGACTGGCAATCTCGGTAAGAAACCCTCTTTGATCCGAACCGTAGTAGGTATCATTCTTGTTGGAGCTGTTAACTCCTTAATGGCATAGGCCTCTCCCCGCTTACACACGTTGCCTTCAACCACGTATCCATTTTCATTGCTGTCATCTTTTGTGATGGTAAGTCGACACCCAATCGGGCAGACGATGCAGACCAAATCCTGACTGCCGTTTTCTAGTTTAATCATGCGGATTTGACCTCCTTTTCCGGTGTTTCCTCCACTTCAATGGTCACCGTGCGACCATCCATGTCCAGCATTTTATCTTTAGGAATCCGGATGTTTTCCATTTCACCTGGCGCCATATGTCTACGCTTCTTGCGCATGATTTCCTTACCATCCGCCTTCACCACAAGGCTTGCATTGTGGTAGACCTTGCGTACGCGGAGAAAGACGTTGAGACTGTCTTCCACATTGGCCAAGCGGACTTGCTGGGGTACCGTATAGGCCACACCCTCTGCCGCTTCAGTTGTAAACTGTGACCCGCCCTCTTCGACTAGGCCAGCCACATACTTGGCTGCTGCGGTACCTGCCCGGCGAGACTCTTCTGTCACGAAGTCCACCAAGTCATGGACATGGACCACGTTTCCACAGGCAAAGACCCCTGCAATACTGGTCTCCATTGCCTCATTGACCACAGGACCCTTGGTCACAGGGTCCAGTTCAACCCCTGCCCCACTGGACAGTTCATTTTCTGGAATCAGGCCAACTGACAAGAGGACGGTGTCACACTCGTACTCTTTTTCAGTCCCTGGAATAGGCCGTAGGCTGTCATCCACCTGTGAAATGGTCACGGACTCCACCCGGTCCTTGCCCTTAATTTCAGTCACTGTATGACTCAACATCAGAGGAATATCATAATCGTCTAGACACTGGACGATATTTCGAGTCAGTCCACCGGAATAAGGCATGAGTTCAGCAACGGCTAGAACCTCAGCCCCTTCTAAGACCATTCGTCTTGCCATGATCAGGCCAATGTCTCCTGATCCAAGGATGACTACTTTTTTGCCCACCATATAGCCTTCCATGTTGATATAGCGCTGGGCCGTGCCCGCCGTAAAGACCCCTGCTGGCCGCATGCCAGGAATGGCAATGGCACCCCGGGTTCGTTCCCGACAACCCATGGACAAAATAACTGCCTTGGCTTCAATAATCATGAGACCGTCACTAGTATTGATGGCCTTGACCACCTTGTCCTCTGTTAGCTCCAGGACCATGGTGTCCAGCTTATATTCAATGCCCATTTCTTCTAGTTCTTTGATAAAGCGCTCTGCATACTCTGGGCCAGTTAGTTCTTCTTTAAATACATGGAGGCCAAATCCATTGTGGATACACTGCTGGAGAATCCCGCCCAATTCGCGGTCCCGCTCAATAACCAAAATGTTCTTTGCTCCATTTTTCTTTGCTTCAATGGCTGCTGCCAGTCCAGCTGGTCCGCCACCAATTACGACGATATCCACTTGCTTCATGACTGCGCTCCCTCCATTTTAGTTTCCCCATATAGGATGGTACTCTTTTCCCCTTCTTGCTTGATGGCTAATGGGTCTTCCCCCAGTTCTCTTGCAAGGATTTCAAGGACACGGGGGCCACAGAAGCCACCTTGACAGCGACCTGCACCCGGTCGCACTCGACGTTTAATACCATTCAAAGTTCGCCCACCTGCATTCCGGTGAATGGCGTCCACAATTTCACCCTCAGTGATCATTTCACACCTGCAAATGATGCGGCCATAGCGGGGGTCTTCTTTCACCATTTGTGCTTTTTCTTGGTCAGACATGTCTTCAAACTTGTGTCTTGGTTTCCGTGTGGCAACAAAATCTGCTTTTGCGTCAGCCTTTGTTTTTTCAACCACTAGTCCTGCTACATGTTCTGCAATGGCAGGAGCTGAAGACAGTCCAGGAGACTTCATGCCCGCAACATTGTAAAAACCACTTACTTGGTCAGACTCTCCAATGATAAAGTCGCCACCTGTCGGTTCAGCTCTAAGACCAGAGAAGGTTGTGATGGTCTCTCCAAATGGAATATTTTTGACCAGGTGGGCTGAATGTTGACGGACATAGTTGAGGCGGTCTTTGGTGGTGCCAATGGCCTCTTTTTCACTTCCTTCTAGGTCCTCTGAGTCAGGCCCCACCAGGATGTTGCCATCCACTGTTGGTACAACCAGTACACCCTTTCCGAGTTTGGATGGACAAGGGAAGATTACACTGTTAACTAGACCTTCTGTACTCTTGTCTAGGAGGTAGTACTGGCCCCTGCGAGGATGAATGGAAAACTCAGGTGTCTCCGTCACCATGCCGTATATGGCGTCTGCATAAACACCCGCTGCATTGACGATCATTTTGGCATCCAGACTTTGGTCGCCACTATGAAGGCGGAAACCACCCTCCAGAGATTCAATCCGGTCTACACCGAAGTTGAGCTTCAGGTCAGCCCCATTGTCCATGGCGTTTTCCGCATAGGCGATGGCCAACTCCCAAGGTTCCGTAATACCAGCACTTGGAGCCCACAGGGCCCCTTGAATACCTTCGTTGAGGTTGGGTTCTTTTGCATATACTGCCTCTGCGTCTATGATTTCAAGGCCGGGAATACCCAGCTTTTGTCCGTTTTCAAGGAGTTCTTTTAGGGTGAGCATTTCTTCTTCATTAAAGGCAACAACCATGGACCCTACCCTTTGGAAGGGAACGTCTAAGTCCTGACAGACTTGCTCAAAGAGGGCATTGCCCTTGGCGTTGAAAATCCCCTTCAACGAGTCCGCTGGTGCGTCATACCCTGCGTGTACGATTGCGCTGTTTGCCTTGGTTGTGCCGCAAGACACATCATTATCCCGTTCCAGGATGACTATATCTAAATTGTACCGGGATAGGTCCCGGGCGATTGCAGTACCGATGACACCAGCACCTACGATTGCTACATCAAGCATCGTCGATCCTCCTATTTGTCTTATAGTAATTTTCTTCCGTTTTGTTGCAAATAGAAAGCCACTACGAAGCAGACCCGCGTTCCGCAGATCTGTCGTAGTGGCTCTCATTCTCTTGCCATTCCGATATGGATTTGTATCTATAGTATAGCTAATTAAAATCTTTACTTCAAGGGTAAGGGGTGGTTTGTCTTATGATTCCCACTCCTGAGCACGCTTGATGGCCTTCTGCCATCCGCTGTATAGCTCGTCCCGCTTCACGCTTGGAATTTCGTTCTTGAAGGTCTTGTCCACTGCCCAGTTCTTAACGATCTGGTCTTTGGAGTCCCAGAAGTTTACTGCTAGGCCTGCCAAGTAGGCTGCACCTAGAGCTGTTGTTTCTGTAACCTGTGGACGGGCAACGTCACAGCCAAGAATGTCAGACTGGAACTGCATGAGGAAGTCGTTGTTGGTAGCACCACCGTCAACCTTAAGGGTAGACAGTTCAATACCAGAGTCTTCCTGCATAGCTGTGATTACGTCTTTAGTCTGATAAGCGATAGACTCAAGGGTTGCTCGGATCAAGTGGTTACGGTTGGCACCTCGTGTAAGACCTACGATGGTACCTCGTGCATACATATCCCAGTATGGTGCGCCAAGGCCTGCAAAGGCTGGAACAACGTAAACGCCATTGGTGTCGTCTACCTTAGTAGCGTAGTACTCAGAATCAGCTGCGTCATCGATCAGCTTCATTTCGTCCCGTAGCCACTGTACAGAAGCACCTGCTATAAATACAGAACCTTCAAGGGCATACTCCACCTTGCCGTCAAGACCCCAAGCGATTGTTGTAAGAAGGCCATTCTTAGATGGAACCATCTTTTCGCCTGTATTCATGAGCATGAAGCAACCAGTGCCATATGTGTTCTTCACCATACCCTCTTGGAAACAAGCTTGGCCGAATAGGGCTGCCTGCTGGTCACCTGCGATACCTGCGATTGGAATCTGAGCGCCACCAAAAGTGTTTTCATCTGTGTAACCATATACTTCAGAAGACTGCTTTACTTCTGGAAGCATGGAAGCTGGAACCGTCAGGATATCCATCATCTTTTCGTCCCACTTGAGGTCCTTGATGTTGAATAGCATGGTACGGGAAGCATTGGTGTAGTCTGTTACGTGGTTCTTACCACGGGTCAGGTTCCAGATGACCCACGTGTCGATAGTACCGAATAGGAGGTCTCCATTTTCAGCCTTTTCACGGGCACCTTCCACGTTATCAAGAATCCACTTGACCTTCGTACCTGAGAAGTAAGCGTCAACCACAAGACCTGTGTTGGCACGGATGTAGTCTTCATGACCTGCGTCCCGCATGTTGTCACAGATATCTGCTGTACGACGACACTGCCATACGATTGCGTTGTAAACTGGCTTGCCAGTGATCTTGTCCCAAACTACCGTGGTTTCACGCTGGTTGGTAATACCAATGGCTGCGATTTCCTGTGGGTTTACGCCTGCAGTTTCAAGAACTTCTCGAGCTACACCTGATTGTGTGCCCCAGATTTCCATGGCGTCGTGCTCAACCCAACCTGCTTTAGGATAGATTTGCGTAAATTCTTTTTGAGCCGTTTTAACGATCTCACCGTTTTTATTGAATAGGATTGCTCTTGAACTCGTTGTGCCTTGGTCAAATGCCAAGATGTATTTTTTCTCCACGTTTTGTTCCTCCCTTTTGCTAACCCCAGTAATTTACCTATATTTTGAGCCTGAGCTCAACCCCACTTCCATGGGGTCACATTCCACTTTTTAATCTGTGATTTTGATTTATGCTCTAATCTTATATAAAAGCCTTCTTACTCTGACTCCTATACTTGCTCACAAGTGTAGACTATGCCAAGTTGGATAGGATAAAACCACCCAGAACGCCGCCCACGATTGCGAAGAATGCGTTTACAAGACCCTTTTGTACGTTGTCGCCACTGAGGGCAGAAGCTACAAAAAGACCGATTGCTGCAGCGTAGGCCATGTCAATCCATGCACCTGTTTGAACCATAAAACCAACGCTGTGGTTGAGGGTCCATGTTGTACCAACAATAAAGCCTGCTGCCATCCATCCACCGATTGGACCCCATGCTTCACACATCTTGCCCCAAAGTAGACGAATTAGAAATGGAAAAATAAATGCACCTGCAAATGTTGTAATCATACCTGCCATACCCATGATTAAGCCCCCTTCACTTCTTGAACAATTTCGCTGTTTTCAGCGTCACGCTTTGCCATCATCTGCTCCATTTGGTAGGCCATGTAGCCACCAACAGCGCCACCGATTAGCGTAATTGCCAGTGTAGGGATTGCTTCAACACCTACAGCAAAGCCGTCTACAAACATTGCTTTTGTTGTACCTGCTACACCAATACCCAGTGCCATATCTACAAAAGCACCGTCATTGTTGATAATGCCCAGGAAGTGATTCATGAACCACATTGTCCCGATAATTGCAAAACCTGCGAACCAGCCACCGCCGATTCCATATTCTCCAGCAAATGCACCCCAAACGCTCATTACGAACATACCTGCGATTGCTGACCCGATAATTGTACCTACGTGTTTCAAACCGTCACCTCCGCTTTGCTACATGTCCCAAATCTCCACCTTGCTCGTAGAAATCCCCATTGCTCCAGCTTGGAGGCTCGCAATGACATCTTCCTTGTCCATGATCAACCCACCCGTGATGATTGGCCGCTTTGTTTGCTGGGCAATCAGCTTAGTGATCTTTGGCATAACACCAGGAAGTATTTCTACGGCGTCGGGTCGATTGGACTTCACCGACTGAATACCCGTTTGCAAGTTCAAGGAGTCCAGTATAAAGAGCCGTTGAATGGCCAGAACCCCCATGTTCCGCGCCACCCGTATGAGGTGCCCTTTTGTGGTTATAATGCCGTCAGGCTGTACGATTTCAATGAGATAGCGCATCCCAACCTCATCGTGGGAAATACCCTCCATTAAATCAATATGAATGCATACTTTCTTGCCGGCTCCATGAATCTTGTCTACGGTATCCTTTACATTGAAGATATTCCCTGTCAGTAGAAAAACAAATTCCACACCCGATTCCAGTGCACTGTCGAGGGCAGCTTGATCATTGATCGCTGCAATAATCGGGTTCAGGTGCAATCCATCAACTAAAATGTTACCCATGAGACGCCTCCTGTCAAAATATTAAGCAATTGTCATGCCAAAATGAACATTTCGCATTTTTACAGTATTTTCGGAGAAACTCAATCGTTTTCCTGATCTTTTTTACCAACCTACTGTGTTTTGTGCGGCATTTGCTTGGGAAAAAGTATCAAGGAAAGCGTTCTCAGAGTCTTTCATTATTTTAACACACAAACCTATATCCCAGTATAAAGATTGGATATGGTATAAACAGGAGACTCAAGACCACTCAAAGTCTTGGAGAGCTAGGCCGCCTAACTGTCCACTTCGCTTGCGTCCATCAAGCTTGTTCCATATCCCTTCCATACAAAGAAGCAAACTTGAGTATAACTCTAGTATTCTCATATACTTTCCTATATACTGTAGTGAGCATTAAAAAAAGTAAAATGTTTTTTATCGATCTTAAGGAGGACCACATGAAAAACAAACTCAATAAAGCACTCATCCTCAGCATCCTGACGATGGCCCTCCCTGCGGTTCTTGAAATGAGCTTGAACACCCTACTGGGTGTCGCTGATACCATCATGATCAGCCAGTTCATCGGCAAATCCGCACTGGCGGCGGCTGGCTTTGCAAACTCTATCATGTTTACCTTAATCTTCGTTTTCACATCCTTCAATTCCGGGGCCACTGCCTTGGTTGCCCGAAGCTATGGTGAAGGAGATTATGACCGACTCAACCGGACAGCGAGTCAAACCGTTCTACTGAATGGTGGAATCTCCCTGGTGATCATGGCCCTGTCCTTGATCTTCTCCGTTCAACTGTTTTCTATTTTTGACACCACTATAGAAGTAAGCAATTTCATTCAGGACTACTTCCCCATTGTTGCTTGGAGTATTCCTGCCATGTTTTTGTCTTTCTCCTATGCGGCCATCCTCCGGGGGGCTGGAGACACGGTTTCACCCATGGTCATTACGGGGATTTCCAATGTCATTAACATCATTGGTAACTACGTTCTAATTAAAGGGATATGGATCTTCCCTGAAATGGGCATTGCCGGTGCAGCCCTGTCCACAACCATTTCCCGCTGGATTGCGGTAACCGCCTATACGGTGATTTGCTTTGGTATGCACGAGCGGGTTAAACTCCGCCTGAAAGACATGGCCATGCAAGCGGACATCCTGAAACCACTGATCCGCATTAGTACACCTGGTGCGGTGGAGCAGGCCCTTATGCAGTCATCTTTTTTGGTCTTGGGCGTGATCGTTTCCCGCCTGGACACGGTGTCTGAAGCAGCCTTCCGTATCCTGATTAACATTGAGAGTATTTCCTTTATGCCCGCCGTGGGCTTGTCCATTGCGGCAGCTACCTTGGTAGGCAAGTCTCTGGGGGAAAAGGATGAAGAAAAGGCCTATGCCTCTGGCATGACTTCTGCCCTCCTGGCAACCCTTTGGGGTGGATTCATGTGTATCGTCTTCTTTGTTCTGCGAGAGCCTATTCTTCGGGCCTTTACTTCAGACGCAGCTGTTATACAGGCCTCCCTGGGCACCATGTTGCTCATTGCAGTCAACCAACCCCTACTCAATTTCATGATCGCCATGTCCGGTGGTCTGCGGGGGGCTGGGGACACCAAGGCCGTTATGTATATTACCATTGGCCGACTCTGGTTGATCTTTGTACCTGGCAGCTACTTCTTAATCATCCGCATGGCCACAGGCATAGCCGGCCTTTGGATCGCAGAAATTGCAGCCTTCTTGATCTTCTGCGTCATTATCTACCGACGGTTTGCCAACCGGGAGTGGATGAAGATCAAACTCCACGACTAAGCAGGCCCCAAAATCAATCACTTGGAGAAAATACTGACCAACCCATACAAGAAACAGCCAAGAATGCGTATATTCATTCTTGGCTGTTCTTTTTATATGGGTATCTGGTTATATGGGTAACTGGCTTCCTTTTTGCATGACTATTAAATTGGGTATACTAGACACAGGAGGAATGACCATGGTATATGATGTATTAATTATTGGCGCCGGTGTCATTGGATCAGCCATCGCCCGGGGCCTATCACGATATGAATTGTCAGTGGCCTTAGTAGAGAAAGAAAATGACGTCAGCTGTGGCGCATCCAAGGCCAATAGCGGGATTGTCCACGGGGGCTATAATGCCACGCCGGGAACCCTAAAGGCCCGCTTCAACAAGGCTGGGAGCCAAATGTTTTCCGCCCTCAACGGGGACCTTCATTTTGGTTACCGACAATGTGGTAGCCTTGTGGTTGCCTTTGACCAGGAAGACGTGGACACCCTCCACAAACTGGTGGAAAAGGGGACCCAGAATGGTGTGACCGACTTAGAACTACTCTCAGGAGACCAAGTCAGGTCCCTGGAACCCAACCTGTCCGACCAAGTTGTTGGAGGGCTCCTGTGTCAAACCGCAGGGGTGACCTCCCCCTATGAGTTTACCATTGCCCTTGCAGAAAACGCCATTGCCAATGGGGTTGACCTCTTTATCAACGCGGAAGTGGAGAGCATGGGCCTAAATAACCAAGGCGGATTTGACATTAAGACCTCCCTGGGCCAGCTCCACAGCCGACTCGTGATCAATGCGGCCGGGGCCTACAGCGACCAGATCGCTGCCATGGTAGGGGCCAACAACTTTAAAATCTGCCCTCGAAAGGGCCAGTACCTCCTCTATGACAAGAGCCAGGGTGCCAGAGTCTCCCGGGTAGTCTTCCAGACACCCACGGACAAGGGCAAGGGGGTCTTGGTTACCCAAACCTACCATGGCAACCTCATGTTGGGTCCTGACGCCACGGAAGTCAATGAGCGATATGACACCAGTACCGACGAGGAGAGCCTGCGTTATATTCTGTCCATGGCCAAAAAGACCCTGCCGGAGGTTAATAACGCCTTTGTCCTCACCTCCTTTTCTGGGGTCAGGGCCACCAGTGACCGGAAGGACTTCATTGTAGAAGAATCCCCCATTAAGGGCTTTTTCAATGTGGCAGGGATTGACTCCCCGGGCCTAACTTCGTCGCCAGCCATTGCAGAGTATGTGGTCACCTTATTGAGGGACTCGGGCCTCCCCCTCCAGGAAAAGCCGGACTGGAAACCCAGTCGACGGGCCATTATTCTGCCAAAGAACGACACTTTCGCTGGGTCTACCCAGGCGGAGGACCCTACAGACCATGTGATCTGTCGGTGCGAGCAAGTCACAGAAGCCGAAATCGTTGATGCCCTTCACCGGGGCATTCCCTTGTCCTCCACAGACAGTATTAAACGACGGACCCGGGCTGGCATGGGCCGGTGTCAAGGGTCTTACTGCAGGCCAAAAGTTCGGGAGATCATTGCCCGTGAAACAGGCCTTCAGGACGCGGAAATTACTGTTCGAACAGAAAAATCTTCTTTAATGGCAGAGCGGCTCAAGCGACAAGTCTTGACCCAGCTGGACAAGGAACCTTCCCAGTAAAAAAAGACGACCTACCCTTCCAAGCTTCATGGAAGGGTGGATCGTCTTTACTTTTGTCCTATAGCCATGGGATCAGCCGTCGCCAGGCTTTCAATTTTTCTTCCAAGGGAAGGGTGTAGGCCGGGCTGGTAGACGGCATGGTAAGGAGGATTAGGTCCTCTCGACCCACCAAATCTGGGCAAGCCTTTTTAAATGATTGAGCTGCCTTGCCCCCATTGAGTACGATGACTTCAAGGGTTGGATGCTGGTCTAAGAGACCTTGAATATCATTGGGCTCCTCATTTCGAATGGCCGTGTCCAAACTGCCTTCCCGCTCGCAGCTTTTAAGAACATCCCAAATGATTACAGGGTGTTGCTTGATAAAAGTAACTCTTTCATCATAGGCAAGGCTCCGGTCCACCCCAGTCAGATCCATCATGATGGTCCAAAACTGGTTGCGGGGATGGCCATAGTATTGGTGGGCTTCCAAAGACTTGACGCTGGGCATGGAACCCAGGATCAGCACTCTTGGCTGTAAGCCAACAATGGGTGAAAAGGAATGGATCATTGGAGCTTTCCGTTGAAATATCTAAAGAAAGCAACCACCACAGCCAGGGCCAACAACATGATCCCGAAGTTCACGAAACTCCCGCCTGTAAAGGATTGTACCAGTCCCCACATGAAGACAAACACACAAAAAGCCACCGTAAAATCATAGGCCTGACGGGCCTGCTTACTCTGTTTTTTCTTTCCAAAAATTTTTTCAATAATGTTCATACCTTGTGCCCCCTTTGTATCAGCGTATCACGGAGATTTGCCTTTGTCCAACAGCATTTTTTACCCTTGAACACGAACGTATGTTCGGTTATAATGAAGTTGAACTTAAGGGAAAGCGAGTGATGAAGATGGAAAAAAACATTCAATTAAAAGACGGACATATTCGGCTATACCATGCACTGACACAATATGTGGATGACCATGGGTATCCCCCTAATTATCGTGAGCTTCAGCATATTGCCTCATTGAATTCTGTTTCAACAGTTCACCGTTACCTCAGGGACCTAAAGGACCTGGGTTATGTAGACTATCAAAAGGGCCGGGCCCGGTCCCTCTGTGTCATGTAATTTGGCCATTTAATTTGGTCATATAAACTAGTCGACTACGATCAATCTTAAAACTTCTCAAAACAAAAACCGATCTTTAGGACAGTGTAGGGTCCCAAGATCGGTTACTTTTTTGTCTTCTAGCGCTGGAAGGTGTCTCCAAACACCCGAAGGACATTGTCTCTTAGAAGCTTGTCCACTTGCCGGGGGGTGAAGCCCCCTTTTCCAAGTTGGTCATAGAGCTTGTCCATTTGTCCAGCATGGGCGATTTCCAGTTCACAGCCGATTCCGTCAAAATCTGTTCCGATGGCCAAGACGTCCTCCCCGCCAACGCTGCGTATGTGGTCCAGATGACGGATGACGTCTTTAATGCGCATCTTTGGATGGGTGTGGTGTAGAAAGGCTGCGCAGAAATTGAGGCCCATGACACCCCCCGCCTGGCCAAGGGCACGGATCATGTCGTCCGTTAGGTTTCGGGGGTGGCCTGTGATGGCACGGGCATTGGAATGGGTGGCCATTATGGGTTTGTCAGCCAGTTCTAGAACGTCCCAAAATCCCTGGTCAGACAGGTGGGACACGTCCACGATCATACCCATGTCCTGCATGTGGACCACGGCGTCCTTGCCAAAGGATGTCAAACCTGACTTGCGGTACATGGGGTTCGTTGCTGGATAACCCATGCAGTTGGGGTAGTTCCATGTCAAGGAGGCAATGCGGATGCCCATGGCATAGAGGCGGTCCAGTCGGCCCATGTCCCCTTCTACCACGCCCCCCTCTTCCAGGGTCAGCATGGCACCAATCTTTCCAGCCTCCTGGGCCTTATGTAATTCAGACAGGCTGCGTACCCACTGGAGGTCTGCCCCGTTGTCTTGAAACTCCTTTAAGGCAATTTGATAGAGGGACTGAATATAGTTCCACGCCCCTTCATTTTGCTGGGTCTTGCCGAAGTCTGCGTACAAGGCAAAACACTGGAGGACACTTTTCACTTGCTTCAATTTTTGTATATCCACGTGGAAACCATTCTTCCAAAGGATTTGCGGATAGCTGCATTCTTTCATCCGATAAATGGTGTCACAATGTAGGTCAATATGCATGGGTTTTCCTTCTTGCCTAGGGGGAACTCATATGGCTACCATATGAGAAGGGTCTCTGGTATTCATCTTAAAGGCTTCTGTCCAGTCCGTAAAGGTCTAGGAAGTTTATTTATACCCGATTTCTCCACTATAACAAAAAAATAAAAGAGAACCGATTCCTCGATTCTCTCATTTGGTGCGGGTAGAGGGACTTGAACCCCCACGTCGTAGACACCAGAACCTAAATCT
>CAYFHQ010000044.1:0-28000 GCA_964342805.1 uncultured Peptostreptococcaceae bacterium | reverse complement strand
AAATAGCGGCCTACTTTCTGGCGAAAAATGGCCTACTTTACTTGACTGCTTACAGCGTTTTTATCACCAAAGCATTGTTGCTAAAAACAACGCTGTTTCAAATGCGTAATTGTGCAATTATTTTTGTTTTCTGAAGTTATCTGAAGGATTTACATCATCGTAAAAACTTCTCTAAACTTATGTATACATTATTGGAAGCGCTCAATATGGATTTGTATAGGTGATAATGTAGGAGGATGGAAAAGATCTTAAACTTCTTCACCTACCTGATTTGATTGACTTTTGAAAGGAGTGCTTATGACAAAGTGGAAAAATATAACCAAAAGGGCAATGTGGACGACAACTATACTATTAGTTCTTGTTACGGTTATTCTAGGATACTTCGCTTCTAAAACACAGATTGATATGGGCACCTATACGCTTTTGCCTACATCTGACCCCACTGTAGAACAATTCAATATTGTATCAAAAAAGTTCGGTGGGTTTGATAATCTAATTCTTTTGATTACAGGTGAGGAATCTGCAGAAACAGAGAGAGCAATTGGCGAGATTGCAGAAGAACTAATGGGTCTGAATACTTTTGTAAAAAATGTTGAGTACAGAGTTCCAATTACATTTTTCGAGGATAATTGGATTTATTATGCTGATGATGAGAGCTTCAATGAAATTGTAGATATGTTAGACATGAATCCCGCAACGCTCAGCATACTTGGTCTGGAAAATAATCTGTCTGTAATGGAATCTCTATTGTTACAAGAGGGTGATGGGGATGCGGAAGAGCTAGGTATTAAATTGAGAAATATGCAAATGACCTCTCTGAGTTTAAATAGCCTAAGTGGAATTGATCTGTCCAATGGATACTATTACTTAGAGGATAGCAAACGCTATATGATGGTTATTAGGCCTGTAAATCCTGATCATGATATGTTGTTCTTTACTAGCATGGTGGGAGCCGTAGAAGATGCTCTAAAAGAGATCAAACTTCCAGGTGATCTAGACGTTGAGATTACGGGCATGGCTAAAATGATGGAAGAGCAACAAAAATCGCTTAATCTTCGAATTGCTGTAGTTACTATTGTGACTTTATTATTAATATCAATAATGTTTACAGTGGCGTATGGAAGGGTTCTTGCAGCGTTGTTTGCAGCAATACCAGTCGTTGTTGGAATTATATGGACATTGGGGGTCAATTATCTTGTAATAGGTCGGCTAAACTTAATCACGAGTATTTTTTCGATAATCATGTTAGGGCTTGGAATTGATTTTTCGATACATTTTATGACACCAATATTAGAAACTGATATCAAACCATCTGATCGTGTGGCCTACCTTCTAAAAGGATACCTACGAAGTATTACTATGGGAGCATTAACAACTGCAACAGCATTCTTTTCACTAGGTTTTTCAAAGTTTATCGGTTTAAAAGAACTGGCTTTTGTTGCCGGAACGGGTATTATTTTAACATTTGCTAGCGTTTTAATATTTATTATAGCTTATTCAGATAAAATATCGACTACCAAGGAAGAGACAAGTAGGAAATCCATTATCTGGACACAATACTTTGCAATATTGTCAAAGCAGCGAGTTATCATTACAATTATATTCGTGGTTATTGTAATGGGCATTCCACTCGCAGGTCTAAATTTGAATTTCAACTATAATGCTTTTTCACTCTTACCTCCGCTTGAGTCAGTTGTTTTACAGGAGGAACTCATCAAAGAGCTTGGTATTTCACTTGAATATAGCATTATAGAATCAGAATCGATTGATGAAGTTCGGTCGATTGCTGAAGATTTAGTCAGAAACCCTAAGATTGGAAACCTAGATGCTATAACAAATTATATACCATCAAATCAAAGTTATAGAATAGACAAATTACGAGAGTTATATAATACGAGATTAGTATTGAGTGATGAGATAAAAACTCAGTTCAACTCGATTAGAACCAAACAGCCCTTTGGATTAAGTGAAGAGAGTAGTGATGATATTTCCAGAATGCTCCAATCCCTTGCGAAAGGGATTATGGATCTGGGGCGGGGCACTGACACAGATGTAATTTCGATATCTACACTTCCAGAGTCCATTACCGATAAATATGTTTCGAAGGATGGCCAGATTGCAACTTTTGTTTACGGGAACCCAAACAGCTGGGAAGAAGATGAAATGAAAGATCTTGTCAATGTCATTAGTACGACTTCTCAAAAAGCAAGTGGAACCCCATTTATGTGGGTTAAAATTGTCGATTATCTAAGAGAAGACCTAGTATTTGGCTCGGTAATCGTTGCGAGTGTCCTGTTTATTCTTGTTTGGCTAGATTTCAAAAAAATAAAATACGTTCTGTTAGTTATAATCCCAGTAACAGTTGGAGCTCTATTGCTATTAAAGACGATGTCAGTATTTAACATACAATTTAATGCAGCAAATATTGCAGCCCTCCCTTTAATCATCGGCATTGGCATTGATGATGGTATTCATATGATGCATAAATATCTAGGAATAGCAAAGGGAGATGTTTTGTTTATGCTACGAACGACTGGGAAGTCTGTCGTGATTACTTCGTTGACTACAATGATTGGTTTTGGTGGTTTAGTGTTTGTGAAAGATCCTTTGGTATCTGGGTTAGGTCAGTTATTGTTTATGGGTGTTTTTTACTGCTTGATTGCTTCTGTAGTAGTTCTTCCAGCGATTTTACTTGTAGTTGAGAAATATACTAAGATTGAAACAGGTTATATGAAATGATTTCACAATATGGTTTAAACAAGGCTTTAAAAACAAACATTGCAACCGTATAAAAAATATGGATGGAATAGTTCGCTAGATAGATACCAAACTGTCAAATTGTTTTGGAACATGTAGATGGGAATGAAGATCTATCGAAAATTTAGTGTTAATGTCCTTTAAAAAAATCACTGTTTGAAATCCGAACTTCTTTTTTCTGAAATCCATACACGTGCAAAGGTAAGATCGGTTGGCGGCCTCAATGAAATTGTTTATTCATTGTGAGAATCTAAATAATTAGTGGTTGATTATTCCATAAAATGTCCCCTAGGCAAAGGGAGGGCTCTCTCTCATTTGCCTAGGGGTAGTTCTTTTGAAAGGGTTCCTATAATTTCAGCCCCGTCCCACAAAGGGGCAGGACCGTAATACCAGGTTCCTCATCCGTGGCCTGCTTCCAGGCGTCAAAGCCTGCAAAGGTAGCTGCTGTAGTGGGTTCCACATAAAATCCTTTTTCGGCTAGAACCGCCTGCCAAGGCATGATCTGGTTCTCTGGTGCCTTGACGACTATACCGCCGGTGTCCCGGATGGCATGGAGGATCTGGTCGCCCCGTTTGGGGTCAGCTATGGCGATGCCGTCAGCCGTGGTCCCCGTGTTGTCCGCCGGTTGAACCGTGTCAGCTCCTGCCACAAAGGCCTCGTATATGGGGGCACATCCCTCAGATTGGACTGCGATAATCCGGGGCATCCTGTGGGTCTGTCCAATCCGTAGCATGTCACTAAAGCCAATCCAGGCCCCGATCAAGAGGGTGCCGTTGCCCACTGGAACAACCAGGGTGTCCGGTGCCCGGCCCAGTTGCTCAACGATTTCAAAGGCATAGGTTTTGGTCCCTTGGTGGAAAAAGGGGTTGTAGACATGGCTGGCATAATAAACGTCTTCTTCCTGGGCAGCCTGGTAGGCAGCCCGGGCCGTGTCCTCCCGAGAACCTTCCACCCGGTGGACTGTAGCCCCGTGGACCTCGATTTGTGTGGCCTTATTTTCTGTAGTAGAAACCGGTATGTATATATCACAGGGAATGCCTGCTCGGGCAGCATAAGCAGCCACGGAGGTTCCCGCATTGCCACTGGAATCTTGAATGATCCGCTGGGCCCCGTATTCAAGGGCCTTGGCCACCATAATGACTGCCCCCCGGTCCTTAAAAGACCCGGTAGGCATCATGTAGTCTTGTTTGACAAAAATGCCAGGCATGGAGGCGTCCAGTTGCACCAGGGGGGTCATACCCTCACCCAGGCTCATGGGTTGCCAGGGCCCGTCACCCACGGGCATGGCCTCGTGGTAACGGAACTGGGACCAAATAAAGGGGTCCACCACCAAATGGTCGGCTGCCCAGGCCAAGTCGTATAAGCCACCGCAATGGCAGTGGATGGCCCCTGAACTGGCGGGCACAGTTAGATCACATTTTCTACATTTATATTCTAGATCCATAAGGTCCTCCTCAACTGACTCACAGGACTACCTATTCGACTTTGATCGACAAATCCCTTTAAGAAATTTCAAAATTGTCCCCGTAGGCCAGGTGGCTATGGTAGTGTAAAGGTAATAGATAAAAGGAGAGTGACGTATGGGAGCGACACTGGGGCGCCTAACAAGCGCCATGAAACAATCCTACAAGGCCATGCGGGTCCACTTGATCTACTTTTTACTCATGGTGACCTACCTGACCTTAGCTGTTAGCGCAGTAGACTACGGCTTGCGGTGGATTTTAGGTACAGATGGAGGCAGCACCTACAGTTTTTCCAGGCTCATGGTGGAAAGTTTAATCGTTGGTTTTATGAGCGTCGTACTGATCCGAGCCTTTGCCAACTTAAAAACTGCCAGAATGGGCAATATCAAAGTCCAACTCCTGGACACGGTTGACCTCTTCTTTGGCATAATGGGCGCCGTCCTCCTCAAGGTCCTCTTGACCCTGATCGGGCTCATGTTTGTGGTCCTACCGGGCCTTTACGCCAGCATTGTCCTCCTCTTCACCTATCATGCCGTGGCCCTGGAGGGACACATTAATCTGGCGGCCATCAAGCGGTCCCACAAGATCGCCCACAGCAACCTGGGAACCACCATTCTAGTGGCCTTGGTTATGGCCATTCCCATGGTCCTCTTCACCCTGCCCACCACCATGGGCCTCACCTGGTTTGCCTTTCCCGGCGGACAGGTGGTTCAACTGTGGTTCCAATACCTACTGACCACCTTTGTCCTGGGCACCACGACCAACCTGTACGTGGAATTCATGAAAAAAACCCATTAGAGTGGCCAGCGGGCGCATCTCAATGGGTTAAGGGCAGTTCAATCTTATGACTAAGTATGCTCCGAAGGTTAGATTCTTCGGAAAGTCTCTTCGTCCTTCTCGATCATGGAACTTACGATGTCTAGCGCCACGCAGGAGTCTGTAACCATCATGTCTTCTTCCATTTGGTGCATTTCGTGTTTTGAGAATGTTTCGATGTTGCAGGTACTCTCGCCACACTCCACTTCCAATACACGGCGGCGTTCCTTTAAGTTGATGATTTCATCGAGCAGTTCTTTTCTGTTCATAGAATCACCTCCTCGAACTCCGTTTTATATATACCCGAAATTGGGTGGTCCATGCGGGTCAAGTGAAATGTTCCAAGGGTGAAAAAATGGAAAGAGGATAAAAAGAGGGGACGGCGAATGGAAAGAATGGGAGAGCATTTTCGTATAGTTTGGAGGTTCATATGCATAGCATAGTGAAAAAAATGCAGTTAAAAGACGAAACCATTCCGGTTCTTATCTTGGGTGCGCCTGAGGAATACAAGGAGGTCCTGGAGGCCTTTGACAATCCGGTGCATACAGAACCCAAGGAAGAATCCTACGGCTTTATCCAGGTCTTTGGAGATATGATGGAGGACCTCAACCAGCGGGCGCGGTTGGCGGTTCCCCTTTTGGAAGACGACGGCCTTCTGTGGCTGTCCTACCCGAAAAAAACGTCCAAACTTTATGTGGGGTCCGACTGTAGCCGGGACACCATAGCCCCCATGCTGGAAGACGTCAACTTCCGTCCAGTCCGCCAAGTGGCCCTGGACAAGGACTGGTCTGCCCTGCGCTTCAGGGACAAGTCCAAGGTGAAGAAAAAATAATGACCATAAAACGCCCAGGTGCCACCATAGACCGGGCGTTTTTTCTGTCCCGACCAAGGAGGACCTTTTGAAAGATGCGCTTCAGAGCCAAACAATAAAAGAACAAGCGGTCTCCCTTTACACTGACCACGACCTGCGGGCAGCGGCCGCTCTACTTGGAAGGGCCTTTGGACCGGTGGCGGAAACCTTTGGCCTAACCCCTGAAAACTGCAAGGGAAACGGGGCCTTTACGGACTTTGGTAGACTCAAGTCGGAAGTGGCTGGAGGACTTGACCTGTGGGGGATTTGGCAGGGAGAGACCCTGGTGGCCTGTGGGGGCTTTGTTCTGAAAAAACAGTGGGTGGTCATCCAGCGGTTGGCCGTTGATCCGGATTTCCAGGGCAAGGGACTTGGAAGAGTCTTAATGGAAGCCTTGGAGGACTTGAGTCGGTCCCATGTGGCGGCGGGCTGGGCCCAGGGGTGGAAGGTGGGTCTTATTGCAGAAAACCACCCCCTAATCCGCTTTTATCAAGGCTGTGGCTACCGCCACCTGTCCACCAAGACCTTTTCCCACCTGCCCCACGGGGTGGTCTTCATGGGAAAGAGGCCTAGAGGGGACTAGGTGTTTTAATCCTTCCTCCCGTGGTATGAGTAAAGTGAACGGAAGGAGTATACAATGACCAAAACCTATAAAAAACCAGACCTGCAGACCCTCAAGCAGTCTTTGACCCAAATTCAATTTACCGTAACCCAGGAAAATGGCACGGAGCGGCCCTTTCATAACGCGTATTGGGACTTCTTTGCCCCGGGCATCTATGTGGATATTGTCAGCGGCGAACCTCTCTTTAGTTCGGCTGACAAGTTTGACTCTTCCTGTGGTTGGCCGTCTTTCACCAAACCCCTGGTGGCAGGGAATGTTGTAGAGTTTAAGGACACCACCCATGGCATGATCCGGGTGGAAGTACGGAGCAAGCATGGGGACTCCCACTTGGGCCATGTCTTTACAGATGGACCTGTGGACCGGGGTGGCCTGCGCTACTGTATTAACTCGGCTTCCATTCGATTTGTGGCCAAGGACCAAATGAAAGCAGAGGGTTATGGGGACTTTTTACAGGACCTATAAGCCTTCTGAGTCACCTTGTGGAAGCAGACAAACCTGTCATTTGAACGACCATGGGCAACCCACCCGTGGTCGTTTTGTTTTGTGGCTCAGGCTTGGTATACTTGACCAGAGTAGATGAGTAATAGGAAGAGTAGAAATGATCGTCAAGCGGCTGGCCTGTCTTCCCTTTATGGGGGCAGTCGGCTCAAGAAAGTGGGGGAAGAATGGATAAAATAACCAGTTACCGAGGGGTGGATTTTCGCCAATGGACGGACCAAGACTCACTGGAAGACCTTACACGGCTTTTAAACCGGGCCTACATGCCCCTGAAGGAAAGGGGCATGAACTACCTGGCGGCCACCCAGGACGCCAGTGTCACCCAGAACCGGATTGCCAAGGCGGCCTATACCCTTATCGGCCTCCAGGAGGGGCGGATGGTAGCGACTTTGTCCCTCTACGCCCCCAGACCCAATGATATTTGTGACTGGTACAACCAAGACCATGTGTCAGTGGTTGGCCAGTTTGCAGTTCATCCGGACTTACAAAAGCAGGGGATTGGCGTCCACATGATGGCCCTCATGGAGGACCAGGCCCGGACCCTGGCCGGGGTCAAGGAGTTGTCCCTGGACACCTCTGAACACGCCCACCACCTGATCGCCTTTTACAAGAAGATGGGCTACCGCCAGGTGGCCACAACGGACTGGCCTGGGACCAACTATATGAGTGTGGTCCTGAGTAAGGCCCTCTAAAGGAAACCACATGAAGATTGAACGGATGATGACCATCCTCACCCTCCTCCTCAACCGGGAAAAGGTAACGGCAGCCAGCCTGGCAGACCGCTTTGAAGTGTCCCCTAGAACCATCCAAAGGGACATGGACGCCTTGTCTGCTGCAGGTTTTCCTGTCTATGCCAACCGGGGCAGGGAGGGGGGCTACTACCTCCACGAGGACTACAAACTGGACAAGTCCACCCTGTCTGACCAGGAACTCATGGACATTAATGCCATCCTCCAGGGCTTTACTGCCGGCCTGTCTGACAAGTTCAAGTCCATGAAACAGGGCAGGTCTACGTCCATAAGAACCTCCAATGTCATGGTCGACCTGTCAGACTGGGGTGGGAGCGACTACAAGCAGGATAAACTCAGGACCATCCACAAGGCCCTAGAGAACAAGCGACTCCTGGTCTTTCGTTATGCCAACATGAAGGGGGAGTGGTCTGCCCGGGCCATTGAACCCGTGATCCTCCATTTAAAGGTCAACATTTGGTACCTTTATGGCTGGTGTCGCAAGCGTCAGGACTACCGCATGTTTAAGGTGTCCCGTATGTCCCAGGTTCAAGTCCAGGAGGAGACCTATGAAGGGGTCCATGAGGTCCCACAAGGCTTGGGGGCTGAAAACCTGGGCGGTCAATATGAGCCCACAGAACCCGTACTTATTCACTTTCCCAAGTTCATGATCGCCAAGATGGCCGACTGGTTTGATATTGAAACCATGTCGCCCATTGATAATGACCTCATGGCAGTGAAAATCGACTGGCAGATCGACCCCTGGCTGGTGACCTTCCTCTTGTCCTTTGGGACGGATATAGAAGTCATTTCTCCCGCCTACTTGCGCCAGGCCCTCCAGGCCAAGGCGCTAGAAGTCCTTGCCCATTATGGGTCTGATCCA
Source organism: uncultured Peptostreptococcaceae bacterium (assembly GCA_964342805.1). GTDB lineage: Bacteria > Bacillota > Clostridia > Peptostreptococcales > Acidaminobacteraceae > CAYFHQ01. Next base: position 19,383 of record CAYFHQ010000044.1, on the reverse strand, counting down.
GAGCCCTAAGAGCCAGGGCCTTGGGTTTTCGCAAAAAAACAGAACAAAAAACGCTTTTTCTTTTTAATTACGACATAGGTTGTCGTATTACCCCTGGTAATCTAAATATGAAAGGTAGTCAAAGGCAAATCGCCTAAGCAAACAACCAGCCTTACATATGAAGAAGGCCAGAGGAGGAAAGAATATGAGTCAAATGATCGACATGAACAAGCTAGAGGACTTAACCCTATGCCAATCCTGTTCCATGCCCATGGAGACGCCAGAAGTATACGGGACCAACAAGGACGGCAGCAAGAACGAGGACTATTGTACCTACTGCTACCAGAACGGCGCATTCACTTCCGAAGAAACCATGGAAGGTATGATCGAGATTTGCGTCCCCCACATGATTAAGGCAGGGTATGACGAAGCCGCTGCCCGCAAGGAACTAGACGTCTTGTTGCCTCAGTTAAAACGTTGGAAATAGGGACAGGTTGTACTTGAGCCCCCGGCTCATTTGCCCTATGGTTGAGGAAACACGGTTCGCTTTTTTTGATATCACATTTATGAGATTGGCCAGGAGACCTGACCGGTCTCTTTTTTTATGGACATAGGGTTTTTCGAAAAACTTCTTCAATTCTTCCATACTTCTAAACCCCCATTCAGGGAATTCTAATCTTTGGAACGTACCATAGAGATAAGAAAGGGAGGTGACGAAGGTGAGAAAAAGTGGTCAGTGGTTGGGTATCCTATATATTGTATTGGTCCTCTTCCTCATGCAAGCAGGATTTTCTTTTGCGTTTGGGGCCACCAGTGAGCCGGAGTCGCCAATACAAGAATCAGTAAATTTTGAGTCCCCAGGCCAAGAGTCGCCCGGCACGGGATCGCCAGGGATGGAATCACCAAGCCTGAGTGGCGCAGAGGCCGTGGCCATTGTTTTATATGCAGACCACCAGTGGGCCCAGGAGGACTTGGAAGTCCTTACTGCTGCCTTTGACAAGCACAAGATTGCCACCCAAGTGGTCAACGTTAAGAACCTGCCCTGGTCCCTGGACGCCTGGGCCTTTGTCCTTGAAGACCAGGTTGCCCTTATACAAGAGGACCATCCGGACCTGCCCATAGTGGCTGTAGCCCTGGGTATCCCATCGGACGCCGTGGTGGAGGTGGCCATCCGCCTGCCAGGACTCAAGGGGGTCCAAGTGGTGAATCCGGCGGCCCGGAGTGTCATGGAATCGGCAGTTAATAGAAAGAAGGACCAAGAAAGCGCAGTAGGCAAGAGCGCATCCCTTGTGGATTCTTATGGAAAGTACTATCTGTTGCAACTGGAAGTCAGCCGACTCAAACAATATGTGGGCCTGGCCGACCCCTTGACCAAGGAAATTCCCGCCGGGGGCCATGTCAACCGGATGGACAATTGGTCGACCTTTGAACAAGCCATCCAGGTGGTGGGTTTTGAGAACAATAGTGACCCCCTGTCGTCTCGGGAAGTCTACCAGATTAACCGCAACCTGTCCCAGCGGTTGGGCCGTAGTCAGACCTTTGATTACTTCAATGACAAGACGCCATGGGAGCGAGCGGCCCAGTCCATGGGCACGTGGGCGTCAGCCCTGGTCAAGGACCAAGCCCTCCCAGCGGGCAACTTTGATCCAAGGGTCATTAGCCTACCCGACCAACCTGCCAGATGGCAACTTAACCCCATGTGGCAACTACCAACCATGATCGTCTTGGTATTTTCATTAGTCATGGGTGGTTTTTTCGGCATGATTCGGGCCGGACAAGACATAGCGGACGAGGACAAGACCTACCTGCTGGACCTCTTGTGGTTTGGCCTTCTGCTTGTCCTTGCTGGGCTCATGTCGGGTATTTTCACAGGCTTAATCCCGCCGCCATCCCTCCTGTTACAGGTTGTGATCAGCGTAATCACCTGGCTTTGGGTCTTTGCGGGCATCGTTCGAGTCCCCTACCGCCTCAGCGGCCTGGTGACGGGAAGTATTTATCTGACTTGGTTTGTTGGTGTGGTATTTGTGGCCCATTATTTTGGACTCTTTTCCCTGGGATGGTATTAAAACCGGTCCCAATTGGTTATAATCAACCTATTAGACTAGGGAAAGAGAGTGCCACATGATCTATACAAAAGCGGATTTGATGAACCGACGGGCGGGGAATCCTCGGAATAATCCCGACGATATTGTCACGGACTTGGAAATTGATGCGGGAATGCGGATACTGGACCTGGGAACGGGCGGTGGTTACTTTGCCATACGTCTCAGTGAAGCCACAGGACCAGAGGGTACAGTTGTTGCCGCAGACACGGACCCCAAAATGCTGTCCCATTTGCAAGATTATAAGAACCTCTTCCACAGGGACAATATCGAGCTCTTGGAAGTGGGTAGGGAGGGAATTGACCTACCTGAGGCAAGCTTGGATTTGGTATTTGCCCGACATGTCTACCATCATATTGAGGACCCGGTGGCCTATTTTCAGACCCTGAGACCGGCTGTCAAGCCAGGTGGTCGGGTGGTGATCATTGATTGGCAGCCCAAGAAGTTTCGTTTGTTCAAAAAAGAACCCCACAGCACGTCTGACGACATCTGTAGGGTTATGACCTCTCTTGGTTTTCTACTGGAACGGGAAGAGCACTATTTGAAAAAGCAGAGCTTTTTGATCTTCAAAAAAAGCCTTTAACTTGCCTGAATAGGCGACGTATAAAGTCGACTAGGTAGCCAGAAAAGCGGTGGAGCAATATACCCATGAGTATGTAGATGGCGATGCCTAGTAACCAGTTCATAGTGACCTCCTGAAAGGGAATTTATTACAGTATAACATACATGAAGCCACATCCTCGTGTCCCCACGAAGATGTGGCTTTTTATCTTGGTACAGGCTGGGCGAAAGTCAGTGGTCTGTTTGGTTTAGCCAATCTGCTCCGTGGTCTCTCCATCGATATAGGCTTCCAGGGCCACAAAAAGTTCCTCTGGACTGTCCGCAATGATCATGTCGTCGTCCACCAGGGCATAGGGGTCACTGGCACACTGGCCGCATTTGCCCCAGCAGGTGTTCAGGTCTATAAACCAGTCTGGATGGTTTTCATTGATCAACTTAAAGGTCCTTTCCAACCCAAATCGCAGATTATGAGAGCAAAACTTTACCGTTGTCTTTTTCATGAAGATCACCATCCTTTGTCGTTTAAAGTTACCAGTCGTATTGTTCTTTTTACCACGGAGCCTTTGAGTTTAATCTAAAAAATGTCGACCTTGTAATAAGAATAATTATCAATAATATTGACCTCTTTGGTTCCAAACGTTATGATAAACTCGCAAATCCGATAAATATACTAGGATATAAATATAGACAGTTCCACCCACAAGGAGGGCAACATGCAACCCATTCTCAAAGGCGTAGACCTCAAGATCAATCCCGGTGAGATCCATGTGATCATGGGTCCCAACGGTGCTGGCAAGTCCACCCTGGCCAATGTTCTCATGGGCCATCCAGCCCATGAAGTAGCCGACGGCCAAGTGACCTTCATTGGCAAAGACCTTTTAGATATGAAGACTGACGAGCGGGCGAGGGCCGGCTTATTCCTGTTCTTCCAGTACCTCCAAGGAGTTCCTGGTGTCACCATAGAAAAGTTCCTCCGCCAGGCCATCAAAGAAAAAGTGGGCTTCCCGCCGGCCTTTATGACTTTTAGAAGCCAACTGGAGCAAGCGGGCCAGGTGTTAGGCCTTACCGGTGACTATCTGGACCGGGACCTCAACCGAGGGTTTTCCGGCGGAGAAAAGAAAAAGGCAGAAATGCTGCAAATGACCACCCTCAAGCCTAAACTAGCCATATTGGACGAGACGGACTCGGGTCTAGACATCGACGCCGTTCGGGTGGTCTATGAAAACATCCGGGACTATGCGACAGCCGACAACGCCATACTGATTATCACCCACTATGGCCGGATTTTGGACTGGATTGAGCCTGACGCTGTTCACATTATGGTGGATGGTAAGATTACCAAGTCCGGTGACCGGTCCCTGGCCATGGAAATCAAAGACAGCGGTTTTGACCCATACAAAGGACGGTAGGCCATGAAGACACAAATTGCTGACCTTGACCGTGGCATATATGACGTGATCAACGAGGAACGCCATGCCTATGTGGCTGACAAGGGCCTGACACCTGAGATCGTCCGTGAAATATCTAAGGAAAAAAATGAACCCCGGTGGATGACAGACTTCCGTCTGCGGTCCCTGGAAATCTATAATAGCAAGCCTGTACCCACTTGGAGGGCTGACCTGCCAGACCTGGACGTGGATAACATTATCCACTATGTGAAACTGGACACCAACCTGTCCACCTCCTGGGACGACGTGCCAGAGGACATCAAGGAGACTTTTGACCGCCTGGGCATACCTGAAGCGGAAAAAGCCAGCCTGGCTGGGGTAGGTGCCCATTATGACTCTGAAGTGGTCTACCATTCCATGCGGGTCGACCTGGAAGAGCAGGGTGTTGTCTATATGGACATGGAAACCGCCCTCCACGAACATGAGGACATTGTGAAGAAGTACTTCATGACCCTCATCCGACCCAACGACCAAAAGTTTGCCGCCCACAACAAACGGGTCCCCCAAGGTCAGGTCTACACGGAACGGGGCCATAACCCCAACTGTGGCGATGACATCACCCTCCACCTCAAGGTGGAGGAGGGGGTCATAGTGGACGGCGGCTATACGGGCCACGGGTGTGCCATTAGCCAGGCCTCCACCTCCATAATGATCGACAACCTCCGGGGAAAAACGGTAGCTGAAGCCCAGTACCACCTGGGTCAATTCTTTCGCTTGGTCAAACAGGGGGCCACTGACGAGGAAAAGAAGGCCCTGGGTGACGCCCTGGTCCTTGAGAACCTGGCAGACATGCCAACCAGGGTGAAGTGTGGTGTATTGGGCTGGCACTGTGCCCGAGTAATTCAGGAGACGATAGAAAACTAAGGTGAGCAAAGAATAACTGAAAAAGATAAAATTGAAAAACAGTAGGGGTCATAGGATATCCTGCTGCTTTTTCATATGCGTGAGGGAAATGTTCAAGCTACACATAAAGGGTGTAGCCTTCTTCATGGGACCATGCCGACCAAGGGGACATATGGTTTAAAAATAAAAACCAATCTGAAGCTTGCCCGTATGGGGGTTATTATCAAGTGGGTCAGGACCCTTAAAATTTCCAGTAACATGGCTTCGGCTAAGATTTGCTAGGGACTCCCATGGCTAGCAGAACAGCCAGTTATCAGCAGGGTTACTGCAAGCAAGGCACTCATCAATCTCTTGTTCATCTTGTTCTCCTCTTGTGTCTAGTCAGCAGGCTGGAGGTCGTTACCACCAGCACAAAAAACAAAAAACCAGCCATTTCGGGCTGGTAGTATACAAAAAGAGATAGAGAACACTCGTCATGTACGGATTCTTCACCCCGAAGATCGTCATAGCGCACTACGGGCAGGTCTCCTGGCTCGGGGGTCACTCTACTGGCGTACCTTCCCATGCAAACTACATTGCACAGTGGCTAATCGCGTTCGTCGTCCCTTACAGTAGCGGGGGCTGCAGAGGTTTTGCACCTCTTTCCCTATTAATCTTGCAATAAGAACCCGTAATGGTATATGTAATTGGAATGACTGCTTAAGTCGACATCATTCTAGCAGATAAAAATTGTTCTCGCAAGTCCTTTCAGAAAAAAATTGTGAGGGGACATCTTGTGCTATACTACACTAAAGAAAAAAGAACTTGGGGGGAATATGTACACAATAGAAAATGAACGATTTAGGGCCATCCTAAGTCCCAATGGGGCCGAGGTCCAGTCCTTTATCGATAAAAAATATGAGAAAGAATGGATCTGGCATGGGGACCCAAAGTTTTGGAAACGCCGAGCACCGGTCCTCTTCCCCTTTGTGGGAAAACTTAAAGATAACCAATACACAGTGGCGGGGACTAGCTATCACTTGCCCCAACATGGCTTTGCCAGGGACCAGGTTTTTCAGGTGACCCAGCATGGAAACACAAGTATAAGTTTCCGCTTAACAAGCAAGGAGGAGACCCTACAAGTCTACCCCTTTGTCTTTAGCCTGGAGATCACCTACCTGCTGACAGACCAAGGTCTGCACACCTCCTACCATGTCCACAACCCGGGAGACCAAACGCTCTATTTCAGCATTGGGGGCCATCCGGCTCTCATGGTGGACATAGACCAAGAGGGATGGGTACTGGAGTTTGAAAAAGACGAACATGCAGACCTCCACCTCCTAGACCTCAGCCTGGGCCTTTATTCAGGCCAAACACGGCCCATCTTAAGTGGAGACCATCTGATCCCCTTAAGCCATGACTTGTTTGACATTGACACCCTGGTTTTTGACGGTCTGAAGTCCGATTATGTCCAAGCCAGAAATCGCCTGACTGGAGAGGGCATCCGCCTCCACTGCAAGGGCTTTCCACAACTGGGCGTCTGGACACCAGGAGCACCCTTCCTCTGTCTGGTACCCTGGTACGGCCTAGCAGACCAAGTGACCTCATCGGGCCGGATTGAAGACAAGCGGGGGATACAGACCCTGGAAGCAGGAGGCAACTTCCGCTGTACCTATGTTCTAGAGCCCATTACGACCCAAGACCAATAAACCTGTCCCCAAAAGAAAACCCCATCAAATAGACGGGGCTTGGGGAAAAATGAAAAAGGATTTCGATTTATGGTAAGGGAACGCCCCGGGCAGTCTCATAAAGGCTGTACCAGTCTTGACGACTGAGCCGCAGGCCCTGCCCTTGAAGGGAATCCGCTATGCGCTGTTTATTGGTGGTTCCAATGACTGGCCGAATATTGGCCGGGTGATTCATGAGCCAGGCCAAAACAAGGCTTGTTGGACTGACACCGTAGGCAGAAGACAATTGTTCCACCCTTTCACTGGTTTTAAAGATGCGCTCTGGCGCATCTTTTTTTATATTCCCTGAAAACTGGCCTTGGGCCATAGGACTCCAAGCCTGCAGTTCCATATTACCCATGATGGCGGCTTCAATCACACCCTGGGGAAAGTTGGCCTGATGGTGGGTGTTCAGGTCAGTTACATGGTCCAGGAAGGCCAAGTGGCCCAGGCTCATTTGTAACTGGTTGACGCCAAAGGCCTCCCCCGTGACTTCCTCGAGGAAGGTCATTTGAGCCAGGCCCATGTTGCTTACACCAAAGGATTTGACCAAGCCCTCGTCCTTCAGAAAACGAATGACCTTTGCCAAGTCAGCCACGTCCACTAAGTGATCATAGCGGTGGAGGAGGAGGCGGTCAAAGTGAGACAGTCCAGTCCGTTTGAGGCTGCCCAAGACAGACTCCACCAGATGGTCAGAGGACCAGTTGTACTGGGTGGCGGACTGGCCTGTGGGAAGTTCAATGGAAGCCTTGGTTTGGATGAATAGGTTTGGTCGAATGGCCTTGTTGTGCTTGATCCATTTTCCAAAGCAAATGTCTGACTTGCCAAACTGATAGATGTCTGCCAGGTCATAGGTTCTGATCCCCTCTTCATAAGCGGTGTCCAGGGCCTCTGTGGCCAAGGTCACAGCTGCCTTGGTGACAGGGTTTCGGTCCCAGCCACCACCCAGGCCCATGGTGCCGTAAATGACACGCTTGTCCTTGTCCATCTTAACCTCTGACGATGGCGTCGATCTTAGCCTTGAGGTCTGAGTCCATGGTCCACTGGAGGGCCTTGAGGTTAGACTCCAGCTGAGACAACTTGCTGGCACCAGCGATAATTGGGCCCACTGCTTTTTGGGCGATCAGCCAGTTGAGGGCCACTTCCTGAATGGGCTTGCCAGTCAGGCTATTAATGGCCTCGATTTTTTTAAGGTTTGCTGCCAGTTTGTCCCCTTGTAGGGAAGGATTATTGGTTACAACCCCCTTGTCAAAGCTTGTTTTACCAGCTAAGAGGCCTTGGAGGAGGGGACTGTAGGGGAGGAAGAACTGGTCGTTTTCTTCCAGGAAGGGCAGGAGGGTGTTTTCCACCCGGTAGCCCAGGTCAATGCTATGGTAAACAGAGGCATTGGGCTCTAACACATTGTAAAGTCCTTGGTGGGAAACCACTTCAGTTACTTCCATGGCCTGCTTGAGGAGGTCCAAGGAGAAGTTGCAGACACCAATATGACGGGCCTTACCCGATTGCTTGACCTTGGCCAGGGCTTCCATGGTTTCACGGATGTCTGTTCCTGGGTCAGGCCAGTGGATCTGGTAGAGGTCCACATAGTCGGTTTGCAGGCGGCGAAGAGTGTCGTCAATTTCCTTTATGATGGAGTCTGCCTTGAGGTTCACAACCACATTCTTTTGGTCGTCCCAAGGGAGGCCCATTTTTGTAGCCAGAAAGACCTGGTCTCGCTTACCCTTAAGGGCTTGACCTACCACTTCCTCTGAATGGCCCAGGCCATACACAGGCGCCGTGTCCACAAAGTTAATGCCACTATCTATGGCTGCATGGACAATCCGGATGGCCTCTTCCTTATTAAAGTTGGCCCAGTCATTTTGACCGGCAAACTGCCAAGTCCCTAGACCCAACACCGATAGCTTGTCTTCTGTCTTACCAAACTGTTTATATTCCATGGGATACACTCCAATCTAGTCATTAATTCTCACAATTGCGCAAACGATTGCACCGTTCCATTTACAACTAGTATACGCCTCCGCATTTTCCCATGCAATGAATTCCGATGATTTTGTAGGAATTGATAAAGGGACAAGGTCTTCTATGGAAGGTGAGGGCGGTTCTAAATAGGTGCACAGAAACCCTAGGACCCATATCTCTCATACCTAGCTAGGCAAAAGTGGATGAACTTCCAACTGCTCGATCAAGCTGTTTTCCTACTCCGCCTGAAACTCATCGTCCTGAGCCTCGCTAGGTCGGGGATAGGTAGGTCCTACTACCATGGAGATTTGATGTGGAACAAATCATCCGAAGCCTAGCAAGGTGAGGATACACTGATCCTGGCCCTTTATACATGCGTGATGAAGCACAAAAAAAGCTACCACACCTTGAGCCAGTCAAGTCTGTAGTAGCTCTTTACACATTCGTTATGCAGCATTTACCGCTTCAGGAACTCACCTGACATCAGGAATTCCAGCACTGCTTTTTCTTCTTTTTCATTTTCCACTTCCACCACAATGTTTTGTGGGTGTTCTTGGATAATGTACATACAGCCGATGATGGACTTGGCGTTGATCTTGATTTCGCCAGCCTTTAGGTATACTTGGCCGCTTAGACCGGAAACGAAGTTTACAAACTTCTCAATGTCTTCGATTTTAATGAATTGTGCTCTCATATCTTCCTCCTACTTGGGGCCGTCCGCCCCATACATTTACCGTGTTTCTTCATATATCATACAACTCAAAGTGAGTGATTCCCTTGTTTTCACTGCGAGTATAACACAGGCAAACTCGTCCTTCTATAGGAATATACCCAAAAAGTCTGAAAACACCTAGGAAAGCGATTGTTAGTTTTCCCCTAGGCTCAAATGGAGGGAAAAGAGGCCGGGAAAATGATGATTGAAGGCCCGTGAAGCCTGGAAGACAAATATTATGAAAAAAACACATCTGTAATTGAAAATGAGTCTCAAATGACAAAATCTGTCCCGTGCCAGTCATAAGAGTAATCCCGAATTTCAGCAGGGAATTAAGATCCTTATAAGAAGAAAAGCCCTCGGCTAGGGGAGGATCAAAAGTTTACTTGGGAGGCTTGTTTTTTAACCCGCCTATGTTATACTGAGGACGAAAATTGTTATATATTTAACGTTAACTCCGTAACGAACACTTTCTGAAATTGTTCAGATAGTCGTACAAACTAGGTGTTCGCCGGAGAAACAACCCAGCGGGAACCGACGAGGTGGGAGAGCCCGCATCTTTTATAAGGGATATTGTGAAATATATAACGAGAAAACAAGGAGGAGTAGCCATGCAACCAAAGTACATGACGGAAGAAAACTTACAAAAGCTTTCAGAAACGATTGAAAAGCATGTGGGTACACAGGGCGCGCTAATGCCAGTACTACACGACGCACAGCACATTTTCGGCTGTCTACCACTAGCCATTCAAAAGAGAATTTCTGAGGGACTGAGCGTTCCAATGGCAGAAATCTACGGCGTAGTGACATTCTATTCTCAGTTCTCTCTAGAGCCAAAGGGTGACTACCATATTGGCGTATGTATGGGAACAGCTTGTTACGTTAAGGGTGCCCAGGCGATTCTTGATCGTTTTGTTCGTGACCTGAATGTAGCAGTTGGTGAGACAAGAGCTGACGGTAAGTTCTCTCTTGAAGCAACACGATGTATTGGTGCCTGTGGCCTTGCACCGGTTCTGACAGTAAACGAAGACGTTTATGGTCGACTGGTAGAAGGTGACGTTCCAGGGATCATTGAAAAGTACCCAGTGTAAGCGGAGGAAGTCATAATGAAATCATTAGCAGAACTAGCAAAGCTTCGTGACGAGCACAAGCACAAGGTAACGGTTCGTGTTGGCGGAGACCATGTACGTATTGTTGTAGGTATGGCGACTTGCGGTATTGCTGCAGGTGCACGGGAAGTCATGACAGCCATGATGGACGAAGTTACCCTACGAAAGCTGGAAACAGTGGAAGTGGTTCAAACAGGTTGTATCGGCGTCTGTCGTCTGGAGCCAATCGTTGAAGTAATCCTTCCAGGTCAAGAAAAAGTAACTTATGTAAATATGACACCAGATAGAGCAAAGCAAGTAATTGCTGAGCATATTGTAAATGGCAATGTGGTAGCAGACTACACGATCGGTGCTGCTGAAGCAGAATAGACGGAGGCATACAAAATGGATATCTATCGCTCACATGTCCTCATCTGTGGGGGTACAGGATGTACTTCCTCCGGAGGCCCAGCAATTGAAGAAGTTCTAGAAAAAGAAGTACAACGACTTGGTATTGAAAAAGAAGTAAAGCTGGTTCGTACAGGCTGTTTCGGCCTTTGTGAAGCTGGCCCAATCGTTATCGTTTACCCAGAAGGCGCTTTCTACAGCCGTATTACTGCTGAAGACGCAGCACGTATTGCTGAAGAGCACCTGCTAAAGGGTCGCGTAGTGAAGGACCTTCTATACGCTGAGTCTGTAGATGAAGAAACAAATGAAATCAAGTCCATCGACGAGGTTGGTTTCTACAAGAAGCAGCAGCGTATTGCCCTACGTAACTGTGGTGTAATCAACCCTGAAGAAATCACAGAATACATTGCCTTAGACGGCTACCAGGCCCTAGGTCAAGTACTGACTGAAATGACTCGTGAAGAGGTTATTGAAAAGGTAAAAGCTTCCGGTCTTCGTGGCCGTGGTGGCGGCGGTTTCCCAGCAGGCCTAAAGTGGCAGTTCACTTACGGCGCTGAGGGCGACCAAAAGTACGTAGCATGTAACGCCGATGAGGGTGACCCAGGTGCCTTCATGGACCGTTCTATTCTTGAGGGTGACCCACACGTAATCATTGAAGCCATGGCGATTGCAGCTTACGCAGTAGGCGCTGACCGCGGTTTCGTTTACATCCGTGCAGAGTACCCAATCGCAGTAGACCGCCTACGTATTGCCCTGGACCAAGCCCGTGAAAATGGCCTTCTAGGCAAGAACATCTTCGGCACAGACTTCAACTTTGAAATGGAAATCCGTCTGGGTGCAGGCGCATTTGTATGTGGTGAAGAGACAGCACTGATCGCTTCTATTGAAGGCGAGCGGGGCATGCCTCGTCCACGTCCACCATTCCCAGCACAAAAGGGTATCTTCGGTATGCCTACCCTGCTGAACAACGTTGAGACTTATGCAAACATCCCACAGATCATCCTAAATGGTCCTGAGTGGTTCGCAAATATCGGTACAGAAAAGTCCAAGGGTACAAAGGTATTCGCTCTTGGTGGCAAGATTGAAAACACAGGTCTTCTGGAAGTTCCAATGGGTACAACCCTTCGTGAAGTAATCTTCGAAGTGGGTGGCGGTATTCCGAACGGCAAGGCCTTCAAAGCTGTTCAGACAGGTGGTCCGTCTGGTGGCTGTCTAACAGAGAACGAGCTGGACACGCCAATCGATTATGACAACCTGGTAGACCTGGGCTCCATGATGGGTTCTGGCGGTATGATCGTAATGGACGAAGACAACTGTATGGTTGACGTTGCACGATTCTTCCTGGACTTCACCGTGGACGAGTCTTGTGGCAAATGTACACCATGTCGTGAAGGTACAAAGCGTATGCTTGAGATCCTTGACCGCATTACTGAAGGTAAGGGTGAAGTGGAAGACATCGACAAGCTAGTCTCCCTTTCTCACTCCATCAAGGACTCTGCCCTATGTGGTCTTGGTCAAACAGCACCAAACCCAGTTCTATCTACGATCGAGCACTTCCGTGATGAGTACATGGCACACGTTGTGGACAAGAAATGTCCAGCAGGCGAGTGTAAGGACCTTCTATCCATCGTAATCGACGATGGTTGTATCGGTTGTACCATGTGTACACGGGTTTGTCCTACAGATGCGATTGAAGGCGAGCGTAAGGCTCCTCACGTAATCCTACAAGATAAGTGTATTAAGTGTGGTGCTTGTATCGACAAGTGTCCAGTCAAAGTAATTGTGAAGAAGTAGGAGGATTGTCATGGAAATGGTGAAACTGTCCATCAACAATATGGAAGTGGAAGTTCCGGCGTCCAGTACCGTATTGGAAGCAGCAAAGGAAGCTGGCATTCATGTTCCAACTCTTTGCTACCTAAAAGAACAAAATGAAATCGGCGCATGTCGTGTATGTGTAGTTGAAGTAGAGGGTGCTCGTACCCTTCAGGCTTCTTGTGTCCTACCTGTACGTGAAGGCATGGTCGTAAAAACAAATACAAAGCGGGTTCGTGATTCCCGAAAAACAACAACAGAACTACTGCTAGCCAACCACAACCGTGAGTGCCTGATGTGCTCCCGTTCCGGCAACTGTGAACTTCAGAACCTTTCTGAAGAACTAGGTGTTAGCGACGTGGCCTTCCAGGGCGAAAAGCGTGAGGAGATCATTGACGATCTGTCTCCATCCATCGTTCGTGACACGTCCAAGTGTATCCTATGTGGCCGTTGTGTGTCTGCTTGTAAAAAAGGCCAGGGTCTTGGCGTTCTTGACTTCCAAAACCGTGGTTTCGACACTATCGTTGGTCCAGCTTTCGGCGTGTCCATGAAGGACGCACCATGTGTATACTGTGGCCAGTGTATGATCGTTTGTCCAGTAGCAGCCCTTCGTGAGAAGTCTGATATTGAGCGGGTTTGGGACGCAATCGAAGATCCAGACACACACGTAGTTATGCAGACAGCTCCGGCTGTACGTGCTGCCCTAGGTGAAGAGTTTGGTCTTGAAATCGGCACACGGGTAACTGGCCGTATGGTTGCTGCCATCCGTCGTCTGGGCGTTGACCGTGTATTTGACACCAACTTCGGTGCTGACCTGACAATAATGGAAGAGGGTCACGAGCTACTACACCGTATTCAGAACGGTGGCGTGCTACCAATGATCACTTCTTGTTCTCCAGGTTGGGTTCGTCACTGTGAACTGAACCACCCAGAGTTCCTGGACAACCTATCCAGCTGTAAGTCTCCAGCCCAAATGTTCGGTGCGGTTGCCAAGTCTTACTATGCTGAGAAGAAGAACATTGATCCTAAGAAGATCTTCGTGGTTTCTGCTATGCCTTGTACTTCTAAGAAGTCAGAAGCTGCCCGTGAAGAACTAAACGTCAACGGCCTTCGGGACGTAGATGCGGTCGTAACGACACGTGAACTTGCCAAGATGATTAAGCAGACTCGTCTGGACTTTGTCAACCTACCTGACGAAAACTTTGATGACGACTTCATCGGCGATTACTCAGGCGCTGGCGTTATCTTCGGTGCTACAGGTGGTGTTATGGAAGCTGCCCTACGTACAGTTGCTGACGTCATTACAGGTGAAGACCTGGCTGACTTCGAATACAATGCAGTTCGTGGTCTTGCTGGTATCCGTGAAGCCAATGTTCAAATTGGTGACATGGAAGTGAAGGTTGCCCTTGCCCACTCCACACTGGAAGCAACAAAGCTTCTGGAAATGGTGAAGTCCGGCGAAAAAGACTACCACTTCATTGAAATCATGGGCTGCTCCGGCGGTTGTGTATGCGGTGGTGGCCAGCCACAGCAACCAGCATTCGTTCTGAACAGTGGCATTGATATCCGTAAGGAACGTGCAAAGGCACTTTACGAAGAAGACACTGTACTGGCAGTTCGTAAGTCTCACCAAAACGAAGACATCAAAAAGCTGTACAGCGATTACCTGGGCAAGCCAAACGGCCACAAGTCCCACGAGTTGCTGCACACGACATATAAAAAGCGTGAAGCGTACCCAATCGACTAAGGCTATTTGGCCATGGCATTTCTTGAGAGGGGCTAGAATCACATAGCAACAAACAAAACCCACCGGAGATCTCCCTCTGGTGGGTTTTGTTATTGGAAATAAAGCACCAGTCCAGCAAAAAAAGTCACAATGGCCAGACTAATCCCATTAAAACTCAAATCAAATTTACGAACACGACTGAGCCAGTGGCTCTTGGTCTCTACCAGGTAAAAGATTAAGAAACCCAGGAGCATTTGCAAGGCCAGAACCGGGAACTTGGCCAGGCTGGTTCCAAGAGATAGAGGGACCACCTGAAAGCCCATGTAACTGGCCAGGTAAGGTGACCACCCATAAGCTCCAAGGAGGATCAAGATAAAGGCGGTGACGACAAAACCTTCTTTCAAGGTTACTAGAAAGGGAGCCACTGGCCCCGCAGGCCCTTTTGACCTTGGAGGAAGAATAATCTTCACAAACCGATAGAGGTAAATCACGGAAAGACACCCAACGGCAAAGAAAATCCATTCAAATGGGCTACCTGCCATTCCTTTACTGATCAGGTCCTTGGACAAACTGGACAGGGTCAAAGGAAAGCCGATCATATTGACCCCGCCTATGAAAAGGGCCAAACTCAAGAACTTGGACCGGTGCCAAAGGCCCTGCATATCCTCCATGTCCCTGGTGCTATAGTGGTTTACCAAGAGGCCGGCCAGGAGGAAGAGGAGGCCCTTGTAGAGGCCATGGCTATAGATGTGGACCATGGCTCCGTTAAAGCCATAGGCCCCTGGGGTATTGATCCCTGCCATGATCAGTCCCACCTGGGAAACCGTAGAATAGGCCAAGAAGAGCTTGAGGTCCCTTTGGCTCATGGCCAGACCGACGCCAGCCAGGGCGGTAATGATCCCAATGGCCAGGAAGAGCCAGCTCATGTCTGAACCCAGGTGGAGCATGTCTCCTATACGGATGTAAAGGTAAATACCTGTTTTAACAAATATGGCAGACAGAACGGCTGAAACCACCGAGGGGGCACTGGCCGTACCGTGGGCCTTGGGGAGCCAGCTGAACAAGGGCAACATGGCCGCTTTGAGGGAAACGCCTGTCAGCAAAAAAGCAGCAGGCAGGGCCAGGTCTGTCCCTGTCAAATGGGGTGTGTAGTCCGCAAGAAGGAAGAGGTCCAAAATGCCCGTTAACTTATACATATAGCCAATACCCATTAAGAAAAAGGTCATGGCCACCATGTTGGAAACCAAATAAATAAGGCCATCATAGATACTCATGGAGTCCTTTTTATACATAATGAGGATGGAGGCCACCACTGTTGCCACTTCCATGAGCAGGTAGATGTTAAACAAGTCTGCTGACACAAAGACCCCGACAATAAGTCCCTGGAGGCTCATAAATAAAAAGACAAAGCGCCTTTGGAAGTAGGACTCCCCGGAAGCAAACAAGAGGAGCAAGGGGAATAGGACGTTGGTCAAGAGGACAAAGTGAAGGGTCAAGGGACTGGCTTGAAGGCGCATCCCAATGGGAAGAGGGTGGGCGGTTAGGTGCAAGTCTGCCACCGGGCCTCGCAAGAGGTTTACCGTTAGGCCCAGGAGGAGGACTTCAATCCACAAGACCCACCGGTTGGGCCAGGACTTGGGCTGGATATATTGTAGAAGCCCAGTCAGGATGGGCAGTAATACCAGGATTAGCAGGGTCATTTACAGCTCCAATTCTCGTCTCTTTCTGCGTACGCGGTTCCAGTTGGTGGTCCCATATCCGTGGTACTGGGATATGAACATGGTCAGGCACAGGGCCGTCACGGAAACCCCAATGACCACAGCGGTGATCATGAGGGCGTGGGGCAGGGGGTCAGCGACCTGGGGGCCTAGTACCTGTCCAATGGGTGGACCGCTGGGGTTGGGAGACCCCATACTCACAAAGAAAAGAATGGCGGCGGCCTGCATGATCCCCAGACTAATGATGGTTTTAATGATATTGCGGCGGGCACAGAGGCCGTAGACTCCTATGAAGAAGAGAACAAGGGCTGTGTTTTCTCCCGTGATATAGGTGTTGATCAGGTTTAGGATCATGTCCATGGGTCACCTCACTTCATAGTGGATAAATCGAACAAATAAGATGGTACACCCACAGGCAACCTTAAGGGCAATCAGGGTGTTCATGAGGATCATATAGGGGAGGGTAAGGTAGGCCCCTCCTTGTCCCAAGTAACTCAAACCAATAAAGGGTGGAATAAGGAGGATAAACAAAAGGACACCCTTTTCAGCCAACTGAATGGGGGCTAAATTGGTCTGATCACGTCCCCTGCTCAGGTAGCGGACAATAAAGATGGTCGACAAGACCGCGCCACCCTGAAAGCCACCTCCAGGAGTCATATGACCGTTTATGGTGATATACAGGCCAACTAAAATGACAATGGGGGCAAAGAAACCCATGGAAGCGGCCAGGAGTTCAGAATGTCGATTCATAGGTCCTCCTCATGGTGTACGGACAAGTACATAACACCCATAATGGCGAACAAGAGCATGAGGGCCTCAAAGAGGGTGTCATAGTAGCGGTAGACCAGATAAATGGCCGTGACGACGTTGTGGCCACCACTGGCCACGTAGCTTTGGGTGATCAGCCAGGTTTTCATAGGCAGGTCACTGGGCAGGGGGAGCTGGACATGGCGCCACAAGACCAGGAGGGTGATCCCTGCCAGGTAGAGGGCGATTTTTCGTCTGCGCTTCATAGGTCCTCCTCCCTGTGGTAGTCCAGAAATAGCTCGCCGTGGTGGATCGCAGCGATGTAGGTTTGCAACTGGTCGATCTTCATGTTTTCAGGATGGCCATAGAGCAGAAAGTTCCGTTCACCGACCTCCACGATCAATTCGTACTCGTGGTCGGCCACAATGGCCTTGCGGTCCATTTCCGTATAGATAAAAATGGGTTCCAGCTCCTGGATGGCGCAAAAGGTTTCAATGTACTTTTTGAGGTATTGTAGTTGCTGTTTTTCCTTTTGGTCTTCCACATTCCCCACAATGAGGTAGACGGTAAAGACCTTGTATTTCTGCAGGGCGACCAAGTAAAGGACAGTGGCAAAGGCGCTGCCAATAATGGCTTCAGCTATGGCCACGTCCGGCGCCTGGTAGACCAGATAGACAAAGGAAATGGACAGGGAGAACAAGCCCATGAAGAGGACGGCCCTGCGGAGTCGCTGGGTGTGAAGGGCCATAATGGCCATAACGATGAGAAAGATCAAGCTGATGGGCTTCATGGAGACTCCTTTTCCACGTGGACGCCACTGCGGTAGGCCGACCGGGCCAGGGTGTGGGTGACCAGGGGATTGATCAAGGTCATGAGCAAGAGAACAAAGAAGACCTTGAGGGAAAACCAAGAAAACCCACGGAGGAGGATCACGCCCACCATGAGGGTGATGTTGCCCACGGTGTCGATTTTAGACGCGACGAGTATGCGGGGATAAAAATGGTCAAACCGGTAGATCCCAAGCACGCTTATGAGGATAAAGAGGAGGCCTAGGATAATCAAACCATGGCCTAAGTAAGTTAGAATCATTCGGTCCTCTTTCTTTCTAGAGAAATTGCGAAAAATACAGTGCCAATAAAGCCCAGCAGGCCAAATACCAAGGCAATGTCCAGAAACATTTCTTGGTCTTGGACCAGGGCCAGGAGCACAATGAGCATGACCAGCTTGGTGTTGACCAGGTTGACCCCCAGGAGTCGGTCCCAAATGGAAGGACCAATCACAGCCCGAAGGGCAGAGGCGATCATGGCTCCTATGAGGATATACAGATAAATCACTTGCCCACCTCCCATTTCTTTAGGGCCACTTCCAAAGCCCCCTTGATCTCCTGACCTGCCT
This sequence comes from uncultured Peptostreptococcaceae bacterium, assembly GCA_964342805.1. Classification (GTDB taxonomy): domain Bacteria; phylum Bacillota; class Clostridia; order Peptostreptococcales; family Acidaminobacteraceae; genus CAYFHQ01. The sequence goes on along the minus strand of CAYFHQ010000044.1, from coordinate 1,179 downwards.
CTTCCCGACTCAGGGTTGTCCCCCGTAGCCAAAGGACCGTCAGCTCCTGGTCCCTCAGGTCCAGGGTAATGGTTCCCGGTGTCAGGGTAATGGAGTTGGCCAGGACAAGGCGCAGGTAGTGGGCTTCCAACCCCGTGTCAATGGTAACGATCATGGGACGAATCCGACCGGTGACCACAGCTTGGATGGTGGAAAAACCAGACCGATAGATTTCGACAAGCAAAAGAAAACCATATCTTATGATGCGCCCCAGAGGCAGGGGATAGGTGTCCGCCACTGTGTTATCTAAAACCAGGTGTTGGCTAATGAGTAGGGCAAGAATGGCCATGAGCAGGCCTAAAGAAAGATGCAGAAGGGTAATACTGCCTTGTAAAATACACCAGATGGCTGTAAGTAAAAAGAGCCAGGGTGCATGTTTTGCTAGCCAGGTTGTCATTGGAACTCCTTTCGTGTATCTAATCATACCCGAAGACCGCTGATGATAACGCTTTGCCTGACTTCTATAGGAAAAGTTTCAAAAAAGGAGAAAGGTATTCTGCAACGGCTTCCGTTTTGAAGTTGATAATGTAATTATCACTGAAAAATCTCATGATATTTCACATAAAATACTCATTCAAATTAGGATTAAAATCACGAATTTCCGTTCGTGATTTTTCTTTTTTTTGAAATTACCAAATTTAAGAATTATAATCCTATTACTTTGAAAATGGAGGGTATGAAAATGAAAATTATGAATATAAAACTTGTTATAATCGTTACGATTATGACTCTATGCTTATCACTAACTGGTTGTATCGGAGAAAGTCCAGAACAACTATATGATGACGCAAAAATTCATTTCGAAAATAAGAATTATATTGAATTCAATGACTGTTACAATTTATTAGGAGAAAAGGACTTCGTTATGCAAAACAAACTTAGAAATGATCTGCTCTCATATCCCTTATTTCAAGTTGAGAGCTATAATTTGAACACAATTGAAGAAAAAAGGAACTCGCTAAAAAAGATTTCCAATTTTAAAAATGTATTACCTATGTACCATGAGGAATTTAATATTCTTGAAGAGGATTTAAAATCACAATTCTACAAAAATGAAATTAATAGCATTATAGATAATCTATTAGTTGAGGAAATTGCATAATTCAACTTTCAACTTTAGAAAATAAAAATCATAGCAAA
>CAYFHQ010000043.1:0-28452 GCA_964342805.1 uncultured Peptostreptococcaceae bacterium | reverse complement strand
CCGCTGGTTGTTGGCGGCGTGTTGGGATTGCCAGTGGAAGACATGGGCTTCCTCGTCAGTGCTGCACTTTTTGCAGCAGGAATCGCTACCTTTATTCAAGCACGTGGTATTGGTCCAGTTGGGGCACGGGTTGCCTGTGTCATGGGAACTGACTTTACCTTTGTTGGCCCATCCATTGCCGTTGGAGCCACCATGGGCCTACCTGGCATCTTTGGTGCCACCATTCTGGGTTCATTCATTGAAATCATTCTAAGTCGTTTTATTAAGCCACTCCAGCGGTTTTTCCCACCGATTGTAACCGGTACGGTGGTTATGCTGATCGGCCTGACCCTACTACCCGTTTCGATGGACTGGGCAGCAGGTGGATACGGGGCACCGGACTACGGTAGCCTCCTCAACGTCAGCGTGGCCATGTCCGTAATGGTCGTGATCATGCTTCTTAACCGTTATGGCAAGGGAATTTTCAGTTCTGCTGCGGTAATTATTGGTCTAGCCTTTGGCTACTTGATCAGTTACCCGCTGGGCCTACTGAACTTTGACCCCATTGCCAATGCCGGTTGGATTGCCATCCCAACCCCATTCAAGTACGGCATTGCCTTTAGCCTATCCGCCGTCATTCCATTCGTAACCGCTTACTTGGTTACTACTATTGAAACAGTTGGCTGCCTCATGGCCATCGGTGAAGCATCCGGCAAGGACCTGACCATGGAAGACGTGTCTTCCGGCGTCCTAGCAGACGGCGTAGGTTCCTTTATCGCAGGTTTCTTCAACGCAGGTCCCAATACGTCCTTTAGTCAGAACGTTGGTCTGATCCCAATGACCAAGGTGGCCAGTCGCTTTGTTGTTATCATTGCAGGTGTCATTCTTGTCCTACTGGGCCTCTTCCCTAAGGTAGGTGCCGTGATCGCCATTATGCCAAATCCAGTCCTAGGCGGCGCTGGTATCATCATGTTCGGTATGGTTGCCGCAGCAGGCATGAAGACCCTAAAGAGCGTTCCCATGAACAACCGAAACCTTCTGATCCTAGCCATCTCCATCGGCCTAGGCCTAGGCGTAACCTTCCGTCCAGAAATCCTAACCAACCTACCAGAAGTCATCAAAAACCTATTCTCTTCCGGTATCAGTGCCGGTACCATTACGGCCTTAGTTCTGAACATTGTTCTGAAAGAAGAGTACGAAGAAGTAGCAGTAAGTGGTGAAAAATCAGCTTAATTCTACATATGCAGGTGGTACAAAGAAAGCTACAAGGAGTAAACACTCGTCATACTGACACACAGAAAAAGTCGTAAAGACAGGAATGTTTGAAGCAAACAACGATCAGTAATTCAAAAGCAATAGACACAGAGCTGGGAATCTAACAAAAGTGACCCAACCAACTTGAGAGCTCAAGTAAAACGGTTCACCGTTTTACACGAGCTCTTTTTTTGTGTGTTTATACACATGTTCTACAAGTCATATGCATGTTACTACATACCAGACCACTCAGGACCGATCAACATCAACCACCGACCCCTAGGGCCTATGTGTCCGTAGCCGTAGCATTGCGAAGGGCGACGAACTTCCCTGGGAGACTGTGGCCTTTTCCGTCAGCGTAGCCTGATGTCTGGGCGCCAGCGAGTTCCAGGCGGGGTAGGAAAAGACCACAGATGAGCAGATGGAAGTTCATCGCCCTGAGCCTAGCTAGGCAGTGGACACATAGGTCCTAGGCAGTCAGCTGGTTTATGGACCCACCCTGGTCGTGAGTTAACAAGAGGAAGGCCAGTCATAGTCAGTCGCGGCCGCATCGTCAAAAAAGAAGAAAGCACCCACTCCGATCACAAGAGTAGGTGCTTATGTGCGAGTATCCGGGAGGTGAATCCTAAGATACTTTGCGAGTTACATTATGGTTTTCGCTGAGCTTTCCCGTGTTTTCCTCGCGAAGGGCTTTCATTATGGAAACCATACCGAAAAGCATGACGATGGCAAATGGGAAGGCTGCTGCGATTGAAGCTGTCTGTAGCATTTTCAGACCGTTGCTGCTGGCAAACATCAGTACCAGGGCTAGGCCTGACTGAATCACACCCCAAATCAGCTTACGCTGGGTGGATGGGTTCAGGTCGCCGCCCGATGACATCATACCAAGAACGAATGTCGCCGAGTCAGCTGAGGTAACGAAGAAAGTGGAAAGTAATACAACAGCCACAAGGGAAATCACACTACCCAGGGGATACTGACTCATTACTACGAAGAATGCAGTGGATGTGGACTGGATCGCTTGTGAAGCAACTTCGGTACCTGCGTTGATGCCAGTTGCACCAAACACGGCAAACCATAGGAAGGAAGCCAGTGTAGGTGCTAGTAGAACACCTGCAACGAATTCACGGATGGTACGACCACGGGAAATACGTGCAATGAAGGTGCCTACGAATGGTGCCCAAGCAATCCACCACGCCCAGTAGAAGATTGTCCAGCCACCGTACCAGGAACTATCACCAAATGGGTTCAAGTTAAAGGAGTCTGTTACTAGGTTCTGAAGGTAATTACCAAGACCTGTTGAGAAAGTGTCTAGGATAAGAACTGTTGGTCCGATAATTAGAGTTACAAGTACTAGAAGGCCTGCAATACCAACGTTTAGGTTAGACAGGAACTTGATGCCCTTGTCCAGACCCGTTACCGCAGACATCATAAACAAGAAGGTAACAACTGCAACGATTCCGAAAATCACGAAGTTGTTCTCAGGTAGGCCGAATAGGAAGTTTAGACCAGAGTTGATCTGGTAAGCCCCTAGACCCAGGGATGTTGCTACACCCGCAACAGTTGCGAAGATGGCCAGTACGTCGATTGTGTGACCGATTGGTCCCTTTACTCTTTCCTCGCCCAGCAGTGGAATAAAGACACTGGAGATTAGGCCAGGCTTGCCCTTTCTAAACTGCATGTAAGCAAGTGCTAGTGCCAGTACAGAATAGTTTGCCCATGGGTGAAGACCCCAGTGGAAGAAGGACTTGCGGATTGCGAAGTCAGCCGCAGCTGCAGATCCAGACTCTGCTGCCAGCGGTGCGATGAAGTGGTTTAGCGGTTCAGCTACACCCCAGAAAACAAGGCCGATACCCATACCAGCTGAGAACAGCATGGCAAACCATGACACAAAAGAGTAGTCAGGCGTAGAGTCGTCTGGACCCAGTTTGATCGCGCCGTACTTGCTGGCTGCAATCCAAATGGCAAAGATGACAAAGGACGACATGGACAGCATGTAGAACCATCCGAAGTTTCCTACTAAATACGAGAACGATGCGTTGGCGGCCGATTCGAACATGCCCGGAGCTGCGACACCCCAGATTACGATCCCCAACACGATCAGTAATGAAATATAAAAGACTTTCTTATCTGCTTGCATTGTACCCCCCTAGGTATTTGTGTTTTTTTGACTTAAATTTTTACTGGAAATACTGTCTGATCTTCAATATTTTCTGTCAAAGCGTCTAGCGCGACGCCAACACGGTGGTAGCGAAGTTTCCATTGTGCGTCTCTTGACGTGTTTGGATCGCCAAGTGGGTATGGAATAGAGATTGTTGGAACAATCTTGTTCGCGCCCACAGTAGTAGCTACAGGTACAAGGTTACACATTTGAACCACAGGGAAGCCAGCTCTTTCGAACTCTTTAACCATCGTTGCACCGCAACGAGTACAAGTGCCTCATGTGGATGTCATGATAATACCGTTAACTTCGGCTTCTTTCAAATGAACAAGGATCTCTTTTGCCATTCTTGATGCTTCAGCCTCAGTTGTACCAGTACCTACAGTGGAATAAAAATATTCGTGTAGACGGCCGATTTTGCCTTCGTCTTCGAACTTACGCATTGCGTCGATTGGAACAATTACGTTTGGATCTGCGTCTGCCGCCGCTGGGTCAAAGCCCGCGTGGATGGTCTTGAAAGCCCCACCTTCAAGACGGGGCATAGCAGAAATATCGTAACGACCCCAACGAGTCGCAGATGCTGACTGAATACGGTCTGGGTTGTCCACAGGAACAATGCCACCCGTTGTCACGATTGCAATGTTTGCCTTTGGCATTTCAGCAATCGGTGCAGCAATTGGAACACGGTCCGTCTTCGGAATTGGAAGTTCTGTCTGGTAGTCTTCACCAGCCAGCTTCTTTAGAAGCATGTCCATGGCCCGCTTGGCTGCAGGTTTTTGGTCTTCTCGCCAGATTTGGTGACGGATGCCCCGTGGGTAGAATCCTTCTGTTTCTGCTTGAAGGTTCTTTTCGCCAACCAGTAGCTTGTCACCAAGGGCTGCCATTTTCTTTGTATCTTTTCTCATAGCCGCTGCACTCTTGCCACCTGGGAAGATGTAGAGGTCTTTTTTGAACATCTCTACCCCTGGGTTTTCTTCGTGCATGCTGGAAATTGCTTCAACATTATAAGCTGCTTTTACAGCCTTGGAGATCACGCCACAAGCGTTGCCGTAACGGCCTGCCTGGAATGCTGGACCTGCAAAGAAGATATCGAACTCAACATCCTTAAGGAAACCAAGGATTTGCTCAACTGCTTCTTCTTCACGGGAGCCCATGAAGTTGTCACCACAAATGATGGTGTGGGTCACTTCAGCACCTTGAAGAGCTGCGTTCAGTGCCATTGCAGGACCGACTAGACCTTCTCGGATTTCTGGTGCGTGATCAGCTTTGTCCTCGCCGCCGATGCCAGCGAAGAACTGATTGATGTATAAAACTGCTTGTTTCACGTCAGTACCTCCTGCTAGAATTCTTTCATTTGCTTGATAGACCAACCTGTAACGCCATCGCCACAGAACATGGAGTTGTTTTCCATGATAATGCTACCGTCTTCACGTACAGAAGAACCAAGGACTTCGTCAGCAGCCCAGCCACCGGATAGACCGTGCTCAGCTAGAGCGTTTAGGTTACCGATTACTTGGTCCATTGCTGGAAGTTCGATTAGCTGGGAAACGTTTCCGCAACTTACGATTGCATTTGCTTTTTCGTCAAGTGTCACCAGGGGCTGGGATGCACCATCACGGCCTGTACACTCGTTTGTCATACCTACTGTCTTCACGCCAGCGTCTTCAAGAGCCACATAACAAGCGATGAAGTCAGCGTCTGGGTTACCGTAGCCTTCTTCAGCTAGGATGGCCCCGTCTGCACCAAGAGACTTGGCAATCTGCGCAACAAACTGGGCAGAACGTTGCTTTTGCTCTAGGGAAACGTTGAGGTTAGACATGATTACGCCAAGGAAGTTGATGGACTTGCCATGCTCAGCGTAAAGTTCCTTGATCGTTAGGTTGTTCTGGAAGTCATAAGTTGACCACTTAGAAGAACAAGGCATGAAAGATCCGGAGATCATAGCGCCGTCAAGGATTTCATTTGGATGCATAAATGTTGGAACCACGTGGTTCATGTCCCAACCGTAAACCATGTCGTTGTAGCCCATTTCTTCCATTTGAGACTGTGGCTGCATTACATAAACCACTGAAGGAAGCGCACTTGTTTCTGGACCACGCTTGGTTACCGGTGGAAGCTCAAATACTTCTTTATCTTCTGGCGTCAATTCTTTTACTGCATTGCCCAGGTACTCAGCAAGTCTGTGAGCACCCCAACGTAGGGCACGGTTTTTCTTTTGCTGCTCATGACGCTCAAATTCTTCGTCTGTGTCTACAACCAGGCAAACGTTTACCTTTTGACCAAACTGAGTGTATTTCGCACCTTCACCACTCATGTCAATCAGGCCGTCGCCGAAGCTGCCGTATGTTTGTCCTACTGCTAGTACACTACAACCCTTTAGGGCATGTGTAATGCCGTCCCCTACTGGGTGCGTTTCACCCGTAATCCCTGGGAACAAGCTATGGCTTGCATTTACTCGACAACGAGGCTCAATTGCTTCCTTTACTGGGACAATTCGAATACTGTCTCCTGGCTTTGCAATGACCAAGTCAGCATGGGTAATATGCTCATCTTCCATCACAAACGCAAGGGCCTCTTCTTTGTTGATGGTAAGTGTGCCATTGTCATAACGTGTTTCGTTACCGAATACAACGTCTGTTACATTGAAATGACCTATTTCCAACCGCATCTCAATTCCTCCTGTTCTTTTATAAGAAACTCCGATATCTTCACACGGGATATTCGATTTCTCTATAACATAATATCATAATTATTAGACAATACAATCGTGATTAGCCAATAATCGCGATTATTTTGATATTTTTTTATCAACGGTAGAATTTTTACACCAATCGGTTATGTTTCGATACGTCCTGTAACCCCCTTGTATGCTATACTAGAGAAGACAGAAGCCAGGGGGTAACATGAGTAGAAAAGAAATTCAAAGAAATCGAACACGAAAGTACTTCATTGAAGCCTGTGAGCAGATTATCGCCTCCGATGGCCTTGAAGGCGTCACCCTTCGCAAGGTGGCTGATTTAGCAGGATATAACAGCGCAACCCTATACAATTATTTTGATAGCTTGGAGCACTTGCTCTTATATACATCCTTTAAGAAACTAGGTCCCTACTTACAGAAGCTAAAAGAACTGCCGCCCAATTCAGATGGTTTGGCCTATTTCCTCAGTGTCTGGCGGGTCTTTGCTGAAGAAGCCTTCCAACAGCCACTGGAATACTACCGTATGTTCTTCGAGTTTTCCGGTGAGTATATGGCAGAAGCCCTGTCCACCTACTACGCCCTTTATCCGGAGGTGCTAGAGGGTGTGGGCGACGAACTCCGCCCCATGTTGGAACGGGCCAGCCTATGGAACCGGAACTTGGCCCTCCTCAAACAATGTATGCCAACCAAACTGGTCGAGGCAGACATGGTGGCCATGAACGACATTCTAATCTTGGTCTTCCAGGGCATGCTCCTGAGGGTAAAGAATGGTGAACAAGGTGAAGACAGCGTCCAGGCCCTGATCAATTGTTATGACCACGTCCTGGTGGGCTACAACTGCCGGAGTCGTTGCGATCATTCCTGTGAGATTTCTATTCATTAATGGAACAAATGGGTGGCACTGGCACCTATATAATAGTAAGAAAAAAATAAAGGCTAGCTTATCCATTTGGATAAGCTAGCCTTTTGTCCTGTTGATCTTTTCAAATTCCTACATCATGTTTATTTCAAATTCCAACATCAAACGTGTAATCCAAAGCAGGTAAACAGAGTAACCCTATCCTACTGGGTAAATATCCCGATCACCAGGGTAACCACATATACCCCGCTGATCAGAACAAAGTTCTGCACACTGGTAATAAAGGTCTCTGCCTTGGTTTGCTTGGCAAAAAAGAGTTTTAGGTTTTTGCGAACTGGAATCAATGTTCCCAGCAAAAGAAGGGAAGCCCAGGGCAGCCATCCGCCCACTACCCCCACAACCACTGCCACATAACCTACCATATACAGGCCTGCAAACAGCTTAAGGGCTCGGTCCTTACCAATAACCAAGGGTAAGGTATAGCGCTGGTTCTCGTAGTCGTCCTCCATGTCACTGGTGTTGTTGGCCAACATGATGTTGGCAATCCCCATGACCAGAGGGGTTGCCAAGAGGGCTATTCCAATGAACTCCATGAGGTTGACCTGAACCTGGAGGATGTTTTCCCCATAGGACAGGCCAATCAAGCCCAGGTCCACAATGTGGATGTACAAACTAATGAAGGTGATAAAACCACCCATAATGACGCCAGACACCATTTCTCCCAAGGGGGTTCTGGAAATGGGAAATGGTCCCCAGGTATAGATCATGGCGAAGAAGAAGCACACCATTCCCGCCAGTAACACCACCCAGTCCGTCCGGGTAAAGAGGACCAAACCAAGGGCGATAGCCACAGTCACTAGGAAACCAATGGTAGCCTTTACCGTTTTTTCTGACAGACCGTACCTGACGATGGCATTGTGCTCTTCATAGTTAAACCCATGGGTCCGCACAGCCTTTTTATAGTCCATATAGTTGTTTAGGGCAGTTGTTGCCATGTCTAGACACAACATAGCCACCAACATGATCAGGAAGTTGACCAGGTCAAACTGGTCATATCTATAGAGGGCATAGGTTGTGCCCACTAAAAAGGGAAAAACACTGGCTACCTTTGTAGGCAGTTCCACTAACTTTAAAAAACTAGATAAGGACATTAGCCTTCAACCTCTTTTCTTATGCTTGTGATTCGATACTGATTTCGAGGGCGGCCAATCTTGCCATAGACAAGATGGAGCTCCAATACCGCTTCACTTTCTAACTCGTCCAAATACCTCCGAGCTGTTATCCTGGAGATCCCCAGTTCGTCGGCCACCCGTTGGGCCGTATAGCCTTCCTCAGGATGTTTACGTAGGAGGCGGAGGATCAACTGGCGAGTCTGATTTTGCTCATGGTCCAGGTGACTGGACTCCTCTTCCACAGACCCTGACCGCCCACGGCGCAGGGCGTCAATCTCCGTTTGGTCCAGTTGCTCAGTTCCCGCATAGAGGGCCCGTTTTTGATGGTACTTGACCAAGGCCTCTTCAAACCGATCAAATCGGAAGGGTTTAATCAAATAATCCACCGCCCCAAATCGAAAGGCCCTTTCTATGGTTTCCGGCGTCCGGTCTGCCGTGATAAAGATCACGTCGGTGTCAATATTCTCCGAACGCAACCACTGGATCACGTCGGTCCCCTTACCTGTGGCAAAGAAAACATCCAAAAGTAAGAGGTCTGGTTTGACTTCTTGAATTTGCTCTTTTGCGTCTTCTATATGGGACACGCTACCCACATGGTCAAAGCCATCCACTTCTGACAGGAAGCGTTCATTGATTTGCAAGACCATGGGGTCGTCCTCAATGATCATTGTTCGGATCATACCTGCTCCTTATGTCCACGGTATATCTACGATAAACAGGGTCCCGGCCTGGGACTCCACGTTTATAGACCCGCCTGCACCGTCTATGATTTCACTGACAATACTGAGGCCAATCCCCCGGCTACCACTCTTACTGGTCACACCCCGGGTAAAGACCCGCCCGATTTCCCCTTTGGGAATTCCGGGGCCATTGTCACTGATTTCGATGCGGACGCCCGAAATGAGTTCTGAAATACTGACTTTAATTTGACTGCCAACCCCGTCTTGAAAGGCTTCCTGGGCGTTGTCAATGAGGTTGCCAATAATGGAACACAGCTCGTCCTCATTGAGACTGTCTGGTACCTTGGTCAAACGAGAGGCCGGGTCAATGACCAAGTCATACTTGGCTTCCGTCACCTGGTTGTACTTGGCCAAGAGGATGGCGGCCACATGGGTGGGTTTGATATGGTGACTTAACATGGAAGCCAGGTCACTCCGCTTGCTGGACTCATCGGAAATGAAGTCCAGGGCCTCCTCTAGCTCGTCCAATTGAATGAGGCCAGATATGGTTTGAAGCTTGTTCATAAACTCATGATTTTGGGCCCGTAGGGCGTCGGTCATCCGCTTATAACCTATGAGTTCTTCAGCCATTTTCTTGACCTGGTTGACACTTTCAAAGCTGACAACCACCCCGGAAATGTCTCCGTTGGGTGTACGGGTCAGGGTAAATGAACACAATAGATTGAGCCAGGCGTCCACCCGGAGTTTTTCATTATAGAGGGGAGCACGTTTGTCAAAGACATGGTCAATGACTTCGCCCAACTTTGGATAAAAATCTGCAATGGCTTGCCCCTGCAAATCTTTGGGGATGCCATAGTCATCCACAGCCACTTGGTTGACCCAGACCACTTGACCCAGTCTATTGACTGCCAAGATGCCCAGTTTCAAACTCTCAAGTACAATCTCCCTTTCCCCCAAGAGGAGGGCAATTTCTTTGGGTTCCAGGCCATAGGTGGACCGTTTGATGTTCCTCGCCAGGAGAATGGCCCCCAGAAAACCGGTAATCCCAGTCGCAATAATGGCCATATGTATTTGCCGCAAGTAGGCAGCATTCTCGGTCTGGACCCGGTCTGTTAGCAGGCCAACCAGGACAGCGCCCACCTGTCGATCCTCATGGTAGACAGGGACAAAGGCTCTAATGGCAGAAAAGAGCACATTACGGTCCGCAGACACATAGGCTGTCCCCTCATTGAGCACCCGGTCCTCACCACCGTTTTTGTAGGGCTTGTTGAGACCATTGGCATAAGGGTAGGTATACTGAATACCCTCCATGTCCATGACAATGATGTACTGGAAGCGAGTTTCTGCCTTGATTCGTTCGATACGATCCTGGAGGGGTTGGTAATCCAACCCATAGGCCAGGGTGATCTTGACTTCGTCAAGGGCTGCGACAGTTACGGCCATGTCCATGGCATTGTTGCCCATTTGATTTTCCAGGGTGTCCTGCATGTGGTTACCAATCAAGAAGCTCAGGGCTCCAAAGACAACAATGAGAATGAGGCCCATGACCAACATGATTTTGTTTTGTAACTTCAATGGTCACCTCCACCTTCCGGTGGGGTTTCTTCGACAATTCGGGCCTGGGCCAGGCTATTGTCAATGGCCGCCAAGAGGGTGGCACTGGTATAGGTTGCACCTGCCACAACGTCCACCTTGGTGGAGTTGGCCTTGATCACAGCCTTGGGTATTTCCGCATACACAATATCAGCAATGAGAGGGGTTTCATCCTGTTCGAGGATTTGTATGTCCACAATTCGAAACTCGTCAGTGGTCACTTCCACCTTTAAATTACTATGGTAGCCTTCTGCAAGGCCGATATAAGAGCCCGCATGGTAAATGGCCTCCTTGGGCCCACAGGCCACCAAGAAACTAGCCAGCACTAAAACCAGGCATAGGCACTTTGGTTTCCATTTGATTTTCATACACCCCTCCTCTCTTATTTTTTTCTATGGAGCAAGGCCGGAATGACCTCTTGCAAGATCTCCTTCCCTTCCCCTTCTGGTAGTTGGGCCACAAAGTTCAGGGCCCGCTGGGTATACTTTTGGGCTAGGGCTTCAGTGGAGGCAATTGCCCCACTGGTCTTGGCCAGATAGATGAGGGTTTCCACATCCCCTTGACCTAGCTTGACCTTTTCTAGGATGGCTCGAATATCCCCACCTGCGTCGGACTTGAGCCCACGGATAATGGGCAGGGTGTAATAGCCCTTGAGGATGTCTGTTTTGGTGTCCTTGCCAAAGTCTTTCTCGTCTCCTTTATAGTCCAGGAGGTCGTCAACAATTTGGAAGGCCATGCCCACGTTGTAGCCAATCCGGCCCAGGGTCTTGGCCACCTCTTCCGGTGCACCTGATTCATAGGCACCTACCCCCAGACTAATGGCCAGGAGGGAAGCTGTTTTACCGGATATGACCTTGAGGTAATTTTTTGTACTACCATCCATCACATACCGTCTTTGATACTGGAGCATTTCACCCACGCACACCCGCTTGATGGCCTCTGCCACCCGCTTGATGTTTTCCGGTGCAAAGGAATAGTCCACCAGCATTAAGAAGCACTGGGTAAAAAGGTAGTCCCCCATGTAAACAGCATAGGGTTTCCCGTATTTGGACTGGATGGACTCTTGCCCCCTTCTGAGCTTGGCCTCGTCCACGATGTCGTCGTGGACCAGGGTCGCCAAATGCAGGGTTTCAATGGACCCGGCCAAGTGGAGAAGTTTGTCCTTGTGCGCATCAGCATGGGGGCCAAAACGACTCCCGATAAGGACCAAGGCTGGGCGAAGCATTTTCCCCTTATTCAATAGCAGATAATCTAGAGACTGGTCCAGGTACCTATCTCCGGATTGGCTGGCCCCCTGGACCAGGTCCATTATCGCTTGTAAATCCTTTTCTATGTGAGGATAATCCCTCCAAAAACTAGTCATACTGATCACCACACTTACTTACGTCCATAACCATTTGTCTCTTCCATTATAGCATTCCACAAGAAGATCCAGCTTCCCCAAATGGTGAAAGCTGGATGTTATTGGTTGATTTAGTCGGTATAAAGATAGTACTTCTTGACCCACTTGATCTTCTTCCATTGGCGTTTTAGGAAGGGAAGTACATAATAGTCCATGCCAAAGACACTGCCTGATCCGCCAATTGTGGCAAAGCCACCAGCCAGGTACCATAGCATTTCCACAGGCGCCATACCCGACGCCCAGATCATCATGCCCATAACAATAGAGGCAACAGAAGCTATTGCTGTGAAGAGGCCGGCCAAAAGGCATAGGCCCACGATCACTTCACCAAGGACCATGGCAAACTGGAAGATTTCTGCCATAACAGTAAAGCTGCCGTCCGGATTGTAGAACATAAGGTCCATGGACCAGCTAACCATGTCAGAAATAAAACCTGGTACCGGTAGGGCTGTTCCCCACTGGGAGGCCGCTTCTGCACCACCAGAGGCTGCAGCTTCAACGACTGCCGACGCTGCTGTTGTTGCTTCAACGGCTGTACTTGCAGCGGCTTCCACCGCCTGACTGGCCCCACTGGTGCCCTCCACTGCCTTGGCAGGGATCAAGAAGATCTTCGAAGGATTTTCGATGACACCCGGTAGTTTACTCCACCCCTGGTCAAGCCACTTGAAACCAAGGAATAGACGCAAGGGCAGTAGCCAGAAGTTTGGAGAGGCCTTGGAAAAATGGCCGCCCAGGAGACTACGTCGCTCTTTAATATGGAAGATCTCGTCCATGGCATAGGTCCATACCTTGTTAAAACCAGCCACTTGGAGGAAGTAGATCACATTAATAAAGTGCTTGATAAACATGGCCAGAAAGCCTGAGAAGGCAAACATACGGCCTGGAACACCCACCTCTGCTACTGCATACTTGCCCCCAATGGAACACATGGACCCATGGAAGGTAGGCCTATAGGCTTTTAGCTCCTTGCCCAGGACTTCAGCTGCAATATTGTGGGCAACGGTACCAGCAGAGTGTTCTGCGTTTTCCACCATTTGAGGAACAGGTCGTTCATGGCCCTCGGGGATAAAGAAGGCATTGTCCCCAACCACATAGACATTTTCATGGTCCAAGGACTGGAGCTTGTCATTGGTCTCCACTCGGTTGCGTCCCTGTTTTTTCAGGTCAACCGCTCCCATGAGGTCACTACCTTCAACACCTGCCGCCCAAATGACTGTATTGGTGTAAATGCAGTATTCTCCATTGAGGCAGACAGACTGGTCCGTAACCTCTGTTATGGAAGAAGCCGTCAGGATGTCTACACCCAGTTTTTCCAGTCTCTTTTCAGCCTTTCGGATCAGCTTGTCTGGATATTGTGGGAAGAGGGAGGGCAAGGCGTCAGCCACGTGGAGCTTGACGTCTTCATGGGGAATGTTGAACTCCCTACAAAGTCGGTCCTTGTATTCACCCAGTTCACCAATCATTTCAACGCCGGTGAAGCCACAGCCTACCACAACGAAGGTAAGCATTTTTTGACGTTCAAAGGAGTTACGCTCCAGGGCGGCCTTGCGGAACATGTTGAGAATATGGTCTTTCAGGACCACTGCGTCGTCATAGGACCACAGGGAAAAGGCATGTTCTTCTGCCCCCTCCACCCCATAAAAGGTGGGTTTTGACCCCGTACCCAATACCAAATAGTCATAGGGGTATTCCGTATGTTCAGACTTGACCTTTTTGCCATCAAAATCGATGTCAGTTACTTCGTCCAGGACCACATCCACCTTCCGGTGGGCAAAGACCTTTTTTAAGTTAATCCGAATAGCATTTTCCGACACCCGGCCTGCAGCAACTTCGTGAAGTTCTGTTAGCATGGTGTGGTAGGGTCTTTTATCAATGATGGTCAATTGGACATTCTGCTTCTTGCGAAGCTTGCGTTCCAGCTTTTTTGCAGTTAAAACGCCTCCATAACCAGCTCCAACAACTACAATTCGCTTCATTTTACTCATACTTTTACCAGCCTATCTTCCTTCTACTTTTTTCTTCAACTCACATTTTATGATTCATTTTTCCCTTATTCGCTCTGATTGTGACGTATTTCACCATGCTTAAACACTATATTTTGAAACTGAAACTAAAAAAGCCCTGGAAGAATCCAAGGCCTTTCTTGCACTAGGTCAGTTACTTTGCAGAACTTAATGCTTTTTCAGCTAATTTATACATTGGCCCAACACCAATAGTTACACCACTAATTACGTCAGCTGAATGATCATCGTCGTTGTTCAATGCGACATCAAGCGGGTCCTGAGTTTTGATTAAATATGCTTCTGCTTTCTCTGCCTGGACATGCCATGGCGCTTGCGCTCCTCCATTTTCTACAATTGGGTATTCTCCCTTTATTGAGGCTGTTTTCTTATCATTTCCACCATCTTTATGTATTCCATTCCAGTTTACTGATTCAATATTTCCAAATATTACAGTAATACTAACAGTTTCCTTCCATCCAGAATTTTTAGAAAAATCGTCTTCTTCAGCAAAGTATGATCCGTCAGTATAGGGGCCCATCTCCTTTGGGCCATCAGCTAAAGCGATTTGCGCCAACTCATAAAAATCAGATACGGATATAGATACACCTGTAACAACGTCGACATGACCCTCGTCATCAATATAGGTTATCATTTTAGGATCTTGTGTTTCTAGCAAGTTATTCTCAATTTTCATGGCTTGTTCATGCCACGGTGCTTGTGCACCAGCGTTCTCAACCATTGGATAAAAACCTGCCTTAGAAGCTTCATCCTTAGTCATTCCAGCTTTTATACTTACACCATTCCAATCAGCTAATACAATTCTGCCACCTTCTACTTTCAAAATGACAGTAGACTTCCACCCTGAATTTTCATTGTAAGTTGATTCCTTAGCAAAGTAATATCCGTCTTCATAAACTATTTCGTTCAATTCCACTGACTCAGACTCACTTTTTTCTACGCTGGTTGCTTCACCTGCACCAGTCTCTGACACTGCTTCTTCGGTTGGCAACTCTGAGGTTGATGCAGAACATCCAACCACCGCAACCACGATTAAGGTAACTAACCCCAACAAAAACAATATTTTCCTCATTAGTTCCTCCTATATGTTTATAAACTTAAGTGTATTATACCAAAAAAGCAAAAAAAACATCAACTTATTGAGGTGTTTCGATCTTTTTGTTCATTTCGTTATTTATGGCTTTTCCTTATCTTGTTTACTAATCATCCTTTTAAAAAATAGACACAAAAAAACAATAAAACTGCATTTGCCGTTTTATTGTTTCTTTGCGCCTGTGGAGGACAGGAGGAAGTTTCATTTTAGCTTATTTTTTTTTCAAATATTTGCGATTGTCAATTGCAACTGCAACGATAATTATCAATCCTTTAATTATGAACTGTAGATACGGATTCACACCGATAAAAGACAAACCATAGGCGATAACCTGAAAAATCAACACTCCCGCTACAATTCCAGAAATTGAACCTATACCACCTTCAAAAGACAATCCCCCCACTATACATGCAGCAATAGCATCGAGTTCATACATGTTTCCAGTATTATTGGTTGCAGTACCAATTCGTGCTGCTTCAAGGGATCCGCCAAGACCGTACAAGAGGCCCGCCAACAAGTAAACAAGCATCAGACTTTTAAAAACATTTACACCTGAAACTACAGCAGCTTCTTCATTCCCTCCGATAGCAAAGATGTTCTTCCCAAAGGTTGTTTTATTCCATAGGATCCACACGATTCCGACAACACCAATAGCATAAAGTACTAAATAGGGTACAATAAAACCACCTATATCAAAAAAACCCTGTGCGAAACTTGTAAAGGATTCTGATAAACCACCAACGGGTTGGGCACCATAAGGGGGGCGATCAAAATAAGTTGATGTTAATCCGTACACAATCACCATAGTCCCCAATGTTGCAATGAATGCATCCACTTTAAACTTTGCCACAATAAAACCATTAATCAATGAAATTACGCCCGTGATCACCATCACCAAAAGAATAGGTACTACTACAGGAAGCACCGGTAGGTCCGGGTACATTCTGTAGGCATAGTCTGCAGACTGGAGCAAGGAAGCGGAGATAACTGCCGCTAGACCAACCTGACGACCTAGGGACAGGTCAGTACCACCGGTTACGATGATTCCCCCTACACCCAGAGCCATGATAATTCTAGTGGAAGACTGTGAAAGAATATTTCTAAAGTTCCGGATGGAAATGAAATCCGGAGATATGATTACGATAACTGCCAGTAGACCTAGAAGAACAAAGAAGATCGCGTGGTCCATCATGAACTCACGAACGTCCTTGGCTGTTAAGCTTCTTAATCGGTCCATACGAGACTCAACATTTTTTTGCATTTCGTCTACCCCTCCTTCTTTATAAGTACATCGCCGATAGCTTGAGTATTGTTTCCTGTGTTACGGTTTTGGTATCTACGATACCTGCCAGTCGGCCATTACTCATAACTAGGATTCTATCTGTCACGCCTAAGAGTTCAGGCATTTCAGAGGATACCATGATAACGCCCTTGCCCTTGTTGGCCAGGTCAATCATCAACTGGTAAATTTCATATTTGGCACCAACGTCAATCCCCCGGGTGGGTTCGTCCATCAGGAGGACGTCTGGCTCAGTCAGAAGCCAGCGACCAACAATCACCTTTTGCTGGTTACCACCAGAAAGGGACCCAATGGATGTTTGTTGTGTTGGTGTTTTGACACTCATGCTGTCAATAACCCAGCCGGTGTCCTTTTCGATTTTGCCTTCATCCAAAAGACCAAATGGGGACACGTAATTTTTTAGGTTGGCGATAATGGAGTTAAACCGAATATCTAGACCTGCAAAAATTCCTGTTGCCCGCCGCTCTTCCGTTATGAGTGCAAAACCATTTTTAATGGCAAGATGCGGATTTTTATTATTGATTTCCTGGCCCTTCATAATGAGCTTGCCAGCGTCCTTATGTCGTAGCCCGAAAATGGTTTCGATCAATTCTGTTCGTTTGGCACCCACCAGGCCTGCTACGCCAAGGATTTCACCCGCTCGCAGTTCGAATGAAACATCCTGAACCGACGGTTGGGCGTGGGCTGTTAGGCCCTCCACCTTGAGCATGACTTCCCCTGGTGTATTGGTCATAGGCGGGAATCGATTGGTCAAATCACGACCTACCATGAGGTTGATGATTTCATCGGTCGTAATGTCATCAATGGACTCTGTGGCGATCCACTGTCCGTCTCGCATGATGGTTACGTCGTCTGAGATTTCAGCGATTTCTTCCATCTTGTGTGAGATATAGATAATGGAAACCCCTTTAGACCGCAGGGATCGGATGATCTTAAATAAGTGCCCCACTTCTTTTTCCGTCAGGGATGATGTGGGCTCATCCATAACGATGATTTTAGAATTATATGAAACAGCCTTAGCGATTTCTACCATCTGACTTTCAGATACCGGCAAGTTGCCAACTTTTTCCCTCGGATCAACCTTGATATCCAAATCTTCGAAAATGCGAAGTGTGTCCTTGTACATTTTGTCTTCATCTACAAAGAGCCCACTTTTCGGAAAACGTCCCAGCCATATATTGTCCATAACCCGTGTTGACTGTACTTGATTGAGTTCCTGGTGCACCATGGAAACCCCATGGTCCAGTGCGTGTCTAGAAGAAGTAAAGGTCACTTCTTCCCCATTCAAAATGATTTTTCCTTCATCTCTTCTGTAAATACCGAAGAGGCATTTCATCAATGTTGATTTACCTGCACCGTTCTCCCCCATCAGGGCGTGAACAGTACCTGGTCGCACTCGAAGATTTACACCGTCCAGTGCTTTTACTCCCGGGAAGGTCTTTGTCAAACCGATCATTTCGAGCATGTATTTTGAATTACTTGTTTCATTACCGTGCATTCATGCCACCTCCCTCAAAGAAAATCCGAGATGCGTAAGTTTGCCTCACACATCTCGAATTCCTACTGTTAAACCTTAACTTTAATGCTTATTCGTATGCTTTCTCAGCAAAATCAATGTTATCGATTGTGATTGCTACGTAAGGAACACGAACTGCTTTGTTTTCGTCGAATGACCACTCAGTACCTGCAAGTGGATCGTTACCGTTTGCTACGTTGTTTACTAGGTCGAAAGTAGCCTTACCCTGGTTCTTAGCATCGTTAAGTACTGTACCCGCCATGAAACCAGCCTTGATTTGCTCAAGTGCGTCAGGAATAGCGTCTACACCTACAACTGGCATGTACATGTCGCCATCGAAGTAGCCGTTAGCGTTTAGGGACTGGATAGCACCCAGTGCCATAGCGTCATTGTTAGCGATTACGAATTCAATCTCGTCACCGTGCTTAGCAATCCACGCGTCCATAAGCTCTTTACCTTTTACGGAGTCCCACATACCTGTTTGAAGCTCAAGCTCTTTCACTTTTACGCCTTTTTCAACTGCAGTGTCTACAGCGTACTTTGTACGTGCTTCAGCGTCTGGGTGTCCTGGCTCGCCCTTCATAAGAACGTAGTTCAAAACGCCATCGCCATTGCGGTCCCACTCAGGGTTTGCATTCCACATCTCAGCGATCATTTCACCCTGGATCACGCCAGCTTCTGCAGATGCAGTACCTACGTACCAAGTTTTGTCGTAAGACTTAAGAACTTCAGCGTCTGGCTCTTTGTTGAAGAATACAACTGGCATGTCTTCAGCTTTTGCCTTGCTAATGATCGTTGGAGCTGCTTGAGGATCAACTAGGTTGATGGCAAGCGCCTTAACACCTTTAGAGATCATCATGTCAATTTGATCGTTCTGTGTTGCCTGGTTGTTCTGTGAGTCGTTAAGAATCAGGTCAGCATTACCATCAGCAGCTGTTTCGATAGAACGACGTACGAATGACATGAAGTTGTCATCGAATTTGTAGATTGTTACACCAATTTTAGACATTTCAGCTTCGCCTTCAGACGCCGCTGGAGCACTTTGGCTGGAGCATGCAATCATAGAGAAAGCAAGAACCAACACCATAAGAACTGCGAACATTTTTTTCATGTTACCCCTCCATTGTTTTCAAAGTAAACGTTTTCAGACTTTATGTATATTGCCTGTTGACAAAATAATCGTAACACGAGAAAAGGTTTTCAAAAATTCGATATCTTGACCTCAATTATTAAAATCTCGTTCACTTATTCATATTTTGTTCATAGATTTATGACACTCACGTAGTATTTGCCCTGAATTTTACAGGCTTACGCAGGTTTCATTACAGAATCCAATGAAAAAAAGACCCTGAGGATTTTCCTTAGGGTCTTTTAGGGTCCTAATGAAGTTCTATGGAGCTCATAACTGCGGTCTGCTTATCTAGGTGAACATCCCCCCCAAGGGACATAGTGAACTATCCTGTCTAGTGGGTAAAGGGAAAGACCAACTTCTCGTTCTCAGGTTCATAGAGGTTGTCCTTGTGGATGATCACCGTTTCCACCTGGACGTCCTTGGCTTCTTCAGGTCGTAGGGAAAAACCTTGGGAGGCCCTTACCACTTCCTTGACTCCCAGATAGCCCATGCTAAAAGGATTCTGGACAATGGTGTGGTCAATAACACCAGACTCTAAGTACTCAATTTCTTGCTTGGTAGAGTCAAAGCCAATCACAGGAATCTGGTCTTCTTCGGCATACTTGGACATCTCCTGGGCGATGCCCAAGGTCGAAATGGCATTCAGGCCCACGATGACGTCTGGAGGCCGGAGCTCATTGAGCATGAAATCAGTGATCTGGGCTGCCAGGTCCACGTCTGACATGGAATACATGGTGTCCCGGATGACCACGGACTCATAGGTCGACAGGAAGTCCCTTAGCCCCTTTTCCCTTTCGATGGCATTTTCACTGCCGGACACAAAGTTGATAATTCCAACCTTTGCCTCTTGCCCAGCCAAGTCCAAAACCAGCTGGCCAATGGTTTTCCCTGCCTTATAGTTGTCCGTGGCAAAGCTCCTGTAATAGAGGGTATTGGAGACTGCAGAGTCCACCAGAACAATGGGAACGCCGGCGTCGTGGGCGTATTCCATGGCGGGCTCCAAGAGGTGGAGGTCAGAGGGCGCCAAGACAATGCCGTCATAACCTTCGTCAGCAGCCTGGCGGATCATCTGCCTCTGAACCTTATAGGCAGACTCCTCTTCAGGCGCCATAAAGTCCACCTGGACCCCTAGTTCCTTGGCAGCCACGTCGGCCCCCATTTTCAGGGTCTCCCAATATTCCCCGTACTTCATTTTTACGATCAAGGCCACCTTGACCTTGGGTGGATCGTCACTGCTTGTGGGCAAGTCACTCTCGTACAAGTTGAGAATCATAATGGCACCTACAAAGAGCAGGACTGCCATGACAGAGAAAAATATGGATTTTCTACCCATTGTCTCCTCCCTTCACCACAGGAATCCGCAGGGTCACGGTGGTACCTTCTTCTAGCTCGCTCTCAATGGTTAGGCCATAGGACTTGCCATACAGGAGCTGAATCCGCTCGTCCACGTTGGACACCCCAACGCCGCCCACCTTGACACCAGTGGCAGGGCTTGCCGCATCTTCTGGATGGCGTGTCAAGAGGCCTTGTCGGATATGGTCTTCCATACCCAGGCCATTGTCCTGGACTTCAAAGACCAGGTCGTCACCCTCCAAGCGGGCATTGATTAGGATTTCCCCTTCGTCTACCATTTGCCGAATACCATGGTAGATGGCATTTTCAATAATGGGCTGGAGGATCAACTTGAGGGTTCTGAGTTCCAGGACCTCCTCTTGAATATCAAGCGTGTACTCAAACTGGTCCTTGTAGCGCATTTTTTGTATGGTCAAATAGTTTTCCGCATGGGCCAACTCTTCTTTGACCGTGATCACGTTTTTGCCCCGGCTAATACTAATCCTGAAAAGCCGGGCCAGGGCAGTAACCATCTTGACCACTTCCTGCTGTTTGCCGTTTTCCGCCATCCAAATGATGGAGTCCAAGGTGTTATAGAGGAAATGGGGGTTGATCTGGGCCTGGAGGGCGCTGAGTTCACTCTTGCGCTTGGCTTCCTGTTCGTCCACCACCTGACCCATGAGGCTTTTAATCCGGGCAGTCATGAGGTTAAAGCGTTTGGCCAGTTGGACCACCTCATACTCTCCGCTGACATCAATCTGGATGTCAAAGTCACCCTTTTCCACCGCCTTCATGGAGGTGGTCAACTCAGCGATGGGCTTGGTGATCCGGTCCGTCATGTAAATGGACACAGAGATCAGGATGACCATGCCGATGAGGAGGGTCAAAAAAATAAATTCTGTAACGTCCTGCTGGACGGTGGAAATATCGGATAAATAGTAGACCCCGACCAAGCGCCAAGGGACATGGGCGGCCTCCTGGATGGTCAGTAGGCGCTCTGCGGACTTGTTGCCCGGTTGTATGAAGGAACCCGAGGTCAAGTCCTCTATGCCTTCCATATTCTCTGTGGTCACGCCGGAGTAGATCAACTGCTGTTGGCGGTGGTAGACGATATTGTCTTGGTCATCCATGACATAGACATAGCCCCGCTCCCCTAACTTTACATCGTTGAGGAGTTCTTCTATGACACTGAAGTTGAGGTCAATGAGGAGGACCCCCTCCTCCATGGTCTGGTTGGACCGGAAGTTGACCGACCGACTCAGGGTAATGACCCAGGGGTGGCGGTTTAGAAAGAGGTTTTGGACGTGGGGGGGCGTAAAATGAATATCCCCGCCCTGGCGGTTGGCCTCCTGGAACCAGACCTGGTCCTTGACCCGGGCCGTGTCCTTGAGTTTGCCATGGCTACCGTCATAGATCAAGTCTCCGTCGGTGGTAAAAAGAGAGATGGACAGGATGTCCGACCGGGTCCGCAGGAGGGTCTGTACCTGCTGGTCGATCATGTCCAAGTTGAGCTCCTTGAACTTGTTGATGTCCACAATGAGGAGGTTGGACAGGTCGATCATTCCCTTGAGGTAGGTGTCCAGGTTCCGTTCCACCTGGGCCAGGATCTCTTGGGAGTTGGAACTGAGGTTTTCCCTGGTGGACTGTATGAACTTTTGATTAAAGGCGATACCCACAAAGGTCATGGATAAGGCAATCACCGCCGCAAAACTCATGGCCAGTATGAAGCGGAATCCAGTCACCCGTATACCCCATTTTCGCAATTGTTCCAGCACGATTACACCTTCTTTTTCTTTTGCTTTTTGACGGCTGTTGGGGATTGTCCAAAGTATTTTTTAAAGGAGTAGCTGAAATAGTTGGCCTCTGCATAGCCGATTTTTTCAGCGATCTCAAAGTTTTTCATGTCTGTATTGAGGATATACTCCATGGCCTTGTCCATCCGTACCTGGGTCAGGTACTGGATAAAGGTCTTTCCCGACTCCTTTTTAAAGACCCGGCTAAAGTAAGAGGGGCTGATGTGTAAGACCGAGCTCATGGTTTCCAGGGTCAGGTCTGACTCATGGAAGTGGTCCAGGACGTGGCCCTTGGCCCTGGCCACAATCTCCTGCATGCCAGAGGTCCGACTTTGCAAGATTTGGGCCTTTAAGAGCAGGCATATGGTAATAAACCAGGCTTCCAGGTTGTCCAGGACATCCATATCTTCCATTTCCGCAAAGAGATTGTCCCGGCCGGTCACCTCGTGGAGGTTGAGGTCATGGGCTCTGGCTATCCGGAAGAGAGAGGTCAACATTTCGTTAATGAAGAGTCGGCAATCCTGGTAGGATATTTCGCGAACCCGCATCACTTGAAAGTGCTTTTGTATGAGGGCTTCAATCTCTTTTTCGCCTGCGGTCCGAATGGTGGTCCGTAAGTCTCTTTCCATTTCGTCTTGGAAAATGAGCTGGCCATAGTCCTTGGGCAGTAAGTCATGGATAAAGAGCAGGCGGTTGGTCCCTTCCACCAGGCGGTGGTCCAGGGCGGACATGGCTCCCTGGAGGGCGTCCTTGAGGTCGGTTGGAGAATGGACCACCTGGCCCACGCCAACCGTAACGGTCAAGGGGTGGGTCTTTTCGATGACCATACGGACTTCCTCCAAAACGGCGTAGGAGGCCTTGAGGTCCTCTTCGTCGATGGGCAGGATCATAACGGTTTCTCCCCCCGCCCGCATAAAAGTGGTCACCCCATGTTGGTCCCCAATTCGCTCACAGGTCTCGAAAACTGCATACCCGTGGAGTTCCCGCTCCTCGTAGGGACTCATGGTCGCCTCATGGAGTTCCCTGACTTCCGACCGGTCATGGCTATGGGCCACCAAGGCAAGGGTCATGGGTCCTTGGGGAAGGTGGATGTTGAATCGACCTGCCCGCTCGTATATCTCTTCCACTTCCATGTGCTCCATGATCATGACGTTCAGAAAACGTTCTTTCAGGAGGGGTAGGCTGTCCATGTACTGGAGGCGGAGGGCCTCCATGTTGGCATTTTTCTCTTTTTCCTCGTCAAGGACAGTTTTTAGCCGCTGGAGGACCTCCATGAGTTCGTCTGCGCTCAGGGGTTTGAGGATATACTCCATGACATTGTAGCGGATGGCCCGCTGGGCATAGTCAAACTCGTCAAAGCCGGACAGGATCATGAGTTTGGTTGCTGGATAGTCAGAGGAAATCCGCTCGGCCAGCTGCATGCCGTCCATAAATGGCATTTTGATATCGATAATGGCCACATCAGGATTGAGTTTTTCCATGACTTCCAGGGCTTCTAGACCGTTTTCCGCTTCTCCCACGATCTCAAAGCCGGTTTGGGTCCAGTCGATCTTGGAAATGATCCCTTTTCGTACTTCTATTTCGTCATCTACCAACAATAATTTATACATCTCGGCCCCCATGGTCGTTTTTTCCAGTATACCATTTCCGTAAGTAATCGAAATTATACATTACAAGGGTGAAACATTTCAACGCTTGCAGACGCCACAAAATTATGATAACTGCCCCCCTCCCCACCCAGGTCATTGAGCGGCCTTGACGGAGTCCCCCCAAGGAGTACAAGGTATTTGTCAGATTTTTCGGCTGTATAACTAAAAATGTGGTATCTTATGAATGAAAAGTAGCGAAGGTGACAGAGGAGGTCCCATGGAACAACTATTAATGCCCTCCTTCATCTGATGCGCCTTGTCGCCGTCATAACGGTTTTACCCACTGTAATTGGTTGGCTGACACGGTGGGTGGCGGCGGGAAATCCGTCCTAGGTTGGCTAGTTAGAGCCTACCCGTGAAGATCCTTGCATGATGGGGTTCCTACAATGTAGTCAAAACAAGAAAAGCAAAAGGGACATGATTTCAGGTTGTTGAAATCATGTCCCTTTTCTATGCATTATTGGCTTTTAAAGCGACCCTAACCTACTAGCAGCAGTCCTCGCAACAAGAAGCCTGGTCTTGGTCTTCCTTACTCGCTGGAGGTTCACAACAATCTGGCTCACAGCAGGCAGGATCACAACACGTTTCCTGAGCTTCCTGTTGTGTCTGCGCCTTGTGTTCTTCCACTGGTCCACAATCGCAAGCGGCCTTAGACTCCATGTGTTTCATAAACTTTTCTCCTAGATTTTTAAACATGACTCTTCCTCTCTTTCTTATGCAATACCGGCTAAAACAAAATTAAACAAGTAACCTACCAGGATAATACTGACACTGGTGATCAAGACAAATATCCGGACCAACTTGGCCTTTAAGACCTTGCGCAGCATGATCATTTCCGGCAGGGACAGGGCCGAAGCCGCCATCATAAAGGCCAGGGCTGTGCCTACCCCCATGCCCTTGCCAATGAGGGTTTCTACAATGGGGATCATCATGACATTGCTAGCATAGACGGGGACCCCGATAATAACACCTATAATGACTGCCAAGGGGTTGTCAGCACCTGCATATTGAAGCAGGAAGCCGTCAGGTGTCCATCCGTAGATGAGGGCACCGATCCCAATGCCAACAAAGATATAGATCCAAACCTTTGACACAATTACTTTTACCTCTGCCCAGGCAAACTGAAGGCGGCTACCAAAAGTGGGGAAGCTTTGTTGCTCCAGGTCCTGGGCCCTTAACTGAATGTAATCTTCCACCAAGTGCTCTAGCTTCAGCTTTTCAATGATCCAGCCTCCGACAATCCCAATGACTATGCCTGTTGTTGTGTAAAGCAAGGCCACTTGCCAGCCAAAGGCTGCCCAAAGCAAGGCGATGGCTGCTTCGTTGACAATGGGAGAGGTGATCAAAAAGGAGAAGGTTGCCCCCAGGGGTATGCCCGACTCAATAAAACCAATGAAAACAGGTACCGAAGAGCAAGAACAAAATGGGGTAACAGCCCCCAGGAGTGACGCCAGGACATGGCTAAAAAAAGGGCCTGCCTTGGTCAGCTGTCGTTTGATTCTCTGGGGATCAATAAAGGACCTCAAGAGGCCAATGCCCATGATTAAAACCGTCATGATTGTGAATATTTCCAAGGACGCTAGGACCACAAAGGACATAAAGTGCCCCAGTCCCCCCTCAATGGAGAGGCCTGCACCCCACAATAGCCATGCTATGATTTCTTTTAAAAATTCCATATTATCCTCCTCGTAAGCAATCATCTTACATAGAATGCTCTCTTTTGAATTTTATTCGTATATGCATTGTTTGTATCATGCAAGTATTCTGCCTATGAAAATCCCAACTGGGTCTCTTGCCTGTTGGGATTGCATATCTATTTTCTTCCTGAGCCTAGTCTTGAACAAGGCAAGTCCCCTAACAACAGTTGGGATTGGCCTTTTCAAAGGCATCCATCAGTTGGGACACACAGGTCAGAACGTCTTCTACCTGGCCCTGGTGCAGGTGGCGGGTAATTTCGCCGTAGTAGTCTTTAATCCGATTGGAAACCCCTTGGGCAGAAGTTAAACCGCTCTCCGTCAGGGATACCAATACCACACGGCGGTCTTCACTGCTCCGGTTGCGTTCAATATAGCCGTCCCTGACCAACTTGTCCACAACCCGGGTCATGGTAGAAGTATTGAGCTTCATTCGGTCACTGAGATCCTGCATGGTCATGCCTTCATGCTCCAGGAGTTCGATCAAGCAGTAGGCCTGGGTCATGGTAAAGCCTAGGGTTTTGACCTGGTCACGCTCAAAGAGTTGAAAGTTACGGACCACCCGTTTGAGGGTCTCCCCCACCTCGTCGACACAACACAGGTATCGTTCTTCTTCGGTTTGGCAGTGGTCACATGAACCGGCTGCTTCATTGTTTGAGATCACCTTTAATTCACTCATTGGCTCCCTCCTTTCAACTTGATTGTATGGTACAAGTAATGTGTTGTCAAGAGGTTTATTTGTATGGTGCAATTAAATTGATATACAATACGCCTTCTTCATCACAAAGAAGGCGTAAAATCACTCTACTAGTTTATCTAAATAACGTATAGCTAAGGGTACATTGGTTTTTCTCTTTAGAGAGTTGTTACTGTGTTTAATGTTCTTCCACGATTCAACATAGGCTTCCTCATAGTCAACATCACCGCAGTCTATCATGTACTCCATAAGAAACGTGGCTAAATCCATTTCAAGATCATCAATAAAATCATCGATCCGATCACATTTTCCGTCACCATTAGGATTTGGATCGTCAAACACGACATGCTCCAAATTCCTGGAAAAGAAATATAACTGATACTTATATTTATCTGATAGCACTTTATTTGCTGACCACATAATATTTACATTCCGAGATTTTGAAGCATTACGCCGAAGAATAAAGTCTTGGTCTGTAGGCCTTTGAGCAGCGATTTCGTCTTCGTCATACACAATTTTAGTTACCGCATTCGGCCTAAGAACAACACTGTCTTTTGGAATAAAGCAACCATCAGTATCCATGATATGCAATATACTCAGTATATCGGACTCTTTATACTTTCTCTTTTTCACATAGATTTTGATTCTCTCAGAGATCTCTTTCTTAATATTCATGTTTCGCAGACCTGTATTAAAGAATATGTCCCCTCTAACGATATCAAATTTGATCTCTAGCCCTTGGTAACGTTCTTGAAGAAGCTCCATAACTATCGTTTCATCTGAATCACCTTCAACTATGACCACTACTACTCTTTTAGCCATGATAGCGCCCCGCTTTTCTAAAAGCTTTTTTGATGGTATAGGAACTCATATCCTCATATAACTCTACATCTGAATCATTTAATTGTACTGATCGCAAATAAATATCTCTTGCATTACTAAACTTTGTAACGCCCTTTAGTTTTGTGAAACGTTCATTTGAATTAGTCGTGGTAAACCGTAGGGAGCGTTTATCAAGTACTTCAAGTACACGAAGGTTATGGGAAGTAAAAATCAATTGTCCTCGTCCACTAGATTCTATTACTTCCAGAAGCTCTCCTAAAAGATATTCGAATACACCTGAATCAAATTCATCAATCACTATACATGCATTGGGATTGCTATAAACTGCAATAAGGGCTGATAGCATCCCAATGATTTTTAAGACACCAGCAGACTCATTACGAAGTGGTAGCTTTACCTCTCCCCTGTCTGAAAGTAATTCAAAACGTACGCCTAATCTGCCATCGTCCAATGTCTCATCATTAATTTTGCGCACTTCAATCTGCATATGTGGGATGATCTTATCTAAAACAATGTTTATCTGCTCTATAACTTCAGTAATTGTTTGATACGCCTCGTTAGACAAAACTGTTGGTCTTGATAGATCATAGGGAATACTTCCTCTTTTATTACTAAATTGGAAGGTAAAAGGCATGAGTAAGTTCGCTAACACATAACCACTTTGAGTGCTGTCTAACACCATAAAATCTGTCATAAATTTTTTGGCCAACAGTTTGTAAATCCCAAACAACTCTAAACTCATATTTTGTTCACACAACGCAAAAATTTCGTTGTGGAAAATGAATGACACCTTTTTCTCATTTATCATTCTAGAAACAATTAGAGCGTCAAATTTTCCAGAATCAAGAGTAAGTCGCTTATTTGAAAGATCGCGATTTACTTGAAGTCGTCCAACAACCAGTTGATCCTGATTATAAAGAACTAGAGTCTTGAATCGCTTTCCCTTCACATGCTCCTTATACTGCAAGTGTTCCTCAGCGATCGCTAATGAGTCGACATTACCATTTTGTCCTGCTTCACGTACTACTTTTATGGAGTACTTCAACAAGTATTCTTCTTCATTTACAACTGCAACCCACTCAAACTGAATCCTCCCATAGCTTTCATTACTAGATATCAGATCATCCGCATTTTCTGCTATCCCATCTCCCCGCAAAAGCTGCTGCAAGAAACTCATAACATTAACATAAGATGTTTTCCCAGAACCATTGGCACCATAAATGCCAATAATGTTAGCGCGATCTAGGGACACAAAACTCGTGTTCAAATTGAGCTCTGCATGGTTGGTTCCCTTAATATTCTCGTATTCAACATTACTCAAGCGCATATATTCCATTTGACCCTCCCTAGTAAGTTTCTATTTAGAACAGAATATCACAAGCTTCTCACTAACACAAAAAAATGTAATTTTTTTTCGATTTCCGATTTTGTGCCGCTCCCACCTTACATCTTTCGCAAAAAACAAAAATCCCATACACTTTCGTGTACGGGATTTCTTCTGGTGCGCCGTAAGGGATTCGAACCCCTGGCCTTCTGATTCGTAGTCAGACACTCTATCCAGCTGAGCTAACGGCGCAAGTATTG